>NZ_JBLWIT010000148.1:93191-304724 GCF_048381435.1 Rhodococcus mengyinensis | reverse complement strand
ATGTTCACCTTGACCGATGACGAGCGGGCGATCAGCGACACTGCCCGCGACTTCGCGGCCGAGCATCTCGCGCCGCACGCCGTGGAATGGGATCAGGCCAAGCATTTCCCGGTGGACGTCCTGCGTAAGGCGGCGTCGTTGGGGATGGGTGGGATCTACATCCGCGAGGACGTGGGTGGATCCGAGCTCACTCGTGTCGATGCCGCCCGCATCTTCGAGCAGCTCGCGAAGGGGTGCCCGTCGATCGCCGCCTACATTTCCATCCACAACATGGTCACGTGGATGATCGACAGGTTCGGCACCGACGAGCAGCGCCGCGCGTGGGTGCCGGGGTTGTGTTCGATGGATCAGCTGGGCAGTTACTGCCTGACCGAGCCGGGTGCCGGTTCGGATGCGGCGGCGCTGAGTACCCGGGCGGTCCGCGACGGCGACGACTACGTCCTGAACGGGGTCAAGCAGTTCATCTCCGGTGCCGGCACCTCGGATGTGTACGTGGTGATGGCCCGCACCGGGGAGGGCGGGCCGCGGGGGATTTCGGCGTTCATCGTCCCCAAGGGGTCGCCGGGTCTGTCCTTCGGGCCGAACGAGGTGAAGATGGGCTGGAACGCCCAGCCCACCCGTCAGGTGATCTTCGAGGACGTGCGGGTGCCGGCGGCGAATCTGCTCGGTTCCGAGGGCGGTGGCTTCCGGATCGCGATGGCCGGCCTCAACGGTGGCCGGCTCAACATCGCGGCGTGCTCGGTGGGCGGCGCGCAGACCGCGTTGGAGCGGGCCGTCGCCTACCTGACGGACCGGAAGGCGTTCGGTTCGCCGCTGATCGACTCGCAGGCGCTGCAGTTTCAGCTCGCCGACATGCGCACCGAACTGGAGGCGGCCCGCACCCTGCTGTGGCGGGCGGCGGCCGCGCTCGAGGACGGCGCTCCCGATGTCGTCGAACTGTGTGCGATGGCCAAACGCTTCGCCACCGACACCGGTTTCGAGGTGGCCAACAAGGCGCTGCAACTGCACGGCGGTTACGGCTATCTTGCCGAGTACGGAATCGAGAAGATCGTCCGGGACCTGCGGGTCCATCAGATCCTCGAGGGCAGCAACGAGATCATGCGGGTGGTCATCGCCCGGAGCGTCGTCGGAAATAGTGGAACGGCAGGGTGACCTACGTGAATTCTGAATCTGAGGTAATTGTCGAGAAGCGGGACGGGCTGGGCCGGATCGTGCTCAATCGGCCCAGGGCGATCAACGCCCTCAATCATGCGATGGTGCGGCAGATCGCGGCGGCCTTGGCCGGGTGGTCCGGCGACGACGAGGTGCGTGCGGTGGTGATCACCGGTGCGGGTGAGCGGGGCCTGTGCGCCGGCGGCGACATCGTGTCGATCTACCACGACGCCAAGGACGGGGGCACCGGTTCGCGGGAGTTCTGGCGCGAGGAGTACATCCTCAACGCGGCCATCGCGGGGTACGGCAAGCCGTATGTGGCGATCATGGACGGCATCGTGATGGGCGGTGGGGTCGGGGTGTCGGCGCACGGCAGCGTGCGGATCGTCACCGAGCGGTCGATGATCGGGATGCCCGAGACCGGGATCGGTTTCGTCCCCGATGTCGGGGGCACCTACCTGCTCGCCCGCGCCCCGGGCGAGTTGGGCACCCACATCGCCCTGACCACCGCCCGGCTCAGTGCCGGCGACGCGATCGCGTGCGGGTTCGCCGACCACTTCATCCCGTCGGAGAAGATCGAGCAGTTCCTCGACGCGCTGTCGACCGCGTCGGTTCAGGACGCGCTCGCACAGTTCACCGAACCGGCTCCGGTCTCGGAGTTGCTGGCGCAGCAGGGCTGGATCGACGCCGCGTACTCGGCGAACAGTGTCGCCGACATCGTCGCCCGGCTGCGCGGCAGTGGGGTGCCCGAGGCGGAGAAGGCGGCCGAGCAGGTGCGCTCGAAGTCGCCGACCGCGTGCGCGGTCACCCTGACATCGCTGCGCCGCGCACGGCAGGCCGGCAGCCTCGAGGAAGTGCTCAACGACGAGTTCCGGGTGTCCGTCGCCTGCCTGAGCTCGCCCGACCTCGTCGAGGGCATCCGGGCGCAGGTCGTGGACAAGGACCGCAACCCGCAGTGGTCGCCCGCCACCATCGAGGAGGTCGACCCAGCGCAGGTCGACGCGTTCTTCGCCCCACTCGGCGACCTCGAACTCGGCCTCACCCCACCCACCACCACCGGAGACAACCAGTGACCGACTACGACACCATCCTCCTCGACCGCAAAGGCCGGGTCGGGATCATCACCCTCAACCGCCCGAAAGCACTCAACGCGTTGAACACCCAGCTTCTACGCGAACTCGTCACCGCCGTCGAAGAACTCGACACCGACAGCGACATCGGTGCCATCCTCATCACCGGCTCCGACCGCGCGTTCGCCGCCGGCGCCGACATCAAAGAAATGCAAACCAAGTCGTACATGGACGTCTACCTGGACGACTTCTTCTCCATCGGCGACCGCATCGCCGCCGCACGCAAACCCATCATCGCCGCAGTCGCGGGATACGCCCTCGGCGGCGGCTGCGAGCTGGCAATGATGTGCGACATCCTCCTCGCCGCCGACACCGCCAAGTTCGGTCAGCCCGAGATCAAGCTCGGCGTCATCCCCGGCATCGGCGGCTCACAGCGACTCACCCGCGCCATCGGCAAGGCGAAGGCCATGGAACTGTGCCTGACCGGTCGCACCATGGCCGCCGAGGAGGCTGAACGCGCCGGCCTGGTGTCCCGGATCGTTCCTGCCGCAAACTTGTTCGACGAAGCACTGCAGACCGCCACCACTGTCGCCGAGATGTCACTGCCCGTCGCGATGATGGCGAAGGAAGCGGTCAACCGCTCCTTCGAGACCACCCTCACCGAAGGGATCCGCTTCGAACGGCGGGTATTCCACTCCACCTTCGCCACCGAAGACCAGAAGGAAGGCATGGCCGCGTTCGTGGAAAAGCGGTCACCACTATTCACACACCACTAGTCCCCACAGACGCTGGTGGAGGGTGGGCTGCCCGAGCGGTCGGCCCACCTCTGTGCGCCCAGTCAGTCCACGGTTTCGGGTACCGTGTGCGCGACTATGACACCCTCCCGCACGAGAACGGCAGGTGTGGCCGTAGTTGGAATCTCCGCGAGACGATGAGTAACGAGAATGCCGGCGCGGTCGGGGTCCTGGGCGCGCACATCGTCAAGCGATGTCGGAAGCTGTTCACGTGCCGCCAGATCGAGGACCGTCGCCGGCTCTTCGAGCAGGCAACAGGTCGGGCTCGGAGCGGCGCATTCGTCGCCGACGCGCTGAACTCGCAGAACGAGGTGATCGTCGCGTCGCGGTCCAGCGCTCTCGACGTGGACCTGCGCGACCGACGGTCGATCGACCGCATGTACGACCGAGTCGGCACCGTCGACGCCGTGGTGAGCGTCGCGGGCGTCACCCCGTTGCCGTCGTTCGGCGACACCACCTCGGCCGACTTCCGGCACGGCTTCGACGACAAACTGCTCGGGCAGATCGAACTGGTTCTCCGGGGGCTGCCCTTCGTCGCCGACGTAGCACGTGCCTTCGTCAAATCAGTGCACGGAATTCACACCGGCCAGGTGTACGAACTCGGCTGACGCCAGTCTCACGAGCGACGCTGCGGAACCACGCTTTCGCAGCGTCGCGTCGTCGAGGCGTTACTTCCCCCCGACGATGCCGCTGTCGAGGAGTTTGGCGATGTCGGAGTCGGAGCTGCCGAGGAGGTCCCGGAGCACGCTGCCGGTGTCGTCGCCGACTGCGGAGGCGGGTGCGACGGTGCTGTGGTGGCCGTCGAACGACGCCGGATGCCCGGAGGCGAGGTAGGTGCCGATGCGCGGTTGATCGAGGGGGGCGAACATCGGGTTCTTCTCGAGCTCCCCGGACTTCACGACTTCCTCGAAGGTGCGATAGCGCTCGGCGAGGACGGACGTCTTCGAGAGCGCCTCGGCCACTTCGGTTGCGGTGTGTTCGCGGAACCAGCGGGCGAACAGGGCGGTGAGGACGTCGCGGTGGGTGAAGCGATCGGTGTCGCGCGCGAAGTCGACGTCGAGTGCGGTGGCGAGTGCCTCCACGGCGGCCGTGGTTCCGGTGACGGCGACCAGGTCACGGAAGTGGCGCGGGGTGAGGGCGACGATCATGAACCGTTCGCCGTCGCTGGTGGTGAAATCCGTTCCGTACGTGCCGTAGACGGAGTTTCCGGTCGCCGGCCTGCCGGTGCCGTTGATCTGGACTTCGGTGAGGTAGCCCAGCGTGCCGGCGGTGGCGAGCGCGACGTCCTCGAGCGGCAGGCGGATGTGGGTGCCCTCGCCGGTGGCGTCGCGGTGCCGGACGGCGGCCGCGACGGCCAGCGCGGCATACAGCCCACACACCACGTCCCACGCCGGCAGGACGTGGTTGACGACGCCGGCATTATCGGTGGGACCGGTGATGGAGGGGAAACCGAGCCCCGCGTTGACGGTGTAGTCGACGGCGGGGGAACCGTCGGTGCCACCGAGGACTTCGAGGGTGATGACGTCGGGGCGCAGGGCCTTGAGCGCGTCGTGGGCGAGCCAGTCACGACCACCGGAGTTGGTGACGAGAATTCCGCCACCCGCACCGGGGGCCGCGACCAGTTGCTGGACGAGCTGCTGCCCCTCGGGGCTGCGCATGTCGACGGCCACGGACCGCTTGCCGCGGTTGAGACCGGTCCAGTAGATGCTCTCACCGTCACTCGTGACCGGCCAGCGCTTGTAGCAGGCGGAGCCGCCGATGGGGTCGACCCGGATCACCTCGGCCCCCAGTTGAGACAGCGTCAGCCCGCACAGGGGCGACGCGACGAAGCTGGAGACCTCGACGATCCGAAGTCCGGCAAGGGGAGTGTGGGCAGTCACGAGAGAAGCTCCTTGATGGTGGAGGTCAGGCCATGAGGGCGGTGAAACGCCAGTCGAGGACGGGAACGTCGGACGCTGCGGCGTTGTGCGCGAACACGAGTGAACGCAGATGCAGAACTCCCCCACCGCCCGGCAACGCCTCGGCGCTCTCGATCTCGAGTTCGCTGGTGAGGGTGTCACCCTCGTGGACGGGACCGGTGTGGTCGCAGGACTTCCAGCCCAGGACCGTGACGAGGTTGGGCAGCGCGCGCGTGGCCTGCCCGAGCGCGATGCCGATAGTGTGTCCGCCGTAGACGAGCCGCCCGTCCGCGCCGACCCGTTCGTCGTGATGGGTGGCCGCGATGTTGAGGGTGAGGCGCGCCAGTTCGGGGGCGCTCGAGACCACGTCGCCGCTGCTCCGCAGGACCGACCCGGCGAGGTCGGTCGAGAAGTGCTGTCCGGGAACCTTGTCTCGGTAACGGTCGAGGTCCCAGCCCTCGGGTGCGGCGTAGGACTGCTCGGTCTGCGGACCGATCGCGGACAGGTCGTCGGACTTGCGGACGCGGTCCTCGTCGGGGTTCTCGCTCAGCGGGAGCATGGCGCAGCGGTAGAAGTCGAGGACGGTGCGGCCGTCCTGGTCCGTCGACGTCATGCGGAGTGCCGCCAGCCCGGTGGGTTTGCGTCCGGGCTTCGCCGAATTCTCGCGCAGGCCCACCACTTCGGTGCGGGTGTACAGGGTCTCGCCGAGGTGCGGGAAGTGATGGAAGCGGAGGCCGCGGTAGAACAGGTTGGCCTTCACGTGATGCGTGGCGAGCGTGGACTGTCCGATGGCGACGTCGCAGACGAGGCCGGGATTCGCCACGGCGTCCCCGGATCCGGTGACGGTCCGGGACAGGTGCGCGTCGAGGGGCAGCCGCAGGCGGTCGCCGAGGATGGCCTGATGGGCGGCGGCGAGGCCGCTGGTCAGGGTGACGGCGGGGGCGGTGTCGAACACCTGCCCCACCTCGAGTTCGTCGAAGTACGGTCCACCGACGTAGGTCTGCGTGATCGTCACTGCGCACCTACCTGGGCGAGGACCCGACGTGCGGCCACCGCGACGGCCTCGTCGAGCATCTGCCCGTCGAGTTGCGCGGCCCCGCTGCCCGCGGCCTCGGCGGCGGCGAGTGCGTCGATCACGCGGCGCGCGTCCTCGACTGCGGTGTCGGTGGGGGTGAACGCCGAAGCGGCTGATTCGACCTGGGCGGGGTGGATGACCCATTTCCCGTCGAACCCGAGTGCGCTGGTCCATGCGGCCGAGTGGCGGAAGGCGTCGTCGTCGGCGATACCGAGGAAGGGTCCGTCGATCGCCTGGATGCCTGCGGCGCGGGCGGCGACGAGGACGCCTTCCTGGATCGCGAGCCAGTGCTCGGGGAGAGCGGATCGGGAACGGCCGAGGGCCGCCCCGAGATCGGCGTAGCCGATGATGACGGACTCGAGCCGGGCGACGGACCGGGTGATGTCGCCGATGTTCTGCACCCCGACCGGAGTTTCGACGAGCGCCTGCAACCCGATGTCGGTGCCGGCGAGAGCCTGATCGGCGTGCGCCAGATCCTGCGCCGTCTCCGCCTTGGGGAGCACGATGCTCGTGAGAGCGGCGCCGAGGGAAGCGCACAGGGCGAGGTCGTCCTCGGCCCACGGTGTGGTCAGTGCGTTGATGCGGACCGAGACGGTCCGGGAGCCGTCGGACTCGCGCACGAGACGGCGCACGAGGTCGCGGGCGTCGGCCTTCCTGGCCGGGGCGACGGCGTCCTCGAGGTCGAGGACCACCTCGTCGGCGGTCGACGCGAGCGCCTTGACGGCCTTGCGTTCGTCGGATCCGGGGGCCACCAGAACGGCGCGCCTGCGGGTGAGGTTCTGCACGATGCTTCATTCCTAGGGTCCGGGAGCCCGGTTCGGGCTGGATATGTACGGCCAGCCCGGTAGGGCTGCGCTGCTGATGCTGGCAGCGGCGTAGCCGTCATGTCAAGACCGATCGTTGACTTTAAGCAGACATTGTCGGATTATGGCCGTACAAATGTTGTGCGAGTGCGAGGTGGAGTGATGGGCAAGCTGAACGAGGAAGAGGCGTACCTGGTCGAGACGGTGCGCGCCTTCGTCGACCGCGACGTGAAGCCGACGGTGCAGGCGGTGGAGCACGCCAACGAGTACCCCGAGAAGTGGATCGAGCAGATGAAGCAGATCGGGATCTACGGTCTGGCGGTTCCGGAGGAGTACGGCGGATCACCGGTGTCGATGCCCTGCTACGCGCAGGTGACCCAGGAACTGGCCCGCGGGTGGATGAGCCTGGCCGGGGCGATGGGCGGGCACACCGTCGTGGCGAAACTGCTGTCGCTGTACGGCACCGAGGAGCAGAAGCGGCAGTACCTGCCGAAGATGGCGACCGGTGAGATCCGGGCCACGATGGCGCTGACCGAGCCCGGCGGCGGGTCGGATCTGCAGGCGATGTCCACCAACGCCAAGACCGACGGCGACGATCTGGTGATCACCGGGTCGAAGACGTGGATCTCCAATGCCCGCCGGTCCGGGCTGATCGCGCTGCTGTGCAAGACCGATCCGGCCGCGTCCCCCAAGCACAAGGGCATCTCGATCGTCCTGGTCGAGCATGGTCCCGGTCTGACGGTGTCACGGGATCTGCCCAAGCTCGGCTACAAGGGCGTCGAAACCTGTGAGCTGTCGTTCGACAACTACCGGATCTCGTCGGACGCGATCCTCGGCGGCACCCCGGGCAAGGGGTTCGCGCAGATGATGAAGGGCCTCGAGACCGGCCGCATCCAGGTGGCCTGCCGGGCCCTGGGTGTGGCCACGGCCGCGCTCGAGGACTCCCTCGCCTACGCACAGCAGCGGGAGAGCTTCGGCAAGCCGATCTGGAAGCACCAGTCGATCGGCAACTACCTCGCCGACATGGCGACCAAGCTGACCGCGGCCCGGCAGCTGACCTGGCATGCGGCCGAGCAGTACGACAGCGGTGATCGGTGCGACATGGAGGCCGGGATGGCGAAGCTGTACGCGTCGGAGGTGGCGATGGACATCGCCCTGAACGCGGTGCGCATCCACGGCGGCTACGGCTATTCCACCGAGTACGACGTCGAGCGGTACTTCCGGGACGCCCCGTTGATGATCGTCGGTGAGGGCACCAACGAGATCCAGCGCAACGTCATCGTCTCGCAACTCGTGTCGCGAGGCGGTCTGTAGTCCGGCAACCTGCACGTAGGATCGGTGCGCGATGAACGGTAGGGAAAGAGAACGAGAGACGGAGCCGGCGTACCAGCTGGTGTCGAAGCAGCTCCGTGAACACATAGCCGCGGGCAAGTACCGCGGCGGCCTCAAGCTCCCTACCGAATTCGAGCTCGCGGAACAGCACGGCGTGAGCCGGCAGACCGTACGACGCGCATTCCAGGACCTGGTAGCCGAGGGCATCGTCTACCGGGTCCCGGGCCGCGGGACGTTCGCAGCCGAGTCCGACGGCCGATACCTGCGTCAGCTGGGGTCGATCGAGGATCTGATGAATCTGTCCACCGACACCACCATGGAGGTGGTCTCCCCGCTGCGCCGCCGGGTCGACATCGAGGCCGCGAGCAGGCTCCGCCTCGACACCGACCTCGTCCACACGGTCGTGTTCCGGCGCCGCCACGACGACACCCCGTTCGTGCTGACCACCGTGTACCTTCCCGACGAGATCGCCCGGCTCGTCGTCGACGCACCCGAGATGTCCGAGGGCGCCGTCAGCGCGTACACGATCATCGGCCTGCTGGAGCCGCACCTGCGCAGCCCCATCATCGAGGCGGCCCAATCGATCACGGTGGCGCCCGCCCCCGCGGACGTGGCCCGCGAACTCGGCTGCCCCGAGGGACATTCGATGCTGCGGGTGGACCGTCTCTATTCCGATTCGGAGGGGCGGACCGTCGAGTTGGCGGTCAGCTACTTCCTGCCCGAGCACTACACCTACCGCGTGACCCTGCGACGCGGCGGACGCTGACCGTCCGCGTCCTCGTCGGGATCGGCGTCTGCCGCCGCCGTCCTCGCGCTCGACCGACGTTTCCATGCCCACATCCCGGCACTGCGCCGTTCCGTCCCGAACTCCGCGATGTGTTCGAGGCGAACGAACCGATGCGCAAGCAGACCGGGGACTTCACCGCCGGCACGGGTGAACAGTAGAGACCGACCGGTGCGCATCGAGGTCCGATCGACACCTCGAGCGACCGTCCAGTCCCTCTGCCAGGGGATGACGCCTCGAACTTCACCCCCTCGACCCGATAGTGTGCACGGCGGGGGCAAGCGCACGTCATCACCGAGAATTCGCAGAGGTTTACATTGTCGAGTCCCGAAAACGACGCCGAGCTCGCAGGCCGCGTCCAGCGCCTGCTGCAGTTCCTGCGCGAGATCGTCAGGGCTCGCACGAAGCCGGTTCTCCGCGTCGACCAGCACGAACAGGTTGAATGGCTGCATCAGGACGGCCGGACGATCCAACTCGATTCCGACGCCGCGCAGGGCGATATCGTCCTGCGCGTGCCCCTCATCGGCGTCGAGGATCCGCCGGAACTGCCCACGGTCCTGGCCGGCTGGGTGGACGCTGCGGCCCGCTCCGACAGCTCGCGTTCCGATCTCGAACTGAACGCGTCCGACGCCTACGCCGAGGACTCCGACGAGGAATACGACGTGCGCCGCGCGTACGACGTCCGGCAGGCGTTCGACGCGTACGTGCCGCGCTGGCAGGCGTGGGCGAAGGCAGACCGTGAGCGTCGTCCGCACGCCGATCTGTACCAGTCGCTGCAGCGGATGCTGCAGGAGCTGAACGCCCGACCCGAGTCGATCGAACTCGTCGTCGCGTCCGGTCTGCTGACCCTGGCGGGCGCAGGCCCGGACGGCGTCCAGACCCACCTGGTCACCCAGTCGGCGAGCATCCACCGCGATCCCCGGACCGGCGACCTGCTGGTGCGGCTGATCGCGGGCTCCCAGCCCCGGCTCGAAGACTCCCAGCTGTTCACCGGACTCGACGTCTACGACAGCGCGCACGCGATGCCGCTGCAGAAGCAACTGCAGGACACCACCGTGTCGCCGCTGAGCGACGGCGTTCGCGCCCTGCTCGCGGAGTGGGCGCCGAAGTCGCTGATGACGACTGTCACGATGCGGGACGGCCTCCGGCCACCCGACGCCGACGCCGACGGCACCCTCACGCTGTCGCCCGCCCTGGTCCTGCGCAAGCGCAGTGCCTTCGCGCTGGTCGAGTACTACGAGCAGATGATCTCCCACCTCGAACGCGACGGCGCGACCGTTCCGCTCGGGCTCGCGCAGCTGGTCGAGGCGATCGAACCGGCAGACCGGCTGTCGTGGCTCGAGCGCACCGGCGCCGCCACCTCGTCGACGCTCGCCGAAGACCCGCTCTTCCCGCTCCCGGCCAACGCGGAGCAGTCGCAGATCATCGAGCGGCTCGGCGGGGACAGCGGAGTGGTGGTCGAAGGGCCGCCCGGCACGGGCAAGACCCACACCATCGCCAACCTGGTGTCGGCGCTGCTCGCGCGCGGCCAGCGGGTGCTCGTCACGAGCGAGAAGGCGCAGGCGCTCCGGGTGCTGAGGGACAAGCTCCCGCCCGAGATGCAGGAACTGTGCGTCTCCATCACCGATCTGTCCCGCGGCGGCTCCGACGAGCTCACCCGCAGCGTCGCGACGATCGCCGAGCGGAAGTCGTCGTTCAACCCGCACAGCGAGGGCCAGAAGATCGCCGATCTCCGCGCCCAGCGGGACGAGGCCGTGCAGAAGCGGGCCGTCGTGCTCGAGCAGGTGAAGGCGCTGCGCGAGTCCGAGACCTACCTCCACGACGCTGTCGCGGACGGCTACGAGGGCACCGCCGCCACCATCGTCCGCAAGGTCATGGGTCTGCAGGACGCCTTCGAGTGGCTTCCCGGTCCGCTGCTGAGCGAACAGCCGCCCCTCACTGGCACCGAGGTCGAGACGCTGCGCCGGCTGTCGGTGACCGCATCCCCCGAACGGGCGCAGCGGTCCCGTCAGACGCTTCCCGCGCTCGACTCGCTGTTGCCCAACCGGGCCGAACTCGAACGGCTCTGCTCGCGGGCCTCGACCAGCGTCCCCATCGACACCCCGCAGTCGGCTCATCTGCTCGAGGTCCTCGGGGGCGTCGACCCCGAGACGGCGTACACGGTTCGCCGGCATTGCAAGGAATTGCAGGCGCGGGCACACGACGTCCTCGACCTCGACGGCCAGTTCCAGGGCCTCGCCGACACCGTCCTCTCCGGCCGGGCGACGCACCTGTGGGGTCGTCTCGATGCCCTGCCCGCGATCGTCGAGGCGGCCGCGGCCGCCGACCGCTACATCGGTGCGCACGACGTCCAGTGCGCCGTCATGACCCGACCGGCCCTGCAGGCGATCGGTGCGCTCGCCGTCGCGATGGAATCCGGCGCCGTCGAGTGGAAGACGCGCTTCCGTCGCAGCGACGAGCAGAAGGCCGTCGAAGAACTCGGCCTCGACGCCACCGTCGACGGTGTACCCGCCACGACCGCCGCCACCGTGCGGCTCGTGACCGAGCACCTGCGCGCCCACGACGCCGCGCAGACCGCCGCCACCCTGCTGGCGGACCTTCGGATTCCGGTGGACATGAACGGTTCCCGTGCCGTCCAGGTCGACAGCCTCAACATGATCGTCGGCCGGGTGGCCCGGGTGCGCACCCTCCTCGTCGCGCGCGACGCGCTGGCCCGCGAACTGTTCGCGCTGTCCCCGAACGCGCCGCGGATCCGCACTCTTGCGGACGCCGTCGCGGTGGCCGGGGCCGCAGAAGCGATCACCACGCGCGCCGACGTGGACAGTGCCCGTGCGGAACTCGACGCCATCGTCTCGGCAGTCTCCACCGAGGTCGACGCGGGACCGTCGCCGGAAGGCACCGCCCTGGTGGCGGCACTCGATCAGGCCGACAACGAGGCCCTGTCGGATGCCCTCTCCCGGTACGCGATCGCCCGCGTCGAGCAGCAGGATCAGCGGCTGTTCGACGAACTGTCCGACAAACTCTCACCCGTCGCCCCGGCGCTGTACGAACTGGTGCGCAGGACGGCGGCGCTCACCGAGTGGGACGAGATGAGCTGGCAGATGTCGGAGGCCTGGGCGTGGCGCCGTGCCCGCCAATGGGTCACCGAGCAGCACCGTGCCGGTCGTGAGCAGGACCTGGAAGCCGAACTCAACGCCGTCGACGCGGATCTCGCGCACCTGACGGCGCGGCTCGCGGCGGCCACCGCCTGGCGCGACTGCCTCGAACACCTGACGGCAGATCAGGTGCGGGCGCTGCAGACGTACCGCGAGCACATCTCCAGCATCGGCGCCGGCGCCGGGAAGTACGCCGAGAAGTACCGCAGCGCAGCACGATCCGCGATGGGCGAGGCGCAGGGCGCGGTGCCCGCGTGGGTGATGCCGCTGCAGCAGGTGCTCGCGTCGATCCCGCCCGTGCCGGGCAGCTTCGACGTCGTCATCGTCGACGAGGCGAGCCAGGCCGACATCACCAACCTGTTCCTGCTGTGGCTGGCGCCGCGGGTGATCGTCGTCGGCGACGACAAGCAGTGCGCACCCGCCGACATCCCCACCACCGGCACCCTCGACGACGTGTTCACGCGGCTCGACGCCTACCTGCCGGACCTTCCGGAGTACGTCCAGGCCACGCTCACGCCGCGATCGAGCCTGTTCTCGATCCTGCGCACCAGCTTCGGTCAGGTGGTCCGGCTCCGCGAGCACTTCCGCTCGATGCCCGAGATCATCAACTGGTCGAGCACCCAATTCTACGGCGAACTGCCGCTGGTCCCGGTGCGGCAGTTCGGCGCGGACCGGCTTCCGCCGCTGAAACATACGTACGTATCCGAGGCCACCGTGTCAGGCAAGGACGCGACACTCACCAACCACGTCGAGGCCGCCGCCCTCGTCGACCAGCTCATCGAATGCCTCGTCGACCCCCGCTACGACGGCAAGACGTTCGGAATCGTCGTGTTGCAGGGGCAGTCCCAGGTCGACGCCATCCGGACCGAACTCGTCAAACGCATCGGCATCGAACAGTGGGAACAGCGGCGACTGCGGGTCGGGACGCCGCCCGACTTCCAGGGCGACGAACGAAGCGTCGTCTTCCTGTCGATGGTCGTGGGACCCGAGCAGAACTTCGCACCGCTGACAGCGAACCAGTACAAGCGGCGGTTCAACGTCGCGGCGTCACGGGCGCAGGACCAGCTGTGGCTGTTCCACTCCGTGACCGTCGACGAACTGAAGCGGGCCGACCTGCGGAACTCCCTGCTCAGCTACATGATGTCGACGTCGCCGGCGCCGGCCGACCCCATGCCGCAGGACGTCGACCGCGACGTCCGGATCCCGCCGTTCGACAATCTGCTCGAGCAGCGGGTGTTCAACGACATCGCCGAACGCGGCTACCACGTCAATTCGCAAGTCGAGGTGAACAATCGGCGCATCGACCTCGTCGTCACCGGCGGCACCATGAGACTCGCCGTCGAATGCGACGGCGACGCGTTCTCGACCACCCCGGAACAGCGGATCGCGGACCTCGAACGCGAGCAGGAACTCAAACGGTGCGGCTGGACGTTCTGGCGCGTCCGCGAGTCGGAGTACTACCTCGACCCGAAGGCTGCCCTGTCGAGTCTGTGGGAGACTCTGGACAACCTGGGCATCGCCCCGCACGCGGTGGATCACGCGATCGCCATCGAGGCGGCCGCCGCCGAGCGGGCAGCGCGCGACGCCGCCGCGTCCGAGCGCGGAAAGCACGCGGCCCCCATAGGCGCTTCGCGCCCGTGAGTACTTATTAACGTCCCGCGGTTAACAAGTACTCACAGGTGCGGAGCGCATGAGAATCCAGGAGTTCGCCGTCTCCGACGAGAAGTCGGGGCCGTACGCGATCACGGCCGGGCCCGACCAGGCCTTGTGGGTGACGCTCGTCCACGCCGGTCGGATCGCGCGCCTCACCGTCGACGGCGAAGTCGCGACGTATCCGCTCGACACCGCGGAGTGCGGGCCCACCATCATCACGCCGGGCCCGGACGGCGCCTTGTGGTTCACACGATTCCGCGACCACCGGATCGGGCGGATGACGTCGAACGGAGCGATCGATTCCTTCCCGATCCCGACCCCGGACAGCGGTCCGTTCGGGATCGTCGCCGGCCCGGACGGTGCCCTGTGGTTCACCGAGACGAATGCCGACCGGATCGGGCGGATCACCACTGACGGGCAGATCACCGAGTTTCCTCTGCCCACGGACGGTGGGTTCCCTTCGGCGATCACGCTGGGTCCGGACGACGCACTGTGGTTCACCCTCAACCAGGCGAACGCGATCGGCCGTATCGATCTCGACGGCAATGTCGCGGTGCATTCTCTGCCCACGCCCGCCGCCGGGCCGGTGGGGATCACCCGCGGGACCGACGACGCGCTGTGGTTCGTCGAGATCGGCGCCGGGCAGATCGGCCGGATCTCCGTCCACGGCCGGATCGACGAGTTCGCACTCCTGGACCGCTCGGCCCGACCTCACGCCGTCGTCGCCGACCCCGACGGCGGTTGCTGGTTCACCGAATGGGGCGCAAACCGCATCGGACACATCGGGCCGGACGGCGACATCACCGAATACGACCTGCCGACACCGTCTTCGGAGCCGCACGGGATCGCCGTGGGACCGGACGGTGCAGTCTGAGTCGCGCTGGAGATCGGACTTGTCGCGTGCCTGCGGCCCGTGAGTACTTATTAACGTCCCGTGGTTAACAAGTACTCACAGGTGCGGAGCGCACATGCTCACGGGCGCGGCTGCGCACGACTGTCGCCGCGGAACTCGGCGATGACGTCTTCGCCGCGCCGGACGGTGACGTCGTAGATGCCGTTGCGCCCGAAGCGGGCCCGTTCCACGGCCTCGGCGACGAGGGTGTCGCCGAGGCGGGTGGCAGTCAGGAACCGGATGTCGGCGCGGGCGGCGACGGCGGGAGAGTCGTACCCGTTGCACGCCATCGCGAATGCGGTGTCGGCGAGGGTGAACACGAACCCGCCGTGGGTGATGCCGTGGCCGTTGACCATGGTCTCACCCACGACCATCGACGCGACCGCGTGACCGGGGCTGAGCTCGAGGATCTCGATGCCGAGCGCCTGGGACGCGTTGTCGGCCTCGAACATCTTCCGCGCGATACCGCATTCCGCGGACGCGTCGACAGTCATGGTTCTCCTACTGGTTGTAGACGGATTCTTCTTCTTGGACGTACATGGTGACGCCGCCGGTGGCGAAGTTGCGGACGTCCTTGCCCGCCTGCTTCATCTCCTCGGACTGCAATCCGGACTTCATGGTGTCGGCGTCGGGGAAGACGAGGCTCGCGACCGCGTAGTACGGCGGCTTACTGCCGTCGAGCGCGCTGCATTTTCCCCAGGTGAAGTCGGTCAGGCCGGGGATCTTGCGGGCCAGCGGCATGTGGGTGTCGCGGTAGTAGGCGTCGAACGCCTCGGGGTCATCGGGCTGGCCGTAACAGACGGCGACCTTGAAGCTCATGCGTTTTCTCCTTTGGCGACGAGGGTGAGTACGTCGTACGTTGCGACGGGATCGCCGTCTTGGTTGACGACGACTGCATCCCAACGGACTTCACCGTAGTCGGCGCTGCTGCGCGGGGTGATGAGCTTTGCGGTGAGCGTGACGGTGAGGCTGTCGTCGGCCTTGACGGGGGTGAGGAACCGGAGGTTGTCGACGCCGAAGTTGGCGAGGACGGGACCGGGATTCGGTTCGACGAAGAGGCCGGCGGCGAGGGAGACGACGAGGTATCCGTGGGCGACGATGCCACCGAACAGCGGGTTCGCGGCCGCGGCCTCGGGGTCGGTGTGGGCGTAGAACGTGTCGCCGGTGAACTCGGCGAAGTGGTCGATGTCGGCGAGGGTGACCTGGCGGGGGCCGCCGACGATGGTGTCACCGATCCGCAACTGTGCGAGGTTCTTCCGGAACGGGTGGATGCCGTCGTCGTTGCGCTGCGAACCGGTGACCCACTTGTTTCCGACCGCGGTCAGGATGTCGGGGGTGGCCTGGACCGCGGTGCGCTGCATGTGGTGCAGGATGCCGCGGATGCCGCCGAGTTCCTCACCGCCGCCTGCGCGTCCGGGGCCGCCGTGCACGAGGACGGGCAGGGGTGAGCCGTGGCCGGTGGATTCCTTGGCGTCGTCGCGGTTGAGGACGAGGACGCGGCCGTGGAACGGGGCGAGGCCCAGCACGATGTCGCGCGCGAGTGCGGAATCGCGGGTGACGAGGGAGGCGACGAGGCTGCCCTTGCCGCGGGCGGCGAGTTCGATGACCTCGCCGGTGCTGTCGTATCCGATGACGGTGCTGACGGGACCGAAGGCCTCGATGTCGTGGGGTTCGGTGGCGTCCTTGTCGTCGGAGCGCAGGAGGATCGGCGGCAGGAACGCGCCCGTCGCCTTGTCGGCGCCGACGACGTCGAAGTTCTCCGGGTCGCCGACCACGATCTGCGCCGACTTGGTCAGTCCGCGGAGCGATTTCAGGACCTCGTCGCGCTGTTCCAGGCTGGCGAGCGCACCCATCGTGACGCCTTCGGCGTCGGGGGCGCCGACCACGACGCGCGACAGCCGGGCCTCGGCGGCGGCGATGACGTCGTCCATCAGTGCGGTCGGCACGAAGGCGCGCCGGATGGCGGTGCACTTCTGGCCGGCCTTCACTGTCATCTCGGTGACGAGTTGCTTGACGTAGAGGTCGAATTCCTCGCTGCCCGGTTCGACGTCGGAGCCGAGGATCGACGCGTTGAGCGAATCGGCCTCGGCGTTGAAGTGGACGCCGTCACCGACGACGTTCGGGTGCGCCCGCAGGGTGGCCGCGGTGTCGGCGGATCCGGTGAACGCCACGGAGTCCTGCCCGCCGAGGTGGTCGAGCAGCCCGCGGGCGCTCCCCGACAGCAGCTGGACCGAACCCTCGGGCAGCAGCCCGGACTCGATGATGCGACGGAACACGAGCTCGGTGAGATAGGCCGACTGGCTCGCGGGCTTGACGATGGACGGGACGCCGGCGATGAACGCGGGGGCGAGCTTCTCGAGGAAGCCCCACACCGGGAAGTTGAACGCGTTGATCTGGACGGCCACGCCGCGGCGCGAGGTGTAGACGTGCTGGCCGAGGAAGGTGCCCTTCTTGCCCAGCTGCTCGAACGCGCCGTCGAGGTAGACGGTGTCGTTGGGCAGTTCCCGCCTGGCCTTGCTGGCGTAGCTGAGGAGGGTGCCGAAGCCGCCGTCGATGTCGACGCCGGAGTCGCGCTTGGTGGCGCCGGTCGAGGTGGAGAGGGCGTAGAACTCCTCCTTGCCCGCCATGAGGGTGAGGGCGAGCGCCTTGAGGGCGGCGGCACGCTCGTGGAAGGTCAGTTTCGCGAGCGCCGGTCCGCCCACCTCGCGGGCGTAGGTCACCATCTCGCCGAGGTCGAGTCCGGTCGCGGAGATGCGCGCCACCTCGGAGCCGTCGACCGCGCTCAGCAGCGGGGTTCCCTCGTCCGGCGCGGTGTACCAGCGTCCGGCGGCGTAGCTTTCCAGTAACTTGCTCACGACAACTCCATTTCACCGTACGTTCGGTCGGTTAACAGAATCGTCGCTTCCGCCGCTGGTTGTCAAGGGAGCATCGGAACTTTTCGTGCGCTACCTCCCCTTGCGTACCGACCGAAGATTCGGTTATTAATAGACGGCACCCCCGTGAAGGAGAAGACTGTGGCCGAAGTGTTTCTGGTGGACGGAGCCCGTACCCCGCAGGGTCGATACGGCGGAGCGCTCGCAGGAATGCGCCCCGACGACCTTGCCGGTCTCGTCGTGGCCGAGGCCGCCCGCCGGGCCGGAATCCCGGGCGACGCCGTCGACGAGGTGATCCTCGGGGCCGCCAACCAGGCCGGTGAGGACAACCGGGACGTCGCCCGGATGGCCGTGCTGCTCGCGGGCCTGCCCGACAGCGTTCCCGGCTACACGGTGAACCGCCTGTGTGCGAGCGGTCTGACCGCCGTCGCGTCCGCCGCGCACACCATCCGCAGCGGCGAGGCCGACATCGTGATCGCCGGCGGCGTCGAATCGATGACCCGCGCACCCTGGGTGATGGCCAAGCCCGGCACCCCGTGGGCACGTCCGGGGGAGGTGGCCGACACCTCGCTCGGCTGGCGCTTCACGAACCCGCGGTTCACCGCGGCAGACCGTGACGTTCCGGCCGGGGCCGGACCGGACGTCCGCAAAGTGACGCTGTCGATGGGCGAGACGGCGGAGGAGGTCGCCGCGCTCGAGGGCATCACCCGCGCCGAGAGCGACGCCTTCGCGCTGCGCAGCCAGGAGCGGGCGATCGCGGCGGTGGACGCCGGCCGGTTCGCCCGTGAGATCGTGCCCGTGCCGGTGCGCGACGGTGAACTGACCGCCGACGAAACCCCCAGGCGGGGAACCACTCTGGAGAAGCTGGGTTCGCTGAAACCGGTGTTCCGCACCGGCGGCATCGTGACCGCCGGCTCGTCGTCGTCCCTCTCGGACGGCGCCGCGGCCCTGGTCGTCGCGAGCGAGGCGGCGGTGGAGAAGTACGGTCTGACCGTCCGCGGCCGCATCGTCACCAGCGCCAGCGCGGGCATCGCCCCCAACGTCATGGGTCTGGGCCCGGTCCCGGCCACCCGCAAGGCCCTCGCCCGCGCCAACTGGTCGATCTCCGACCTCGGCGCCGCCGAACTCAACGAGGCCTTCGCGGCGCAGTCGCTCGGAGTGATCCGGCAGCTGAAGCTGGACGAGTCGATCGTCAACGCGGACGGCGGCGCCATCGCACTCGGCCACCCGCTGGGCTGCTCGGGTGCGCGGATCCTGCTGACGCTGCTCGGCCGGATGGAACGCGAAGGCGCCCGCCGCGGGCTGGCCACGCTGTGCGTGGGCGTCGGCCAGGGCGTCGCGATGCTGATCGAGGCGCCGTGAACACACTGAAGATCGAGGACCGCGACGACCGCATGGTGGTCACGCTGCACCGTCCCGCGCAGCGCAACGCGATCAACGCGGAGATGATCGGCGAACTGCACCAGGTGTGCGCCGCGCTGGAAGCGACGCCGAAGCCGATGTTGCTGACCGGCGAGGGCGACCACTTCGCCGGTGGCGCCGACATCGCCGAACTGCGTGAACGCGGCCGCGACGAGGCGTTCGCCGGCATCAACCGCAACTTGTTCGACCGCATCGCGAAGCTGCCGCTGCCCACCGTCGCCGCGGTGAGCGGGTACGCGCTCGGCGGCGGCGCCGAACTGTCCTACGCGTGCGACATCCGCATCGCCACCGAGACCGCGGTCTTCGGGAACCCCGAGCCGGGGCTGGGGATCATGGCCGCGGCCGGGGCCAGTTACCGGTTGCCCGAGTTGGTCGGCACGTCCGTCGCCAAGCAGGTCCTGCTCGGCGGCCGGAACCTCGACGCGCAGGACGCGTTGCGCAGCGGACTCGTGATGAGTGTCGTCGCCCCCGGCGAGCACATCGATGCAGCGCACAAGGTCATCGACCGCATCACGCGGTCGGCGCCGCTGGCGCTCAAGCTCACGAAGATGATCGTCGACGCGCCGGGCTCGCACCCGTTCGCCGACGACATCGCGCAGGCGGTGCTGTTCGAGAGCCGCGACAAACACGACCGCATGACTGCGTTTCTGGAGAAAAGAAAATGACGAGCACAGCACCGAAGAACGTCGGAGTGGTCGGTGGCGGCCGGATGGGTGCGGGTATCGCGCAGGTCTTCGCCACCCTCGGCTCCACCGTCACCGTCACCATCGCCGAGAGCGGCGACCGGCAGGCGGCGCTGAAGCGGGTGTCCGACGGACTGGACCGCGCGCACGAACGCGGCAAGCTCGGCGACGTCGATCCCGCGACGATCCTCGGACGGGTGTCCACGGTGGCCGCCCCCGATGCGCTCCCGCCGGCCCTGGATCTGGTGGTCGAGGCGGTACCCGAACTGGTCGACCTCAAGCTGGGTGTCCTTGCGCTCGTCGAGAAGACGGTGTCGCCCACGACGGTGATCGCCAGCAACACCAGTTCGATCTCCATCGCCGAACTCGGCAGTGCCCTCAGCGACCCGGCCCGGCTGATCGGCATGCACTTCTTCAATCCGGTTCCGGCGTCGACGCTCGTCGAGATCGTCCGCGCCCCCGCCACCGACGCCGGTGTCGTCGACAAGGTCCGGGAGTGGGTGGCCCACCTCGGCAAGACCGAGGTGCTGGTCAATGATTCCCCGGGCTTCGCGACCAGCCGTCTCGGCGTGTGCCTCGGGCTCGAGGCGATCCGGATGCTCGAGGAAGGCGTCGCCGACGCCGAGTCCATCGACCGGGCCATGGAACTGGGCTATCGCCACCCGATGGGACCGCTGCGGTCCACCGATCTGGTCGGACTGGACGTCCGGCTCGCGATCGCCGAGCACCTCGCGAAGACACTCGGCGACCGGTTCGCGCCGCCCGCGCTGCTGCGCGAGAAGGTCGCCAAAGGCGAACTCGGCCGCAAGAGCGGCCAGGGGTTCTTCACCTGGTCCTGACGGGCCACCCACACCACAACCAGCAGGAGGCACATTCTCATGAGCACTGACGACGTGGTCGGACTTTCCGTGGACGCGGGACTGGCCACCATCACCCTGCGCCGTGCGGGCGCGTCCAACGCCCTGGACCGCGCGGTGAAGGAACAGTTGCTGGCGGCGGTGGAGAAGGTCGCCGCCGACGACGGCGTGCGCGCCCTACTGCTGCAGGCGGAGGGGAAGAACTTCTGCGTCGGCCAGGACCTGGCCGAGCACGTCGCCGGGCTCGAGGCGGACGCCGCGCACGCGATGGACACCGTCGCCGAGCACTACAACCCGCTGCTCCGGGCGCTGGCCGCTGTCCGCGTCCCGGTCGTCGTCGCGGTCGGCGGCGCCTGCGTGGGGGCGGGGCTGGGCATCGCCCTGGCCGCCGACATCCGGATTGCGGGGGAGGGCGCCAAGTTCGCCACGGCGTTCACGGGGATCGCGCTGGCCGGTGACTCCGGGCTGAGTCACACCCTGGTGCAGGCGCTCGGGCCGAGCCGGGCGACCGGGCTGATGATGCTCGGCGACCGGTTCACGGCGGCGCAGGCGCTGGACTGGGGGCTGGTGCACCGGGTGGTGCCCGACGCCGAACTCGGGGACGCGGCCGCCGCGCTGGCGCGGAAGCTGGCCGACGGTCCGACGGCGGCGTATGCGCAGGTCAAGACGCTGGTCTCGGCGGCATCCACCGGGCTGGCGGAGGCGCTCGAACGGGAGCGTGAGGCCGCGGAGCAGCTCGGCCGGTCGAAGGACCACCGCAGCGCGGTCGACGCGTTCCTCGCGAAGCGCACGCCCGCCTTCGAAGGCCACTGACGTAATTCGGCTCCCGCCCTTGTGTGGGCGGGGGCCGACATGCATACTTGATACCAACCGATCATTCGGTAATAGAGGTAGGACATATGACCACGTCACACGCTTCCGATGAGCTGCAAGAGCTCTTCGATGACACCATCGCAGCCGACCAGAGGGTCGAGCCGAGGGACTGGATGCCCGACGGCTACCGTAAGACGCTGATCCGGCAGATCGCGCAGCACGCGCATTCGGAGATCATCGGCATGCAGCCGGAGGGCAACTGGCTCACCCGCGCGCCGTCGCTGCGCCGCAAGGCGATCCTCATGGCGAAGGTTCAGGACGAGGCCGGGCACGGCCTGTACCTGTACTCGGCCGCCGAGACGCTCGGAGCCGATCGCGCCGACCTCACCGAGAAGCTGATCGAAGGCAAGCAGAAGTACTCCTCGATCTTCAACTACCCGACGCTCACCTACGCCGACGTCGGCGTCATCGGCTGGCTCGTCGACGGCGCCGCGATCTGCAACCAGGTCCCGTTGTGCCGCAGCTCCTTCGGGCCGTACGCGCGGGCGATGATCCGGGTGTGCAAGGAGGAGTCCTTCCACCAGCGTCAGGGTTTCGAACTGCTGATGACCATGATGCGCGGCACCGACGCCCAGCGCGAGATGGTGCAGGAGTCGGTGAACCGCTGGTGGTGGCCGGCGCTGATGATGTTCGGACCGCCGGACGATCAGTCGCCCAACTCCGAGCAGTCCATGAAGTGGCGCATCAAGCGGCACACCAACGACGAACTCCGTCAACGGTTCGTCGACATGTCCATCCCGCAGGCCGAGGTGCTCGGCGTGACGTTCCCGGATCCGGACCTCAAGTGGAACGCCGAGCGCGGCGCTCACGACTTCGGTGAGCCCGACTGGAGCGAGTTCATGCAGGTGATCAAGGGCAACGGCGCATCGAGCGTCGAGCGCGTCGCCAACCGGCGGGCAGCACACGAGAACGGGGCGTGGGTGCGGGAGGCTGCGACGGCCTTCGCCCGCCGCGAGAGCAGCAAGGAGAACGCACGATGAGCACGGATGACAACACAGTGCGCGCGGACTGGCCCCTGTACGAGGTGTTCCTGCGCGGCAAGCGCGGACTCAACCACGTTCACGTCGGATCCCTGCACGCCGCCGACGACGAGATGGCCGTCCGGCACGCCCGGGACGTCTACACCCGCCGCAACGAGGGCGTGAGCATCTGGGTGGTGCGGTCCAGTTCGATCGTGGCGTCCAGCCCGTCGGAGAAGGATCCCTACTTCGCGCCCAGCGGCGACAAGGTGTACCGGCACCCCACGTTCTACGAGATCCCCGACAACGTTCCCCACATGTGAGGCTGACGATGACCGACCACGACAATGCTTACGAAGGCCTCGTCGACGAAGACAGCCACGGCCAGTGGGCGTTCGGCACCAGCTTCGACGACCCCCTCGCGGGTGTCGACACCACGGTTCCGGAGGACGTCGACCTCTCCGCGCTGGCCGGCTACTGCCTGATGCTCGGTGACGATGCGCTGATCAGCTCACAGCGTCTCGCCGAGTGGAGCACGCGCGCACCGGAACTCGAGGAGGAGGTCGCGCTCGCGAACGTCGGGCTCGACCTGCTCGGTCAGGCGCGACTGCTGCTCGCCCGGGCGGCCGCGGCGGACGCGTCGGTGGTGCCGTACATCTCGGAGACGAGCCCGATTCCCGCGGAGGACGCGCTCGCGTTCTTCCGGGACGAGAATCGGTTCCGCAACACCCGGCTGGTCGAACTCGACAACGGCGACTTCGCTCAGTCGATCACGCGACTGCTGGTGTTCTCGACGTGGCGTCTCGCGCTGTTCGACCGTCTCCGCACGTCCCGGGACCCGGTCCTCGCGGCGGTCGCGGTGAAGGGCGTCAAGGAACTCACCTACCACCGCGACTACGCGGCCCGCTGGGTTGTGACGCTCGGCTGCGGCACGGAGGAGTCGAAGTCCAGGATGGAAGCGGCGCTAACCCACGTGTGGCCGTATGTCGAGGAACTGTTCGTCCCGACCACCGAGGAGCTCGCGCTCGCGGCGGTGGGGGTGGGCGTCGACCCGCGGGACGTGCGTGAGGAATTCGATTCCGTCCTCGAGCAGGTGCTGCATGCCGCCGAGCTCACCGCACCGACAGGCCGGACCGTCGGCACCGTCGGCGGCCGGGCAGGCCGGCAGGGATTGCACACCGAGTCGCTCGGACTGCTGCTCGCCGAGATGCAGAGCGTGGCCCGGGCGCACCCCGAAGGAGTGTGGTGACATGACCACCGCCGTGCGCAGCGACGCCCGTCGCCTCGCCGAATCCGTGCTCGACCCCGAGATGCCGATGCTCACGCTCGCCGATCTCGGTGTGCTGCGCGACGTCGAGGAATACGCCGACGGGTCGGTGGTCGTGACCATCACCCCCACCTATTCCGGTTGCCCCGCGATGGCCACCATGCGGGACGACATCGAGCACACCCTGCAGGACGCCGGGTTCGGCAGCGTCGAGGTCAGGACCGTCCTGTCGCCGCCGTGGAGCACGGACTGGATCAGCGAGAACGGGCTGCGCACGCTCCGCGAGAACGGCTACTCGACACCCGGTCCCGCGCCGCGGCGCACTTCGGGTCCGGTGCCGTTGACGCTCACCGTCAAGCCGCGACCCGTGGCATGCCCCAAGTGCCACTCGGCGAACACCCGGCTCGACTCGGAATTCGGGGCGACGCTGTGCAAGGCGCTCTACCGGTGCCTGGACTGCCTCGAGCCCTTCGATCACGTGAAGGAAATCTGACCATGACCACAGCGGTCTCCCCGACACCCGGCGCGGCGTTGCGCAACAGGGCGTTTCACACCCTCACCGTCGCCGACGTCGAATCCCTGTGCGACGACGCGGTCGCGGTCACGTTCGACGTTCCGGCCGAGCTCGCCGACGAGTTCGTGTTTGGTCCCGGACAGTCGCTCACGCTGCGGCGGACGATCGACGGCGTCGAACACCGCCGCTCGTACTCCATCTGCGCGCCTTCCGGTTCCGCGCCGCGGGTCGGTGTGCGCGAGGTGTCCGACGGTCTGTTCTCGACGTGGCTCGTGCACGACGTCCGCCCCGGCGACCGGATCGAGGTGCAGGGCCCGAGCGGAACGTTCGTCGCCGACCCGGCGGCCGGCGGTCGCCACGTATTGATCGCCGCCGGATCGGGCATCACGCCGATGCTGTCGATCGCCGCGTCGATGCTCGCCAACCCGGAGGCCGAAGTCGTTCTCCTGTACGGCAACCGGCGCACCCGCTCGGTGATGTTCGCCGAGGAGATCGCCGACCTCAAGGACACGTACGGGTCGCGCTTCGACATCATCCATGTCCTGTCCCGCGAGCCCCGCGAGGTCGAACTGTTCACCGGCCGTCTCGACGCCGACCGGCTCCGCGCCATCTTCGACGCTGTGGTCCCGGTGGCCGATATCGATCACTTCTGGCTGTGCGGCCCGTACGGCATGGTCACCGACGCCGAGACCGTTCTCGGCGACTTGCAGATCGACAAGAGCCGCGTGCATCACGAACTGTTCTTCGTCGACGACGTGCCCCCGCCCATGGAAACCCACCGCGAGCCCGGCGTCACCGGGCCGAGCAGTGAGGTGACGGTTGTCCTGGACGGTCGCTCGACCACCGCGACGCTGCCGCGGGACGAGTCGATCCTCGATGCCGCCGAGAAGTACCGCTCGGACCTTCCGTTCGCCTGCAAGGGCGGCGTCTGCGGAACGTGCCGCGCCAAGATCACGTGCGGTGACGTGGACATGCGCCGCAACTATGCGCTCGAGGACTACGAGGTCGACTCCGGCTTCGTGCTGACGTGCCAGACCTTCCCGGTCAGCGACAGCGTGACCGTCGATTTCGACGCCTGACCATACCCAGCCCGCACACCCCGGAGACTAGAATGACCAGTATCGCCGCCCCCTCGCAGGACATCGAGTTCGCCACGCGCGACCGGATCTCATCGCTGCAACTCGAACGCCTGCAGTGGTCACTTCTCCACGCGTACAGCAACGTTCCGCATTACCGGAAGGCGTTCGACGACGCCGGTGTGCACCCGAGTGACCTGAAGGACCTGTCCGATCTGGCGAAGTTCCCGTTCACGGCGAAGGCGGACCTGCGGGCGAACTATCCGTTCGGGATGTTCGCGGTGCCGCAGGAGAAGGTCTCGCGCATCCACGCGTCGTCCGGGACCACCGGGCGCCCGACGGTCGTCGGGTACACCACGGGCGACCTGAACAACTGGGCCGATCTGATCGCCCGGAGCCTGCGGGCGGGTGGGGTGAAGCCGACGGACAAGGTGCACGTCGCGTACGGGTACGGCCTGTTCACCGGTGGCCTCGGGGCGCACTACGGTGCCGAGCGGCTGGGCTGCACGGTGATCCCGATGTCCGGTGGCATGACGGACCGACAGATCCAGCTGATCGAGGACTTCGAACCCGACGCGATCATGGTGACCCCGTCGTACATGCTCACGATCGTCGACGCGATGATCAAGAAGGGCATCGATCCGGCGAAGACGTCGCTGCGGACCGGTGTGTTCGGGGCGGAGCCGTGGACCGAGGAGATGCGCACCGAACTCGAGAAGCAACTGAACATGGACGCCGTCGACATCTACGGACTGTCCGAGGTGATGGGCCCGGGTGTCGCGATGGAATGCGTCGAGACCAAGGACGGCCTGCACATCTGGGAGGACCACTTCTACCCGGAGATCATCGACCCGGTCACCGGGGAGGTGCTGCCCGACGGTGAGGAGGGCGAACTCGTCTTCACGTCGCTGACCAAGGAGGCGATGCCGATCATCCGGTACCGCACCCGCGACCTCACCCGGCTGCTGCCGGGAACGGCGCGGTCGGTGCGGCGGATGCAGAAGGTCACCGGGCGCACCGACGACATGATCATCCTGCGCGGGGTGAACCTCTTCCCCACCCAGATCGAGGAACTGATCCTCGCCGTGCCGGCGCTGGCACCCCAGTTCCAGTGCATCCTGGACCGCCCGGGCCGCATGGACGAGCTGACCGTGCGGGTGGAATCGCGTCCGGATGCCGTGACCGACGACCACGCGCGGGCCGCGGGTGAACTACAGAAGCTGGTGAAGAATAGGATCGGCGTGAGCGTGAAGGTCGACGTCGTCGCTCCCGGCGACCTCGAACGCTCACTCGGTAAGGCACGTCGACTGATCGACAACCGCTCCGCTCAGTGAGGTGATCGAAGGTGCGTCTCGGTGGTGGGCCCGCGCGTGACGACGGGCAGTTCGAGCACTGGCGTCAGGCCGTCTCCACGGCATTCGTCCCGCTCGCCGTGGTGTCCACGGCGGAGGACGGACCGGGGCGCTTCACCGGGACCCTGCGCACCACCGCGCTCGGCGGGTTGCAGCTCAGCGAGGTCGGGGGACACGCGGTCGACGTCCGCCGGACCCGCACGTCGATCAAGCGGTCCGACCCCGGCCTGGTGAAGGTGGGCCTGCAACTGTCGGGCAGCGGCGTCATCGTCCAGGACGACCGCGAGGCCGTGCTCGGGCCCGGCGACTTCGCCGTCTACGACACCAGCAAGCCGTACGACCTGCACTTCGCGGGCGACTTCAGCATGTTCGTGCTGATGTTTCCCCGCGAACTACTGCGCATCGCCTCGCGGGAACTGGGCACCGTCTCCGCGCGCCGCATCCGCGGCAGCACCGGGATGGGCGCGCTCGTCTCGCCTTTCCTGACGAACCTCCACCACTCCGTCGTCACCGGCACCATGCCGACGACGCCCCTCGTCGAGGACGCGGTGCTCGACCTGCTCAGTGCCGCGGTGCAATCGGAGGCGCCTGCCGACGCCACCGCTCCCGGCGCGTCGTTGCTGCTCGCTGTGAGGTCATTCATTGACGCGCACCTGCACGACCCCACCCTCGACACCGCCGCGGTGGCGGCCCACCACCACGTATCGACGCGGCACCTGCAGAAGATGTTCGAGGCGGACGGACACACGGTGGCCGGGTGGATCCGCCACCGCAGACTCGAGAAGTGCCGCCGCGATCTCAAGGACATCCGATTCCGCGGCGACAGCATCGGAACCATCTGTGCCCGATACGGTCTCGTCAACTCGTCGCACTTCTCGCGGCTGTTCAAGGAGACGTACGGGGTCTCGCCGCGAGCCTTCCGCGAACAGGAACTGCTGTCGACCACCGCGTGACGGCGGCAGAAATTCGGTCGCGCCGCACGGCCCCCCGGGTCACACTGAATCGGTCGTCGCGACCTGAGGAGTGGGACCGCTGGAACTGCACGAGTACACCGGGCTCGACGCCGTCGGCCTGAGTGAGCTGATCCGGGCCGGTGAGGTGACGGCGACGGAGGTCGAAGCCGTTGCGCGCGTCGCGATCACGCAGGCCGATGCCGACCTCGGCGCACTGACCCTGCCGATGTTCGATCCGGCCCTCGACCACCGGTCCGACGGGCCACTGGCGGGGGTGCCGTTCGTCATCAAGGACAGCGGCCCGTTCGCGAAGGGGGTGTCGTTCACTCTCGGCAGCCGCAGCATCCGCGGCGCGGTCGCCGGTGTGGATCACGAACTGATGTCCCGGTTCCGGTCGGCCGGACTGGTGGCGGTGGGGCAGACCACAGCGCCGGAGTTCGGACTGAACTTCGCGACGGAGCCGGTGCGGTACGGACCGACGCGCAATCCGTGGGCGCTCGATCGGGGAACCGGCGGGTCGAGTGGCGGATCCGCCGCGCTCGTCGCCGCCGGGGCGGTTCCGCTGGCACACGGCAACGACGGCGCCGGTTCGCTACGCGTGCCGGCCTCGTGCTGCGGGCTCGTCGGCCTGAAACCGAGCCGCGGCCGAATCCCCTGCGGCCCACTGGTCGGCGAGGCCGGGTTTGGGCACATCTACGAGTTCGCCCTCACCCGGACCATCCGCGACACGGCCCATCTGATGGACGCCGTCGCCGCCCCGCCGGTCGGTGAAAAGTACACCGCCCCGGCGCAGTCCGGTCGCTACGCCGACACGATGCGCGCCGATCCCGGCTGTCTGCGGGTGGCCCTGACAACCGAACCGTGGGGCGGGAGTTCGGTCGAGACGCAGGTATCGGCGGCCACGGTCGCCGCCGGGACGATCCTCGAATGGATCGGCCACACCGTGACCGAGACGCGCCCGCACTTCGACGCGGAGGACGTCGTCGAGGCGTCGACACTCACTGCGATCGCCACGGGTGCGGCGATCCTACGCGCTCCACGCAGGCCCGATCCCGCTCTGCTCGAGGCGGTCTCGCGGACAGTGCTGCAGGAGACCCAGGCGTTCACGGCGCTCGACGTCGCGGCAGCACTCGACGCGCAACACCGGGTGACCCGGTCCATCGGGCTGTTCTTCACCCGATTCGATCTGCTGGTGACCCCGACCGTCGCCTGGCTGCCGGTGCCGCACGGCACCCTCGACTACGACGACTCCCGGCACAGTGTGCGCTCGTGGCTACGCCGCATCTTCGAGTTCGGGCCGTTCACGGCACCGTTCAACGTGTCCGGGAATCCCGCGATCAGCCTGCCGCTCGCGCTGAGCAGGGAGGGCCTCCCCATCGGGATCCAACTCGTCGCGGCCACCGGCAGAGAGGATCTGCTACTGCAGGTGGCCGCGCAGTTGGAGCAGGCGGCGCCGTGGAAAGAACGCCAGCCGTCGATCTTCGTCGACTGACGCCCTTCTGTCCTTGTCAGAGCACGGATTCCAGCCACGCGGCTGTCTCGAACAGGCGTTGCTCGGCACCGGGACGTCCGATCAGCTGCAATCCGAGCGGCAGGCCCGCGCTGTCACGCTTCCCGGGGATCGTGACCACCGGCAGACCCAGGGCCTGCCACGGTCGGCTCAGGATGGGCGTCCCGGTCGCGTCGTGCCCGGGTGGAGCGGCGCCGAGCGCCGCGGGCCCGAGGATGGCTTCGTCCTCGTCCAACGCCGCGAGCAGCAGCTGTCGGGTCTCGCTGATTCCGGCGAGGGCGGCGCGGTAGTCCGCCTCGGTGGTCGCTGCCCCCGCGGCGAACAGTTCGGCGAGGGGTGCGCTGATCCTGTCGGGCTGCGCGGCCTCGGCGGCGCGTTCCCTGGCCGCCTCGTACGCCATCACCGTGTGGTGGAGTTCCGTCAGCGCCACGATCGTTGCGGCGGCGTCCAACTCACGGCACCCGATCCCCGCCGACGCGGCGGAATCGACGGTCGTCCTGAGCGCCGCCGTCATCTCTCGGGACACCTCGCCGAGCTCGAACCCACTCCACAGGCGAAGCCGGCCCGGCGCGGAAGGCACGAGGACGGGTGCCCGCGTGCCGTCGCGCAGCGCGGTCCAGGCGAAGTGGAGATCGGGCACGGTTCGTGCCAGCAGCCCGACCGTGTCGAGACTGGGACTCAATCCGGTGATGCCCGCGGTGGTGAGTTCGCCGTGGGCGGTGACGAAACCTGCGACTCCGCAGAACGACGCCGGCCTCGTCAGCGACCCCGCGGACTGCGTGCCGAACGCCAGCGGCACCATGCCGGCGGCCACCGCTGCCGCCGAGCCGCTCGACGACCCGCCGGGCGTATGGTCCAGGGCGCGGGGATTGCGGGTCGGGCCGGGCGTGAAATACCCGAACTCGGTGGTGACGGTCTTGCCGAACGGGAGCGCGCCGAGTGCGCGCGACCTCGCCACACAGTCGGCGTCCGCCGTCACCGGATCCGTACTCCGCAGCTCACTGCCACAGCGCGTCGGCATCCCGGCGACGTCGATGAGATCCTTGACGCCGACGGGCACGCCCCAGAGCGCGCCGTCCGGGCCGCCGTCCTGGATCCGGGCGGCCGCGGACCGCACCGCGTCGGCGTCGAGGTGGGCCCAGGCATGGATTTCCGGCTCGAGGTCCGCGATCCGTGCGAGTGCCGCCTCCGCCACATCGATGGGCGTCGTCGCGCCCGTCGCCAGCTGCTCCGCCAAGTCCCGGAGTGGGCTCGGTGACTGTAGTTCCGTCTTCATTGCGTCGCCACCATCGTGTCGTCGTTCGTCGTCTCGGTCTGCCCGGTGAGCGCTCGGGTGCGCATCACCGAGAAGAGGCGATCTGCTCGCGCTTTCGTCTCCCCGGACGGCGCCGACACCAGCGCGACGATGATGGACACCGCCAGCGAGAGGGGTGCCACGGCGAGTGCCGGGTTCGAGAATCCGAGAATGGAGTCCGGTCCCTGCACGACCGGGCTGAGCAGGATGACGGTGACCGACAGGACGAGCCCGACCACGATGCCGGAGATGACGGCACGCGCCGTCATGCGCTTCCAGTACATGGTCAGCAGCAGCGCCGGCAGGTTCGCGCACGCGGCGATGGACATACCCAGTGACGCGAGGAACGCGACGTTCTGCTTCTGCGCGGCGAAGGCGATGGCGACACCGATGACGCAGGTGGCCACCGTCGCGACGCGGGCCGCGCGGTGCTGAGCCTTCGCCGACACCGATCCGTTCCTGATCACCTGCCCGTACAGGTCGTGTGCGATCGCACCCGAGGTGGCGATCACCAGGCCGGACAGTGCGGCCAGAATGGTCACGAACGCCACGGCCGCGACGAACGCCAGCAGGACTCCGCCGCCGACCGTCTCGGCGAGCTGCGCGACCGCGAGGTTGCCGCCCCGATTCTCGGACTTGATCACCTCGACACCGACCAGCTTGGCGGCGCCGTAGCCGAGCACGGGAACCAGTAGGTAGAAGGCGAAGAAGATCCAGATCGCCGTGTAGGCGGACGTTCTCGCCTGCTTCGCGTCCGGAACGGTGAGGAATCGGATCATCACGTGCGGCAGGCCGAGCACGCCGAGGACGAGCCCGACGGTCTGCGACAACTGGTCGAACGAGGCGGCACCGGACGTACGCTGCGGCGCGACGAACGATTGCCCGAACTCGGCGAGCGCGGTGCTGAACGGGCCGAAGGGATTGAAGTCGAAGCGCACCAGCACGAGAACGAACAGCACGACGGCGCAGACCATGAGGAGACCGGTCTTGATGATCTGGATCCAGCTGGTGGCGAGCATGCCACCCACCAACGTGTACGCGGTGGTGAGTGTTCCGATGATCAACACGGCCACGGCGTAGTCGAGGTCGAACAGCAACGACACCAGAAGCGCGGCACCGACCAGCTGCGACACGAGATAGACCACGCTGATCACCACCGTGCTGATCGCCATCATCGACCGCACGTCCTTGCCGGGGAACCGGGTGGCGAGGACATCCGCCAGCGTGAAGCGGCCGAGGTTGCGCAGGGGTTCCGCGATCAGCAGCATCGCGAGGACGAACGCCACGGGCACGAAGACCGCGAGGTAGAACCCGTTGAAACCGGTCAGGGCGATCGCACCGGTGACTCCGAGAAACGAGGCGGCAGAAATGAAGTCGCCGGCGATGGCGACACCGTTCTGTCTGCCGGTGAGGCTGCCGCCAGCAACGTAGTGATCGGCGGCGGACTTGTTCCTCTTGGAAGCCCACGCGGTGATCATCAGGGTGACGGCGACGAGGGCCGCGAAGAGCGATGCGGAGACGAGGTTCATGGCGCGTTATCCTTTCGCCCGCGAGACGGTTCGGGAGTCGAGTTCGGCTGCCCGCGCCATGTAGTACCGGGCCACGACGATGGCGACGACGAATTGCGCGACCGCGTAGAGCCACGCCACGGTGACACCGCTGAAGACGACGCCGTCCAGCAGCGAGGTGAACCCACCGAGGATCGGCAGGGGCAGGAACAGTGCGAGGACCAGGGCGCTGAGACGAAAGGTCAAGGCGGCGCGCGTGTCTGCGAGCGCCTGCAGGTCGGAACTCTGTGGGACTTGTTCGAGCGGTGATGAGGTGACCATGGCTATTTACCTCCGGCTGCGGCGGGAACGAGGGTGGGCGTCACGGTGATCGGATCGGACCATTCGTCGTAGAACAGCCAGTCGGGGGACTCGACCGGAACCGACAAACGGTGGAATTTGCGTTGGAAGTGGACGAGGCTGTCGCCGTGTTCGCGCGTCTGCACGCGGTCCAGTTCGATGAACATCACCGAATGCGATCCCACGGTCTTGCTGTCCGCGATCCGGCCGGCGAGCACCACGTGGGCGGCGCGCAGGATCGGAACACCGTCGTCGGTGTCTTCCTCCCAGATGTCCCACTCGAACCGGTCCGCCATCGCGACTTGGGTTGCGCCCGCGAAATGCATGGCCAGCTCTTCGTCGTCGCCGGAGAGCACGTTGATGCCGACTCGGCCGTTGTTCTGGAATACGCTGTGCATGGCGCTGTTCTGATTCACGCACACGAGTGCGGTGGGCGGGGAGTCGGTGACCGAGCAGACGGCGGTCACCGTCATTCCGCAGCGCCCGGCAGGGCCGTCGGTCGTCACGATGTTGACCGCGGCCGGCAGATTCGCCATGGCGGTGCGGAAGCTCGATTGCATTGTTGTGAGTTCGGGCATTTCGTCTCCATGAGTTGGAACAGGAAGTCGTGTCACCACGTTGCGCCGGCGTTCCTGCAAGAAGGATATGACGCGCGTCGTGCGCTGGAACATTGGCGGCGACGCTACTTTCTCGCAGTAAGTCGCGTATCCGAGTAGGGGATTCCTTCAGTTGCCTACCGCTTCCGTTACGGTCGGTGTTGACTGGACGAGAAAGCAAGCCATCTGCGCGAGGCAGGATTCGATGGATCAGCAAGAAACACGGGTATACATCGTCGACGACGATCAGGAGTTGTGCGCATCGCTTGCGTGGCTACTCGATTCGGTCAACATCACGTCGGAGTACTACTTCTCGGTGCAATCGTTCCTGGACGAGTACCGCCGCGACATCCCGGCCTGCCTCGTGCTGGATGTCCGGATGCCGGAAGTCGGGGGATTCCAGCTCCAGGAGGCACTCCTCGCCGACGAATCCCCGATCCCGATCATCTTCGTGTCGGCACACGGTGACATCAAGATGTCGGTGCGGGCGCTGCAGCGGGGTGCGCTGACGTTCATCGAGAAGCCCTACGATCCGCAGCACATGCTCGACGTGATTCAGGATGCGCTGCGGGTCGCGCGTCAACGATTCGGCGAGCGACGCAACAGAACGGAACTGCAGGGCCGGATAGACACGCTGACGGTGCGCGAAAAGGAAATTCTCGCACTCGTCCTCGACGGATTGCCCAGCAAGAACATCGCCAAGGAGCTGGGTATCAGCGTGAAGACGGTCGACGTGCATCGCACCCGTATCAAGGAAAAGACCGGAGCAGAAAGCATCGCCGTTCTCGTCCGCGATATTCTGCAGGCCGGAATTGCCGTGACCTGAAATTATTCGGCAGTTTCAGGGAAGTTCGACGACGAGCCGCCCGGATTTCGCGCGCGACACACACGCGGCAATTCTGTCTCCCGCCTTTCTCTCACTCTTGGTCAGGCAATTGTCGCGGTGGTCGGGTTCGCCCTCCAATACGTCCAGGACGCACGTGCCGCAGATACCTTCCCTGCAGGACGTGTCGATCTCGATGTCGTTCTCTTCGAGTACGTCGGCGATGGATTTCCCGGCAGGCACTTCGAACACCTCGCCCGTGTCGAGTTCCACCTCGAACGCCGTGTCCGAACCGGTGGCTGTAGGTGTCGCCGCCTCGAAGTGTTCGAAATGGACCGCGTCCTCACCGACCGCCGGTTCCGCCAGTCCGCGCACCCGATCCATGAAACCTTCGGGGCCGCAGGTGTAGACGTGGGTGGCGGCCGACGCGTCCGCCAGGATCTTCTCGAGGGCCGACAACTGATCGTCCCTCGTCAGGCCGAAGTGCAGGTGCACGTCACGGCGGAAATCGGCACTCTCCAGCAGGTCGGCGAACGCGGCCTGCGCCCTCGTCCGCGCGAAGTAGTGCAGGTCGAACTGCTGTCCCCGCCGATGCAACGCGAACGCCAGACTCAGCATCGGGGTCAACCCGATCCCCGCCGCGACGAGGATGTGCCGATCCGCACCCTCGGCGAGCGTGAGCACAGTGCGGGGCCGGCTGATCTGCAACTCGCTGCCGACCCTCACACGATCGTGTAGCGCGGCCGAGCCACCGCGCGGGCCGGTCTCGCGTTTGACGGCGACAACGTACGATTCGGACTCGTGCGGCGGGCTGCACAGTGAGTACTGGGTGAGGACCTCGGTGGGACCGAGGATGTCGATGTGGGCGCCCGCCGGGTACGGGTCGAACGGTGACCCGTCCGTCCGAACAAGCCGGAACGACTTGATATCCGGCGTTTCCTCGACAATGTCCGCGACAGTGACAGTGAACATGCTCATGGTGATTCTTCCTCCGGTGCTGCGACCCGTCGCCCGCGGGCGGGGGTCAGCGCATGTACAGGCCGCCGTTGACGTCCCAGCAGGCACCCGTGACCGACGCGGCCGTCGGCGATGCGAGCAGGGCAACGGTCTCGGCAATGAAATCGGGCGAGCCCAGGGTGCCCACCGGAATCGTGGTGAGGATGGCGGCCAGCTTGTCCGCGGGCACCGTCTCGCGCACGACCGGCAGGTCCAGAGGCCCGGGGGAGACGGCGTTCACCGTGACACCCGACGGGGCGAGTTCGCGTGCGAAGACCTTGGTCAGTGTGCCGACGCCGCCCTTGGCCGCGGCGTAGTGCGCGCCGGTCGCCGTGCCACCGTTCTGCCCCGCCAGCGACGCGATGTTGACGATTCTGCCGTATCGCTTCGCGGCGAAGTAGCTTCCGAACACCTGGCAGCCGAGAAAGGCGCCGTTGAGGTTGATCTCGACGATGTCGGAGAATTCCTCCGGCGCGATGTCCATCAGCGAGCCCGTCTGCGACCGGCCGGCGTTGTTGACGAGGACGTCGATGCCGCCCCACTCCTGGAGCACCCGGTCACGGACGGCTTCGAAACTCTTCCGCTTCCGGACGTCCAACTCCACTCCGATGGCCGTCTTGCCGTCCGGATCCAGGTCCGCCGCGGTCTCTTTCGCGGCGCCGCTGTCGATGTCCGCGACCGCGACGCGGTATCCGCGGTCGTGCAATTGCTGTGCGATCGCGGCACCGAGGCCGCGTCCGCCGCCGGTGACTACTGCGACAGAATCCACGTCGAGCTCCTGTTCGATCGATAAGGTTCGGAAAGGCTGGTCAGAGCAGGTAGCCGGAGGCGTTGACCGCTGCCTGGGAGTTGACGAGCCGGATGACCTTGAGGTCCAACCGCGGCCCGCTCTCGGTGTAGCGAATGCGGTGCGTGACGTCGGCGGCGAGGGTCTGCTGGTCGTCGCGCTTGAAACCCACCAGGATCTGCGCGGACCTCACCGTGATCGAGTCCTCGGTCCGTTCCTCGACCGTGAACCGCGAGACGGTGCGGACCGTCCGGGCGGCGGCGAGCGCGGACATCGAGTAGCCGGAGGTCAGACGTTCGATACGCATGCGCCGCATGCGAGTGTCGTCGTTGACCATGTTCAGCGATCCGTCGAAGTCGTCGGTGTCCGGGTCGATGGGAATGACGTACCGGCCTTCGTCGGTCCAGAGGGCGTCCCACGCCTGGTAGTCCTTGGCGTCGAGGAGTGCCGCTTCGTGCCAGATGAGTTCGATCGCCTGCAGTACCCGGGTGTCGGCGAGTTGGGCGGTCATCAGATCAGTGCTCATCGGTCATCATCCTCTTCCACATTGCGTAGGCCTCGCGCATTCCGGTTTCGTCGGTGACGTGCGAGGTGCGGTGTCCGTCGCTGTCGAGCGCTTCACGACCCAGACCGCGGTTCACCATGATCGGCATTCCGGGTGCGCCGCGGGATCCGCGTTGTACCCGGTCCCAGGCCTCGGAATCGTCGGGGCTGCCGAACCCGAACGGGCCCTGGAAATGTTCGTGGATGCGGAGGCGTTCGCGGTTGACGATCTCCGGTCCGCCGTCCATGCCGAGGGCGATGTGCCGGATCTCGGTCTCGTCGACGGAGATCGGGCGCAGTACCCGGAAGAACGACATCGACATCGCGACGTTGGGGAAGATGTTGAGGTTGAACCCGGCGCCGTGCATGGAGCGGACGATGCGGCGGACCTTGTCGGCGGGCATCGTCTTCGACAGCTCTTCGACGATGTGGTCGAAACGCGCCTGAATCTTCTCGGTGCCGTCGTCGTGGTCCAGGTCGACGTGCTCCGGGACCATGATGGCGACGCTGTGGCCGTTTCCGAGAGCGTGGGTGACGGCGTTGTCGTCGGTCATGAAGGAGAGCATGTCGGCGGTCTCGGCGTCGACGGAGGACATCCAGGACCGGTGCACGATCGGGAAGTGGTATCCGTCGGTGGTGTTCTCCAACTGGATCTTCCAGTTTCCGCGGAAGCGGAAGCAATGTTCGCCCTGCGTCTTGACGGGGAATCCGGCGCCCTGCTTCATGAACAGGTCCATCCACACCTTCGCGTCGCCGAGGAAATCGTCGAGGGGTTCGACGTCGGGGTTGAAGCTGGCGAAGATCATGCCGGCGTACGATTCCACCCGCAGACTCTGGAGGGGGAGGTCCTTCTTGTCGAGGTCCTCGTCGTAACCGTCGGGGTACGGGATTCCGCGCAGTCGCCCGTCGAGGGCATACGACCAGCTGTGATACGGGCAGGTGAACCCGTTCGCCTTGCCCTTGGGGACCTCACAGACGCTGGCCCCGCGGTGGCGGCACCGGTTCAGCAGGACGTTGAAGTTCCCGTTGCGGTCGCGGTTGACGATCACCGGTTGCCTGCCGATGGTCGCCATCTTGTAGCTTCCGGCCTCGGGGATCTCGCTCTCGTGGGCAACCCATACCCAGGTGCGGTAGAAGATCCTCTCGAGTTCCGCCTCGAACATGTCGGGGTCGGTGTACAGCGATCCGTCCACGCGGTCGTCCGTGGCGAGGTCCGCGAAGTTGGTGTCCGTGGTGGTGGGATCCAGCGAAGTGGTCATCACGTTCTCTTTCCATTCGATTCGAGCAGTCGTGTCGCCTCGTCGAGGCGAGTGACGAACAGCTTCTCGGTCGTGAAGTGCTTGATTCGAGCGATACCGCCCCGAACTTCACACTCGGCGGTGATGCGTGCGACGAGCAGTTCGGCCGATCCGTCCTCGTATCGCGACAGCTGCTGCATGATCCACCGCCCCTGCGCCTCGGAGCCGTCCACCTCGATCTGCTCATTGCCGAGCAGGTGCACATTTCCCCGGAAATGGGAGTTCGGTGGAAGGTACGCGGTGAGCATTCCGACGATCTCCGGTCGGCCCCGATGCGTGCCGAACTTGTGCGCGTACTCGGCGCCGATGCCTTCCCACACCGCATCGGGCGTGAACAGCGAGGCGAGTTCCTCGACCGAAAACGCCACGGAGGGAACATCGCACAGTTCCATGTAACGGCACATCACGCGGTGCACGGCCGCACGGCTCTCGATGCCCTCGGCCGCGGTCACAGAGTGCATTGCGCTCACACGCCGAGGTCGACGTCTTCGCGGACGGTGAGCGCACGGCCGATGCGGGCTTCGATCTTCGCGTATCGCCACAGCGTGTACTCGCCGACCGGGGTGGTGCGGAAGAGGTTGCAGACGGCCTTGACGGTCTCCTGGGTGTCGACGTCGGCGAGGATGTAGCAGGTCCACGGCCAGCCGTCCGACGGTCCGACCAGGTGGCTGTCGTCGTCGATGTCGCCGATCACCCGGACGCCCGGTGTCTCGGCCACCGCGTCCATCATCCCGGAGAACGCCTTCCACACCAGCCCGCCCTGGCCGGTCGGGAGGTCGAAGAAGTTCTGGTTGATGCCGATGCAGAACAGGACTCGCAGCGGTGTGGTCTTGGTGTCACTCACGAATGGTCTCCTCGATTGAAACGGGGTGGTCAGATGAAGCCGGGGAACGGCGGGATGTCCATGAGCACTGCACCGGCGCTGTCGTAGATGCCGTCGCCGAGGAAGGCGTGCTGCGGCGGGACCAGGGCCTCGCGCATGTACCGCTGCATCGCGTTGCCGTCGTAGATTGCGCCGGTGCCCGACAACTGGAATGCGGTGTGCACTGCGGAAGCGCCCGCCTTGGCCACGTGCGTTGACGACAGGCGAAGAAGCGCCGCAAGCTTGTCCGGGACGGGGTCGCCGGCGACCACCGTGGCGTACGCCTCGTCGGTGACCTCGTAGAAGAAGGCACGGGCGGACCTCAGCGTCGCCTCCGCCTTGGCCAGGTCGATGCGGTAGTAGGCGCGATCGGCGAGCTTGGGCGCTCCGGTGATTCCTGTGCGTCCCGCACCGACTTTGATCGCGTAGTCGAGCGCGGCGCGGCCCACTCCGAGATTGACGACGGCCAGGACCTGGGCGGCGTAGGCGATGGAGGGGTAGCGGTAGAGGGGTTCGTCGACGGTGGGGGTTCCGCCCCGGATGAATGTCCAGTCCTCGGGTACGACGACGCCGTCGACCTTCAGTTCGTGGCTTCCGGTACCCGACAGGCCGACCACGTCCCAGTTCTCGACGATCTCGACGTCCTTCGGCCACAGCAGGGCGGTGCGGGGTTTTCCGGCTGTGGAGTCGCCGCCGCGGATTCCGACACCGAGAATGTCGGCTCCCTTGCATCCGCTGGCGAACTTCCACTGTCCGGTGATCTTCAGACCACCCGGCACCTGTTCGGCGGGTTGGACCGGGAACAGTCCGCCGGCGAAGACGAGGTCCGGGCTGTCCTTGTACAACTCCGCCTGTGTCGCGAGCGGCAGTGCCGCCAGGTAGACGAGGGCGGAGCCGAAGCTGGCGACCCAGCCCGCCGACGCGTCCACCGCGGAGATGCGTTCGATCATCCGCAGAAACTCGCTCGGGGGCAGCGCGTCGCCGCCGAATTGGCGGGGTGTCGCCGCGCGGTAGATGCCGATCTGCTTGAACTCGTCGATCATGTCGCGAGGCACGAACTTCTGGCGAGCGAACTCTTCCCGCCGCAATGCGACGTGCTCGAGGACGTCCTCGAACGACAGCGTCCCGTTCGCGGCGGCGTCCGTCGTGTCGAGGGTCGGTGCGTTGGTCATCAAATACTCCGATCGACGCGAAGTAGAAGGGGTGTGGCGTGTTTCGTGTCGAATTCACGCTATTGCGGTGGCGGGCATCACTCAATCGGTGCTTCCTCCCGAGGACGTGCAGAGATGTCGCCTCGGAGTAAAGGATTTCCCTATCGCGTCCGCGGTCCGTCCGCTCAGTAGACTCGAGATGAGCCGAAGGAGGCCGCATTGTCCGATCTCGCGCCGTCCGACTACGAACGACTCGTCGAGTCCCTTCGTTACTGCGTCCTCGTCCACGATGCGGCCACCAAGGACATCCTCTGGGCGAACCGGGCGGCGTCCGAACTGCTCGAGTTCACGGTCGAAGAACTCAAACCGCTCAAGGCGCCCGATATGAGTTCCCCGGCGAAGCGGTACCGCAGGTCGGTGGGACGGCGGTGGCTGCAGGATGCTGTCGACAACGGGGCGGCGGTCATCGAATGGACGTATCGCGCGAAGAGCGGGCGAGAAGTCCTGACGGAGGCGATCGCGATCCGGGTCGAGTTGAGTGCCCGGACCGTGGTGATGGTGCAGTTCCGCGACATCGAGCAGGAAACGTCGATGCGTCGCGACCTCACCCGCACCGAGGCCGACCTCACCCGTACCGAGGCCCGGCTGGCCGCGTTCCTGCGGAACATGGCCGAAGGAATCCTCGTCCTGGACGACGACAGTCGGATCACGTATGCGAGCGAGGCGGCGTCGGAGCTCCTGAAGGTTCCGGTGGCATCGCTTGTCGGCGAACGCTTCACGGAGTTCTGCCGGGCGGGTCAGTCACGGGAGAGCGTGCGACGCGCCCTGCAACTGACGACCGCCGACGGGGGTTCCCAGAGCCTGCGCTATGAGGTGGAACTGACACCCGAGGAGCGCCGGTGGCATGCGGGGAGCTGCCAGCACATCGGTATCGAGAACGATCTGAGCGGCCACCTCCTGCTCTTCCACGACGTCACCGAACACGTCCGCACCGAGCAGGAGCACGAACGGGACTCGCAGTACCTCAACTACCTGGCCCGCTACAACGCGATGGGCGACATGGCGATGGCTATTGCCCACGAGTTGGCCCAGCCGCTCGCGGCCGCCACCAATTTCATCGCCGGAACGCAGAGCCGCCTCGACGACGGCCGGAGCGGTCACGGCGAGGTGAGCTGGGGCCTGGGGGAGGCGCGCAAGCAGATCGACCGGGCCAATCAGATCGTCCGGAGTCTGCGTGAATACGTGACACAACTCGAGGAGTCGCAGCAGATCGTCGATCTCAACGACATCGTCGACGAATGCGCGTATTTCATCGACATCCGGGCGCGGCAGAAGGGAGTTCACGTCGAGTACCTCCGGGCGAACGACACGGTTGCCGTCGTGTGCGAACGGGTGCTCACCGGGCAGGTCATCCTGAACCTGTGTTTCAACGCCATCGACGAGATGGCGGAATGGCCGGCAGCCGACCGCATCGTGACGGTACGCACCGACATCACCGAGACGGAGGGCGTCGTGAGCGTCGAGGACCACGGCAAGGGGCTCTCGCACATCCCGGACGGCCGAATCTTCGACGGCGCGTTCACCTCGAAGTCCACGGGTCACGGAATCGGGCTCGCGCTGAGCCACCGCATCATCTCCCGCCAGGGCGGGACACTCAGTGCGCGCGAGAACGATCCGCACGGGGCCGTCTTCACGTTCACGTTGCCCGCCGATCCGAACCATTGAGCGGCCGACCCCCACGCGGGTAAAGGTTTCTTGGATTCCGTTGGGCACGATCCGGTTCTAGCGTGGTGGCAAACACCACCGCGGCCCGGAGGTACCTCGTGGACTATTCGCATCATTACCGGACATTCCTGACCTGTTACGCCGACACCCATCGCTACGGGTGGCACCACGTCGACCTCTTCGTGCACGACGAGGACGGCAACGAAGTGAACTGGGTCCATTGGCAGACCCGCGAGGACGGACCGGACGGCGCCGACGCGGCTACCGCGCGCGTCGAACCGAACCTGCGACGGACCACCGACTGGCAACGCGGAATCAGCGCCGACGGGAGCGAGTACTGGATCGCCGAGGCGGCGTGGGCTCAGTGAACCGGCGGATCGGATAGACGCCGAACTGCCGGTTCGCCGACCGAGCGGCGAACCGGCAGTTCCGACGTATCGGTACCGGGCTTACGTGACGCTTTCGGCGACGCGCTGGAACACGACCTTCCCACCCAGCACGGTGGAGACGACCTGCATTGCCGGGATGTCATGCGGGTCGATGGTCTCGAGGTCGCCGTCGAGGATGCACAGGTCGGCCACCTTGCCGACCTCGAGTGATCCCTTCCAGTCCTCGGCGAAGTCCTGCCAGGCCGCGTTGATCGTGTAGGTGCGGACGGCGTCGGCGAGGCCGATGCACTGGTCGGGCCCGCTCACCGCGCCGCTGGCCTTGCTCTCGCGCAGGATCATCGTCGAGATGCCCTGACGCCAATCGGGCGGTGTGACCGGTGCATCGGAACTGCTCATCAGGTGCACCCCGGATTCGACGGCACTGCGATACGGCCATTCGTAGGCGGCTCGTTCGGTCCCGACCACCCCGACCTCCAGGTCGGCGATCGTCCACTTGATCGTCGGGTTCATGTTGACGCCGATGCCGTTCTCGGCCAAACGTTTCAGGGTGGCTTCGCTGATGAAGTCGCCGTGGATCAGGTAGTGCCGGGCATCCTCGCGGGGGTGCGCATTCTGCGCGGCGATGATCGCGTCGGCGACGGTGTCGATGGCACGGTCACCGGTGACGTGCACACCGATCTGGTAGCCGGCCTCGTGTCCGATGCGGACCATCTCGGTCACCTCGTACACCTGACGTTCGTCGGTGTCGCCGCCGACGCACAGGGAGCCGCAGCCGCCGCCGACGTATTCCTCGTGCATCCACGCGGTCTTGCTCGGCGGGATGCCGTCGGCGAACACCTTCACCCCGAGTACCCGGAACATCCTCGGGTCCACCGATTCCGGAACGTCGATGTTCGCGAGGTTCTGTCCGAAATCCTCGGCCGATCCGGACATTCCGGTGGGCAGGAGGAGAAGGTTGACGCGGGCGCCCAGTTCTCCGCGGCGGGCGAGGTCGGCATACACCGCGAGGCCCTCGGCGCCCATCGCGCCACCGGCGAGGGCCTCGCCGCCGGGGCCGATCGCGGGATCGGTGAAGCTGGTGATGCCCTCGCTCTGCAGGATCGAGATCGCCGAGCGGAGTGCCTCCTCCCGGCGCTCCCGGGTGAGGGCGGGAAGAACACGCTGCACGAGGGCCTGCGCACCCTCCATGACGATGCCGGTCAGCAGGCCGTCCTCGCCGACCGGCATGAGGCTGCCCGGCGGGAGCGGGGTGGTTTCGTCCACCCCGGCGAGCGCGAGCGCCGCGCTGTTCACCCACGACGTGTGCCGCGAGAAGTCCTGCAGGAACACGGGATTGTTCGGGGACACCTCGTCGAGGTCCCAGCGGGTCGGCGTCCGTCCGGCCTCGGCGAGGCACTCGTCGAGATACCCGTCGTCCCAGCCGGTTCCGATGATCCACTCGCCGTCCTCGGCCGCCGCGGCGGCCTCCCGCACGAGTTCACGGACGTCCGCGATCGACCGGACGGCCGGGAACGACACGTCCAGCGACAGCGGCGGAGTGTCGAGCCCGTAGGCGATGGCATGCAGGTGCGAGTCGTTGATTCCCGGGAGGATCGTCTTCCCACCGAGGTCCGTGACCACGGTGTCCGGTCCGATCAGGGTTTCGATCTCCGCATCGCTGCCCACCGCGTGGACGAGTCCGTCACGCACCGCGAGGGCGGTGGCGATCGTGAAGTTCGCGTCGACGGTGAAAACCTTGCCGTGGATGTAAACGGTATCGGCGTAACTCATCGGTTCCTCCAGGTTGCAGTCGTGGGAGAGCTGTCAGACGGCCATAGGGGCCATGCCTAGGATCATCAGTGCGGATCCCGCCGTCGCGGTCCTGACGCCGGAGCGACGCTCGCGGCGCGGGGTGGAGCGAAAGAGATGCAGTGTCAACAGTGCCCAGCACACGAGCACGAGGAGTGGCAGCCAGCCAGTCGAGATTCCAGCGCCACCGTGGTGGTGGCCCGACGGCGCCGACGCCGCCGGGGCGGGGGCGGACGTCGGGGCCAGGAATAGCAGCACCCCCATGGCGGTGAGGTCCACCGCGCAGGGCACGGCGGTCCGGCGGTGCATGGTCTCACCGGTGACGAAGACGGCGAGGGCGATGAGGACGGCACCCCCGAGGAGGTGAATCCCCGCCGGCAGGCCGGGGATCATCATCGCGACCATGGACACCGCCATCGAGCCGTGCGCGATCCGCACCCGGCAGTCCGTGCCGTGTGCCCGCCACATCGGCACCATCGCCCCGACGGCTCCGACGAGCATCGCCGCGTGCACGGCAGGGATCTCGAACATCGCCGGACTCAGATCGTGGGGGTGAGTTCGCGACGCTGCCCGACATCCGCCCGGCTCTGCCGGGTGACCCGGGCGACGACCAGACCGGCGACGAAGAACAGTGCGATCACGGCCAGCAGGATGTCCGCGAGCAGTTCCGATCCGCCGATCAGCGTGGTGAAGTTGTCGAGCACCAACCCGGTGACGGCCACCAGGCCCACGCATCCGAGCACCGGAGCGATGCGGGTGTGCCAGAGCCGGGTATCCAGCCGGGTGCGGGCGAAGAACGCGATGATCGCGACGCTGGTGAGCACCATCAGCACCAGGATGCTCACGGTGGCCAGACCCGCCATCCAGGTGAACAGTTCCAGCACCGGGTCCGCGCCGACGAGGGCGAACACCCCCACGACCACCGTCGCGGAGATCGTCTGGGCGACCGAGCCGATATGCGGGGAACCGTGCTTGGTGTGGGTGCGGGACATTGCACGCGGTGCCGCACCCTTGCGGGCGAGGGCGAACACGTACCGGGAGATGGCGTTGTGGAAGGCCAGGAGCGCGGCGAACAGGCTGGTGACGAGCATGATCGCCATGACGTCGGCCGCGGGTCCGCCCAGGAAGTGCGCGGCGGCGGCGAACGTCAGCCCGGCAGGGTCGGCGGCGGCCGCCGCGGAGACGTTGTCGCTGCCGAACGCGAGCACCACCGCCCAGCTCGCCAGCGCATATACCAGCCCGATGACGATCACGGCGGCGTACGTCGCGATCGGAATCGTGCGCCGGGGGTTGCGGGCCTCCTCGCCGTAGATCGCGGTCGCCTCGAATCCGATGAACGACGCGATCGCGAACATCAATGCGACACCGGGGGATCCGCTGAAGAACGACGTCGGGGTGAACGACGCGAAGTCGATACCCGCGGCCCCGCCCCGCACCAGCACGCCGAACGACAGCGCCAGGATGATGCCGATCTCGAGCACGAGGAGCACCCCGAGGACCTTGGCGCCGAGGTCGATGCTGCGGTATCCGAGCACGGCCACGAGTGCGATGAGTACCAGCGCCCACATCCACCACGGCAGGTCGGGTCCGCCGTACTGGACCACGAGGCCCTGAATCGTCGCGGCCGCCAGACCGTACACGGCGGCCTGAATGGCGGTATAGGTCAGCAGAGCGAGGCCGGCTGCGCCGAGCCCGCAGGACTCACCCAGCCCCTTGGCGACGTAGGCGTAGAAGGCGCCGGTGTCGACCATGTGGCTGCTCATGGCCGCGTATCCGACGCTGAAGACGAGCAGGACCAGTGCGGCAATGAGATAGGCGGTCGGGGCGCCCGCGCCGTTGCCGATCGCGATCATGACGGGCAGAGCGCCGCCGATCGCGGTCAGCGGCGCGGCGGCAGCGATGACGAGGAAGACGATCCCGACGACGCCGATGGATCCGCGTAACTTGCCGGCACCCGAACCCGTGGTGGTGTCAGACATCTGTTCCCCCGTCCGAGTGGCAGCTGCCGCCTCCGGTCGCGCAGTGCTTCGACGTCGTGCGGGGAACGTCGAGAGCGGGGTTGCGGTCGAAGAAGCCGTTGGGCTTCAACGTGAACCCGGTGTAGTCGACGGGCATGATCGGCCAGTCCTCGGGTCGCGGGAAGTGCGTGAGGCCGAACGTGTGCCAGACGACGACGTCTTCGTTCTCCAGATCGCGATCACCGGCGACGAAGCTGGGCAGTCCGGCGCCACCCGCGTGCTGGTTCACGAAATCCCCTGCCGCGTAACGCTCCTTCTCATCGAACTGGGTGACCCACAGGTGCTTGGTGGCGAACGTCGCCCGCGCCGCGATCGAGGAGTCGTCGTCGGCCAGCAGGATCGGCTGACCCTCCGGGTGGAGTGCGTACGCCACCGGCTTGCCCAGACGGTTCAGCCTGTTCGGGTTGCTGATGTGCCACACGCGTCCGACGCTGTTGTCCGCGAGGCGCTGCGCCTCGGATTCCTTCGTCAGCGGCGTGCGCTCGAGGGTGAACGCGTTTCCGTGCAGGTTCCCGGGGCCCATCTTCACCCGCTTGGTCTGCACCTCCTCGACGGAGTTGCGGTCGCCGTCGATCATCATGTCGAGGCGGGCGCTGAACAGGTGCTGGTGGTACGGGGCGCCGAGGCCGGGGGCGATCTCCGAGGCGTACGGGTAGTCGCCGCCCGGGTGACCCGACGTGAAGACGATGCCGGTGGCCTTGACCTCGAATTCGATGGTGCCGTCGAGGTAGAGGTACCAGAAGAAGCCGTAGTCGTAGTTGCCGATCGTGGTGAAGAAGGAGATGACGAGACGGCGCTGGCGGCGGGTCTCGGCTGAGCCGGCCCACAGGTCGGTGTGCTTCCACAGCACGCCGAAGTCCTCCTCGTGCATGCACACGGCGTTCTTCAGCGTCTTGGGGGTGCCGAACTCGTCGGCGATGACGGCGTCGAAGTAGGTGATGTCGCCGACGCAGTCGCAGCCGAGTTCGAGGGCGTTCGCGTAGCGGCCCACCATGTACTCGCCGGTGTCGAAGTAGTTCTGCCACGACCGGACCGGCGAGGGGTCGCCGTAGGGCACCACCATCTCGGCGATGGACGCGCGGTGGATGATGGGGCGCACCCGGTCGCCGTCGGCGAACCCGAGCTGGTGGAGGACGAGACCCTCGCGGGCGTCGAAGCCGACGCGGAACGACCACTTCTCCCAGTCGACGCGGTTGCCGTCGACGACGAAGCTGGGTCCCTCGGGCTGGGTGATCTCGATGGGCTTCTGGGTGGTGCGCAGGGGGCCGGTGACGGCGAGATCGTCGAAGTTGCCCGACTCCTCGGGGATCGGGACGGCGCCGAGATCGAGAACGTCGGTGACGGTCCGGTTCATGACGTCGACGAATCCGACGAGCCCGTCGATCGGGTGGGCCCAGGCGTGGTCCTTCGGGTGGTCCTGGCGGAACGCGAGCCCCCGGAGGATCCGCGTGCCCGTCTCGCCGGGGTAGTCGAAGACACCGGCCGAGAGGGGAGCGACCCGGACGTCGGCGACGTCGAGTCCGCGGGCGGCGAGCGCGGCGAGCCAGCGTTCGTCGGCGGCCAGCACCTGCTCGACGAGCTCGAACTCCTCGTCCAGGACGGGCATCTGACCGTCACGGGCGGCGTCGAGGGTCACCGAGCTGATCACCGACCGCTGGGTCACCGACACCACGACGTCCACCGCGTTGGGTGACGAGATGTCGTGCAGCAGAACGCGGAATCGGCGATCGGTCTCGGGGGCCTCCGCCGTGTACAGCGTCGACTTGTCCGGTTCCTCGAGGCCGACATAGACGAATCTCGTCTGCTCGGTCAGCGCGTCGGCGACCTCGAGGATCTCGCGGAGGGAGGCGATTTCTTCGACGGTCGGCAGCGACAGCGGGTGGTCGATACGCGCAGGGGAAAGGGTGGGCATGTCGCGATCCTTTGGTTCTACGGGTGTTGAATAAAAACTTTAGTGACGTACGTTACAGCCGAGGTGTCCTCGTGTAAACAGTGAGTTTCGCGCCCGAACAAACTGACCGTTCGGTCAAAAATGGTTCCCTATCGGATTCCGCAGCAACGGTTTTGGCTGAGCGACGGAAGGCTCAGAGTGCGGCGACGAACTGCTCGAGCATCTCCAACTGACGCTCCGACGACGTTTCGCCCGGCGTGAGGACACCCAGAATCTGCATGCCCATCATCATGTTGAGCAGTTGCTCGACCACGATGCTGACGTCGATGTCGCCGACGGAGCCCTCCTCGCGCGCCTGCTCGAGGAAGATCGCCATCTGCTCACGCCAGTGGTCCATGGTGCGGCGGTTGGTCGCGGCCATCTGCTCGTCGTACATGGCCCGCGGCCACAGCGAGGCGGCGATCCGGGCTTCGAGGAGTTGCTCCTCGTTGATCGGCATCACTTCGCGGCAGAGGATGCGCAGTGCGTCGAGTCCGGTCGCGTCGCCGAGCGCCTCGGTGATCCGGCGGTCGGTGGCCTCGGAGATGTGCTCGTACGAGGTACGGAGGATCTCGTCCTTGCCGGCGAAGTAATGACTCAGGGCGCCGTTGGTGTACCCGGCCTCGGTGGCGATGTCGCGCATGTTGGCAGCATCGATACCGCGGGCGGCGATCAGCCGCCAGGCGGCGGCGGTGATGCTGCGCCGCCGCTCGTCGTGATCCACGACCTTAGGCACGACGCGTACCTGCCCCACCAGCGATCATGCGACCACGGTATCAATGAGCTCCGCCGAGATTGAGAACGACCACTCCCGAGACGACGAGACCGGCGGCGATCGCGGCAAGCAGGAACACGTACGGCATGGGGACAGGGAACCATGCCGGGAGCGGAGAGGCGTGCAGCGCCCCACCGCTCCCGACTGTGCCGATCTACGAGTACATGATGACGCCGCGGACGTTCTCGGCCTTCCGCATCGCCTCGTAGCCGTCGTTGATCTGATCGAGTGTGTATGTCCTCGTGATCATCTCGTCGAGCTTCAGCTGACCCTCCATGTACAGGCGCAGCAGATGAGGGATGTCGAACCGGATGTTCGCGTTGCCGAACCACGCTCCCTTGAGGGTCTTGCGCATCGCCGTCAGATCGAACAGGTTCAGGTCGACGTCGTTCTGCGTGACGTCGCCGACCGACACGTGGACGCAGGTGCCGCCCTTGGCCACCAGGCTCATCGCCGGGGCGATGATGCGGCCACTCGCATTCGCGACGGTGATGAGCACCTTGTCGGCGAGCTGGCCCCACGTCAGATCCTGGAGGAGGGGGAGCGCCTCGTCGATGCTCGCCGCGGTGTGGGTCGCGCCGAAGATCTTGGCCTGCTCCCGCTTGAATTCCGACGGGTCGACGACCACGACGTGCCGGGCCCCGGCGAGCGCTGCGCCCTGCACCGCCCCGCAGCCGACGCCGCCCATGCCGATCACGACGACGGTCTCACCGGCCTGGACGCCGGCCGCGTACACCGACGACCCCCAGCCGGTGGTGACACCGCAGCCGACCAGCGCCGCCTTGTCGAGGGGGATGTCCTTCGTGATCTTTACGCACGACGCCTCGTTGACCACGGTGTACGGCGAGAACGTCCCGATCAGGCATTGGATGGCGGCGTCCTTGCCGCGAACGTGATGCCGCGCCGTGCCGTCCGAGATCTGCCAGCCCTCGAGCAGGTGGGCTCCCAGGTCGCAGATGCTGGACTGGCCGGTCGCGCACTGCCTGCATCGGCCGCACGCGGGGATGAATCCGAGAGCGACGTGATCGCCCTTCTCGACGCTGGTGACCCCGGGCCCGACCTCGAGCACGACGCCGGCGCCCTCGTGGCCACCGATGAACGGGTAGTACTCGAGCGGCAGGCTGCCGTCCCGGACGTGTTCGTCCGAGTGGCACATCCCCGACGCCGCCAATTGCAGAAGCACTTCACCGTGCTTCGGCGGGTCGAGTTCCAGTTCTTCGATCTGCCACGGCTGACCGGGCTCCCACAACACTGCGGCCTGGGTTTTCATAAGTCCTGCTCCTGTCCGACGACGTCGATGCTGGGGGCGATCAGAGGATGATCGTGACGACCTTCTCCTCGGTGTTGGCTTCGATTCCGGCCCAGCCGAGTTCGCGGCCGGTGCCGCTGGTCTTCATGCCGCCCCAGGGCAGGGCGGGGTCGATGGGTGCCCAGCCGTTGACCGCGACCGCTCCGGCGCGGACCTTGCCTGCGAGGGTGTGGGCGTGGGACACGTCGCGCGTCCAGATCGAGGCGGCGAGCCCGTAATCGGTCGCGTTGGCGATCGCGATCGCCTCGTCGGTGGTGTCGAACGCGATGACGGTGCCGACGGGTCCGAAGATTTCCTCCCGCGCGATCTTCATGTCGTTGTTCGCGTCCGCGAAGATGGTCGGCTGGACGAAGAACCCGTCCCCGTCCGGGCGGCCACCGCCGGCGGCGACCCGGGCGCCCTCGCTGCGTCCGGCATCGATGTAGCCGAGGACGGTGTCACGCTGCTTCGCGTTCACCAGGGCGCCCATCGTGGTCGCCGGATCGAAAGGGTCGCCGAGGACCTGCGCGGACGCGGCGGCGGCGAGACCGTCGACCACCTGCGAGTACAGCGAGCGGTGCACCAGGATGCGGGTGCCCGCGGCGCACACTTCGCCCTGGTTGAAGAACAGTCCCATGGCCGTCCCGTTGATGGCGGCCTCGAGGTCGGCGTCGGGGAGGATGATCTGCGGGGACTTGCCGCCGAGTTCGAGGGTGGTGCGCTTGAACGTGTCGGCGGCGCGCTTGGCGATGATCCGGCCGACGCGGGGGCTGCCGGTGAAGCTGATCTTGTCGACGCCGGGGTGGCCGGCGAGTGCGTCGCCGGCGACCTCGCCGAGGCCGGGCACGATGTTGACGGTGCCTGCGGGCAGTCCGGCCTCCTCCAGCAGCGTCGCGAGGTGCAGGATCGACAGCGGTGCGTCCTCCGGCGGCTTGACCACCAGGGTGTTTCCGGCGGCGAGCGCGGGGGCGATCTTCCATGCCGAGATCATCAGCGGGGTGTTCCACGGGACGATCGCGCCGATCACGCCGACCGGTTCGCGGACGGTGTACGAGTGGGTGGGCTGGCCGAAGTAGCCGGCGGTCGGGATGGACTGGCCGGTGATCTTGTCGGCCCAGCCGGCGAAGTGCCGGAACGTGCCGGCGGCCATCGGGATGTCGAGCATGGTGGGCTGGCCGACGGGCTTGCCGACGTCGAGGGCCTCGAGCCGGGCCAGGATCTCGCCGTCGCGTTCGATGAGATCGGCGACCTTGTTCAGGATCCGTCCGCGGGCGGCGCCGGGCAGTGAACCCCATTCACCGTTCAGCTGCGTGCGGGCGGCCCGGACCGCGTCGTCGATGTCCTGGGCGGTGCCGGACGCGATCTGGGCGAGGGGGCGAGCGGTGGCCGGGTTCAGATCCGTGAACGTCCCGCCGTCCGACGCCGCGCGCCACTGCCCGCCGATGAACAACTCGGTCGCGGTTCCATCAGGAAGTCCTGTGGCACTGACGTTCTCGTGTACTGCGGTCATGGCGTCAACTCTCCCGGTGGTGTTGTGATGGCTGTCACAAGCATGCGGGCGGAGGCGCGGCGTCGTCTTGCACGCATGCGCATAGTTATTGCTCGTATGCGCACCGATTCGCCGTCCGGCGTAGTGAGTCGCGGTTTCCTGACAGTAAACGGCGCTGCTACGATGCGGACGTGACCACTCGACCCGAGACCGAGGTCCACCGCGACACGGGAGACCCAGCGCCCGTCGAGCGTGAGGTGCCGTCCGATACGCCGACCGGGCCCGATCTCGAGAAGGTGATCGCCAGGCAGGTCCGGTCGCTCCGCAAAGCCAGTGGACTCTCAGTGGGGGACATGGCGGCCAAAGTCGGAATCTCGAAGGCCATGCTGTCCAAGATCGAGAACTCGCAGACCTCGTGCAGTTTGTCGACGCTGGCGCGTCTGGCAGCCGGGCTCGACGTGCCCGTGACCTCTCTGTTCCGGGGCGCCGACACCGCCCGCGACGCCGTGTACGTCGAGGCGGGCCGCGGTGCGGTCATCGTCGGGCGAGGCACCCGGGTGGGACACCACTACGAACTTCTCGGCGCACTGCGCGGCCAGCACAAGCGACTCGAGCCGGTGCTGGTCACGCTCACCGACTCCAGTGAGACGTTTCCGCTGTTCCAGCACGCCGGCACCGAATTGCTCTACATGCTCGAGGGCGTCATGGTCTACGGGCACGGCGAGGCCGAGTACACGCTGCGGCCGGGGGATTCGCTGCTCCTCGACGGTGAAGGTCTGCACGGGCCCAACGATCTCGTGCGGTTGCCCATCCGCTTTCTCGCCGTCACCGCATACCCCGACCACCACGAGGACTGACGGCCGTAATCGGAATTTCGACCTTCCTCCGCCTCCGCGCCGGGCGTAGAGTGGCGGTTGGTTCGAAAGGTCGTGGTTACGGTGATAGCGACAGTTCAGATAGCGTCCGACAGCCAGTCCGCGCTGCCCTTCGACCGCCTCGAGCCGGTTCACCTGGCCACCGCGGGCACGATCGGTGTCTACTATTTCGACTACGGCACCGATGCGCGGATGAACTCGGATGATCTCGGCGACTTCTACGTCGTTCAGATCCCGCTGTCGGGTACGGCCCGAATTACTTCTGGCGCCGAGGAGTTCGATTCGACCATGTCGATCGCGTCGATTCTGCAGCCGGGACGCTCCGCCACCATGCAGTGGCACGAAGGGCAATCTCAGCTGATCATCCGACTGGCGCGCCGAAGTCTCGAGGAGCACTTGCAGGAAATTCTCGGGAGCCCACTCGGTGAACCGCTGAGATTCGAGCCGCAGATGGAACTCGGACGACCCGCGATCCGAGGGTGGCGGGAGGCGGTCGAACTTCTGGAGCACGAAGTGGCGAATCATACCGCAATTACTGCAGATTCGGCCGCCATGGAGGAATTCGAACTGATCGTGCTGAGTCAGTTCCTGTCCGCTCAGCCGAACAATTACAGTGCAAGGCTTCGGGGTCTGGCTCAGAGCCTGACCTAGCTGGGCACACCAGTGGCCCTGCCCCGCGGAGTGTTGGGGGGCAGGACCACTGTCTGTCTCGGGACCGGGATCAGGCCTTGGCGGGGTCCGCAGCCCTGGTCGTGATTGCTTCTGCGCCGAGCACCGCGTCGGTGCCATGCTTCGAGGCGCCGGTGAGGCCGACGGCATCGAGTACGTAGGCCGTTTCGCCGTGGACGGACACGTCGAGACCGTCGTACTCGCTTTCCTGGTCGGCGCGAATGCCCATGAACTTCTTCAGTGCCAGTGCGATCACCAGCGTGACGACGAAGCAGTAGGCGAGAACGGCTGCCACGGCGACACATTGACGCCACAACACGTCGACGCCGCCGCCGTAGAAGAGTCCCGCGGCGCCGTTGGGAGCGGCCGGATCCGCGAGGAAACCGATCAGAACGGTGCCGAGGATGCCGCCCACCAGGTGCACGCCGACGACGTCGAGCGCGTCGTCGTAGCCGAGCCGGTACTTCCAGGAGACCGCGAAGCAGCAGACCGCGCCGGCGGCGCCTCCGACGACCAGTGCGCCGAGCGGTGAGACGGCGCCGCAGGCAGGTGTGATGGCGACCAGTGCTGCGATCAGGCCCGATGCGGCGCCCAGCGAGGTGGCGTGACCTTCACGCAGTTTCTCGACTGCCAGCCAGGCGCAGATACCCGCGCACGCCGCGGCGACAGTGTTGAGGATGACGACGGACGCGCTGTTCCCGGCGGACAGCGCCGAGCCGCCGTTGAATCCGAACCAGCCGAAGAGAAGGATGCCGGCGCCGAGCATGGTCAGGGGAAGGCTGTGCGGGCGGGGCGAGACTGGGAACGTCTTGCGGGCCCCGAGAACCAGGACGACGGCGAGGGCGGCGATGCCGGCGTTGATGTGCACGGCGGTGCCGCCGGCGAAGTCGATGGCGCCGAGGGTGTTGGCGATCCATCCGCCGATCACCGACCCGTCCGCGGAGTCGAACGCGAACACCCAGTGGGCGACGGGGAAGTAGACGAACGTGGCCCACAGTCCGGCGAACAGCATCCAGGCGCCGAACTTCATCCGGTCGGCCAGCGCACCCGAGATGAGTGCCACGGTGATGCCGGCGAACAACAGCTGGAATCCCGAGACCAGCGCGGGCGGCAGTCCGGGTTCGGCGGGGGCCTCCAGTAATGAACTGGAGCCGAAGAACTCGAGGGGGTCGCCCAGAATGCCGAGACCGCCGAGGGAGTTACCCAGCACGGCGGAGTAGCCGAACACGATCCACAGCACCCCGACGACGGCGAACGCGCCGAACGTCATCATGGCCATGTTGAGCGTGTTGCGCACGCTGACCATTCCGCCGTAGAACATGGCCAGGCCCGGCACCATGAGGCTCACTGCCGTGAAGGCCGCGAGAATCCAGGCGGTGTCGGCCGCAGCGACTGCTTCGTTCATAGTCGTCCACCTTGATCGAGGATGGCGTGACACTTGTCGTGTCCGCCTTTGGGAATCGATGTCTAGTGACAGTGAACCAAAGCGGAGATTGCGGAAATAGTTCGCTGAGTGACAACTGCGTAACGGAATCCGGCGTGCGCCTGCGTGCCGATACGCGAAACAAAGTATCCTGACAGTGGACTTTCTAGGTAAGGAGAAGGAGTGACCACAGTTCGCGAGGCCCGCATCGCCCGGCGCTCGGATCGGCGGACCACCCCGTGGGCCAACGGCGCGGGCACCACAGCGGAGATCGCCGCCGGTGTCGCGTCCCGGTGGCGCTTCAGCGTCGCGACGCTCGAGGCGGGTTCGACGTTCTCGCCGTTTCCCGACATCGATCGGATATTCACGGTGATCGGCGACCATCCCGTGTCACTCGACTTCGGCGGCGGCCCCACCGTGATTCCGCGCCTGCGTCCGACGGCCTTCGCCGGTGAACGCAGCCCCGACTGTGTGGCGGAAGGGCTGACCGAGGCGTTCAACGTCATGGTCCACAGGTCCACCACAGCGGCGTCCGTGGACGTCGTCGACATCGGACCGGCGCAGGACGTCACCGCTGACGGGCGGCTTGCCGTCCTCGTCCTGGTCCTCGATGGGCGGCTGGCGACGGACCTCGGTCCCGTCCAACCGGGCGACTGTCTCCTCGTCGAGCAAGGGTCGGTGCGGCTGTCCGGGCAGGCGTCGGTCGTGGTGGCGGAGGTCCTCGCCCGCACGTGAGTGGCAATGCGTGCCAGGGCACACTTTGCCACTCACGTGCAGCGACTACCTCGCGCTCGAGAGGATTCGGCGCAGGCGCTCGATCGCGCGCTCGGTCGCGGGACGATCCTTCGCGATCAGCTGGTGCATGATGAATCCCTCGATCGCCGAGTACACCAGCAGGGTCAGGTCTTCGTCGGCGGTGATGCCCAGCCGGGTCAGTGCCTGCGACGTCGCCTCGATATACGTGGCGTACAGCAGTTTCACGTGCGGGTCGAGGCGTGGCGTGCGCCGGGACTCGAGCATCAGCTCGTACTGGAAGACCTGGAGGTCCGGGTCGCGGGCGACGAGGTCGGTGAGGTGCTCGACGAAGTGGTCGAGCGACGAGCCGGCGGCGATGTCGGCGAAGACGCTCGCACTCTTGTCGAGCGCGTACCGGAGCGCGGCGTCGAGGAGGGCGTCCGTCGACCCGGCGCTGCGCAGGACGGCCTCGTCCGAGACGCCGGCCTCCCGGGCGACGGCCCCGGTCGTCAGACCGCGCAGGCCGTCGCGGGCGATCACGGAGACCGTCGCGAGAACGAGGTCGAGAGCCTGATCGGTCTGGGGTGCCGGCCTCCGAAGCCGCCCGTCGGCCAGCGTCACGGTGCGACGTTCCCGTGGTTCAGCAGCCATCTCATGCCGGGTTCCCGGGTGCGACTGATGCCCTTGTATTCGGCCATGTCCACCGGAAGGTCCTCGAGCACCCGGTACAATCGCTCGCCCCATTCCGGAACGGTCGCGACGTCCCGGAACGGGAGCAGATACGTCCGGATCAGGAACATGACGGTGCCGGAGTGGGCGAGCCGGATCAGATGCTGCACTTCGGTTCTCAGGAACAGGCGGTCCCCGACGTCGTCCAGCGGGCCGTCGGCGAGGGTGCGCCGGTCCTTCCCCCACTGGGGGTAGGTCTCGGTCGACGTGTCGAGTTTGCCGTCGACGGTCAACGACCAGTTGGTGCGCCGGTAGCTCTGGCCGGGCTCGAGCCGCATCAGGAAGTTGTGTGCGCGGGTGATGATCTTCTCGCTGTGAATTCGCGGGACGGGGCCGTGAATTTCGAGGAAGCTCATGCCCACGTCGAATCCGAAGGACCAGTCCGCCGCGAACGTCACCAGACCTGCGTCACCCCACAGTTCGCCCTCACGCTGATCGAGGAGCACGACGTCCTCCTGGATCTGACCACAGATGTACACCAGCGGCGGCGCCGGCAACGTGTCGAGATCCCCGAACACGAAGGTGTGCTCGATCCCGAGGAGGTCGTTCTTCCAGAACCAGTTGTCGTCGTGCCGTTCGAGGGTCATGGTGTCGGGGTATTCGTCGGCGAGGCTGCGCATCAGCGTGAGCATCGCGTCCCACGCGGCGGAGACCATGTGGGGCAGGCACTGGTGCCGCGACGGATCCTCTGCCAGGATGCGCTCGCGTTCGGCGAGTTCGCGGTGGTAGTCGGCGTCGATGGCGATGCGGGTGTCTCCCCAGCTTCCGGTGGCGGTGTCGGTGGGGTTTCCGGCCGGTTCGACGTTGGTGCTGTAGCGGTACTGGTCGCGCGGAAAGGGGAAGGGAAAGCGCGCGATGTGGTCGGCACGCGAGTCGGTCGATGTCACAGATCCAGCTCCAATCGGTCTCCTGCGGAACGTGATACGCACGGCATGATCGAATCTCCGGAGGCCTTCTCCTCGTCGGTGAGGAACAGGTCGCGGTGTTCGATCTCGCCGCCGCGAACCGACAGCCGGCATTCGCCGCACACACCCTGTCGGCAGAGGTTCGGGACGTTGATTCCCTTGTCCAGCAACGCCTCGAGGAGGCTGGTTCCCGACGGCACGGGCACGATCATTCCGGTGCGCCCGAGCGTGGCGGCGAAGGGCGCGCCCTCGTGCAGCGCTCCCGCCCCGAATGCCTCCGAGTGCACGCGCCCCGGCGGCCAGCCGCAGTCGCGGGCCCACTCGGCCACCGCCGTGATCATCGGCGCGGGACCGCACGTGTAGACGTGGGTACCGAGTGGCTGGTCCGCCAGCTTCGGGACGAGGCGGTCCGCGAGTTCTCCGGGCGTGGAGACCGTGATCATCCGGTCACCGCACAGCGCCGCCAACTCGTCGGCGTGCGCTCCCGACTGGTCGCGGAAGGAGTAGATCACTTCGAACGAACGACCCCACGCTAGGGCGGCCCGGACGTGCGACAGGATCGGCGTGACGCCGATTCCGCCCGCGACCAGCAGGTGGTGCCGCGCAGTGAGCACGGGAGCGAACGCACTCCGCGGAAGGCTCACACGGATGCGCTGATCCGGCTCGAGGTCGTGGACCCAGCGCGAACCCCCGTGGCCGTTCTCGTCGAGCCGGACCGAGATCGCGTAGTGGTCCGGCTCGATCGAGGGGCCGGTGAGCGAGTAGGAATTCTGCCGACCCTCGGCCCAGGTGACGGCGATGTGGCTGCCCGGGGTGAACGACGGCAGGGTGCGGCCCGCCGGGTCCGCGAGCACGACGTGCCGGATGCCCGGGCACAGCAGCCGTGCCTCGCGCACTGTCAGAGTGAGCCCTCCGGTGATGCTCTCGCCCGCAACTGTTTCGAGGGCCGTGGTCATGGCAGTTCCTCCGAGTCGGCTCGATATCCCAGGTAGGCGCTGTGGCGCCGGGAGTAGTGGTAGTAGACGGTGAGTTCGGCGGAACAACCGCCGCACGGTGTCCGGCCGCCGATGGCTACCGGCACCGAGGACGACGTCGTGTGGCAGTGCGCGCAGAACACGTCGCGCATCCGGACGTCGGGGTCGATGATCACCACGGCGATCTCGCTGGGCACCGCGCCCGCGGAGATCAGCCGAGCACGCACCGCCCCCACCATGTGCTCGGGTCCCGCCACGACGAACCGCCACCCGATGCGCGCCTCGGACAACAGCTCGTCGAGCCCGCCGAACCCGGATCCTGCCCCGTCGTCGACGATCACCGTGCGAGCGGGAACGGGCGCCACGCGCTCGGACAGCTCGCGGATGACCTGTGCGCTGACCGCGCGGTCCGTGACCAATACGTAGCGGGTGACGGCAGTGCCGGCTGCGAGGTCGTCGACGGCCGAGTAGTCGGATCGCCACCGGGGGACGCTGGTCGACCTCATCGATACCGCCATCGCGGATCAGGGAGCGAAGGAACGGTGGCCGACGAAGTAGGCCAGCGCGCGGTCGGGGGTGGTGAAGCGGATACGCGAACCCTTGGGGAAGAAGATCGCGTCCTTCGCCTTCGCCACCTCGACCTGGCCGGTGTCGAGGTTCTCGAGGGTGAACTCCCCTTCGAGGACGACCTTCATCTCGTCGTAGGCGTAGTAGTAGTCGAGCGGGGCGTCGGTGCGCTGGAGTTCGAAGTAGCCGGCCGACATCTCCGATCCGTCCGGGTTGGCGAAGACGTCGTCGATGTATCCCTTGGTGCCCGGGTACTCCGAGACCGGCATCTGCGGCAGGTTCTCGTGGAATCCGGCGGTGACGCGGAACGGGACGGCGGTGGGCTTGTCGGTCGTGGTCATGGATTCTCCCTGAAGGTGTGGTGAGTTGGGTCCGCGACCTCCTCTGTATGAAACGAGGAGTAGCAACAGGAAACCACAAGACATATTTCGCCGACGTAAATCAATCCTGCGGTGCTGAAAACATGCAGATCAAAGCAGTGGTTGTTCTTGAAAGTGCATATGAGCGCCGTGATTTGGTGATGCACCGACAACGTTGCCGTAACACGATCGACATAGTAGAACGGTTTCATAGTGAACAACAGCGATTCATGAGGTGAAACGAACCGCTACCCAAGCCGCAGCGCCCGATCATCCGGCCGAATGAAGGAAGCAACGTGACACAGACAGCAAAGTTCGTGATCGTCGGTGGGGGACTCGAGGGTCTCGCCATCGCCTGGTCGCTCGCGGACCGCGGCGAGACCGATGTGCTGGTCCTCGAGCGTGACACCCTGTGCTCGGGCATGACCGGCAAGTCCAGTGGCGTGGTCCGGTGCCACTACGGGACGCCGTCGCTGGCGGCGATGTCGTGGTACGGCGTCGACATCTTCACCAGGGCCACCGAGATCTTCGGCGACGACATGGCGTTCCGGCAGTGCGGATACGTCGTCGGCGTCGGCGAGAACAACATCGACCCGCTGAAGGCGAACGTCGCGATGATGCAGGGCCTCGGCATCGACGTCGACTACATCGGCCACGACAAGATGGCCGAACTGTGGCCGGGGCTGCACCTCGACGACTTCGCCGCCTTCGCCTACGAACCCCTCGGCGGCCGCGGGGAGGCGTACATGGCTGGCATGGCGTTCGGTGCCTCGGCCCGCAAGCTGGGCGTCAAAATCCGCCAGAGCACGCCGGTGGCGTCGCTGCTGCAGAACGCGGACGGCCGCGTCTACGGGGTGACGCTCGCCAACGGCGACGAGGTGCATGCCGAGCAGGTGATCCTCGCGACCGGTCCGTGGGCCCCTGAACTCGGCACCGGCGTCGGCGTCGACATCCCGGTGAAAGCCCAACGGGCACAGCTCGTCCTGATCGACCAGGGTGTTCCGACGCCGGAGGTGCCGGTGCTGTCGGATCTCGCCGGACTGCAGTACATCTGCCGCGAGCCGAACGGTGAACTGCTCGTCGGCAACAGCGACCACGCCGCGCCCGAGTACATCGACCCCGACAAATACAGCAACCGCGCAGACGACAGCACCATCGAGAAGAACATCGGCAAGCTCGGGAACCGTCTGCCCGACATGCCCGATCCGCGGATCACCTCGAGTTACGTCGGCGCGTACGACGTCACTCCCGACTACAACCCCATCATCGGGCCCGCACCGGTCGACGGACTGTTCCTGGCCACCGGGTTCTCCGGTCACGGTTTCAAGATCTCGCCCGCGGTCGGCCGCCTCGTCGCCGACATGCTCCTCGACGACGGCACGACCACCCTCCCGAACGTCGAGCCGTCCGACTTCCGCTACTCACGCTTCGAGGAGGGCGACCTCCTGTTCAGCCTGCACCCCTACGAGGGCGCCGGCGAGATGCGCTGACCCACAGACCCCCTCACCCGTAGACCACCAGTTCAGGAGCTACCCATGGCTGTCGACACTGCTGACGCGTTCACCGCGCAGAACATCGTGACAACCCCACCGAAGACCTTGTCCGAGGTGGCCCGGGCCACCGAAACCACCTTCATTCTCGCCCTGTTCGTGACGCTGTCCGGCAAGCCGTGCGCCAAACTGGTCCCGATCGAGGCCGTCGAGCAGCTTCAGGACGACGGCGTGGGCTTCGCCGGGTACGCGGCGGGGCACATGGGGCAGGAGCCCAAGGACTCCGATCTCGTTGCCGTACCGGATGTCTCGTCGTTCACGCCGATCCCGTTCGTGAAGCCCGGGCTGGCGATCGTGCACTGCGACCCGCACGTGGAGGGAAAGCCCTGGCCGTATGCGCCGCGGGTGATCCTGAAGGAGACGCTGAAGAAGGCGTCCGATCTCGGCCTGTCCGTCAACGTCGGCGCGGAGATCGAGTACTTCCTCGTCCACCGCACCGGAGACGGCGCCCTCACGACCGCGGACACGGCCGACGTCAGTCGTCAGCCGTGTTACGACGCCCGCGACGTCACCCGGATGTACGACCATCTGACCGAGGTGTCCGCGGCTATGAACACACTCGGCTGGGGCAACTACGCCAATGACCACGAGGACGGCAACGGGCAGTTCGAGCAGAACTTCGACTACGCCGACGCCATGACCACCGCCGACCGGGTGATCACCGCAAGGTACCTGCTGTCGGTGATCGCCGAGAAGCGGGGCATGAAAGCCACGTTCATGCCCAAACCTTTCTCCGACCGCACCGGCTCCGGCATGCACCTGCACCTGTCGCTGTGGAACGACGCCGGTTCGGTGTTCCCGGACGGAGACGATCCCAAGGGGCTTGGACTGTCGAGGACGGCGTACGCGTTCATCGCGGGAATCCTCGAGCACGCGTGTGCGCTACAGGGTGTGATCGCGCCGACCGTCAACTCGTACAAGCGGACCGGCGCCACGTCGACGAGCAGTGGTGCCACCTGGTCGCCGCGGTACGCCACCTACGGCGGCAACGACCGCACCCACTACCTCCGGGTTCCGGACAGGAACCGGGTGGAACTGCGCGGCGGCGACGGCTCGGCCAACCCCTACCTCGCCGCGGCCACCGCCATCGCCGCGGGCCTGGACGGCATCGAACGCGATCTCGACCCCGGCACCCCCGGCTCCGGCGACAGTCCCAGCGACATGCTGCCGATGACGCTGCTGCACGCGATGGACGCCCTGGAATCGGATCCGGTGGTGACGGGCGCCCTGGACGTCGCGGGCCCCGGGGTCGCCGAGTACTTCGCGAAACTCAAGCGCGAGGAGTTCTTCGCCTGGCACAACACCGTCTCGCCCTGGGAACTCGACCACTACCTGACAGCGTTCTGACAGACCTCCCGAAAGGAGACATCCATGTGTGGAATCGTCGGACTTCACCTGCGTGAGCCGTCCCTCTACCCACAACTCGGCGCCCTGCTCACCGACATGCTCGGTCAGATGTGCGACCGCGGACCCGATTCCGCAGGCATGGCGATTTACGGCGACAAGACCTGGTCCCCGGTCGGTGAATCGACGGTCTCGCTACTCGACTGCCCTATCCCCGCAACGGAACTCGCCGCAACGCTGTCGGCGTCACTCGACACCACCGTCACCGGAATCGACCTCGACCCGACGACGATCCTGCACGGCGTCGTCGGCGCCGAGGATCTCGCGGCCGCGGTGCGCAGCGTGGTGCCGTCGGTGCGGGTCATCGGCTTCGGTGACGACCTGACCGTCCTCAAAGGCGTCGGAAACCCCATCGCCCTGGCGAACCGGTTCGGGCTGCCGTCGGCGAGCGGATGGCAGGGCGTCGCGCACACCCGCATGGCCACCGAATCCGCGGTGACCGCCGAGGGGTCGCACCCGTTCTCCGTCGGCCCCGACCAGTGCCTCGTCCACAACGGCTCGTTCTCGAACCACATGAGCATCAAGCATCAGCTCGAACGTGACGGCGTCGCGTTCGACAGCGCCAACGACACCGAGGTCGGGGCGCGGTTCGTCGCAAAGCAGCTCGCCGAGGGCGTCGACCTGGAGAAGGCGTTGCTGATGCTGAACGAGACGTTCGACGGCTTCTACACCCTGCTCGTCTCGACGGCCGACTCGTTCGCCGTGGTTCGGGACGCGATCTCCTGTAAGCCCGCCGTCATCGCCGAGACCGACCAGTGGGTCGCGATGGCCTCCGAATACCGCGCCCTGGCGAACCTGCCCGGCGTCGACAACGCCCGAATCTTCGAGCCCGAACCGGAAGAGGTGTACGTATGGCACCGGTAGCCACCACCGAAGCGACTGTCCTGAACCTCGAGACGTCGAGTACCCGTGCCGTCAACCAGCGGCTCACCTCACCCGAAGCCCCGAAGACGGTTACCGTCACCGGCCCGCAGGGCGCGCACGCTCTCGCCTGCGGCCTCGACTCCGACATCGACGTCACCATCGACGGGCACGTCGGCTACTACTGCGCCGGCATGAACCAGCACGCGACGGTGACCGTCACCGGCAACGCCGGAGTCGGCGTGGCCGAGAACATGATGTCGGGGACGGTGCGCGTCAAGGGTGATGCGTCGCAGTCCGCGGGCGCCACCGCCCACGGCGGCCTCCTCGTGATCGACGGCAATGCCGCTGCCCGCTGCGGAATCTCGATGAAGGGCGTCGACATCGTCGTCGGCGGCAACATCGGCCACATGTCCGCGTTCATGGGCCAAGCCGGACGTCTCGTCGTCCTCGGCGACGCCGGTGAGGCCCTCGGCGACTCGCTGTACGAGGCCCGCATCTACGTGCGCGGCACCGTCGCCTCCCTCGGCGCCGACTGCATCAAGAAGGAGATGCGCGAGGAGCATCTGACGGAACTGCGGGAGCTGCTGGATCAGGCCGGTTTCGACGCCGACCCGTCCGAGTTCACCCGCTACGGCTCCGCCCGCAACCTCTACAACTTCCACGTCGACAACGCCAGCGCGTACTAGGAGAACCGTCATGACCACCCCGAACCCGGCCCTGCGCGAATCGGCGACGTTCGACCGCGGCGTCATCTCCGAGATCCAGCGGGCCGCCGAAACCGGCATCTACGACATCCGCGGCTGGGGTGCCAAGCGCACGCTGCCGCACTTCGACGACCTGCTGTTCCTCGGTGCGTCGATGTCGCGGTACCCGCTCGAGGGCTACCGCGAGAAGTGCGACACCGACGTCGTGCTCGGCGACCGCAACGCCAAGTTCCCGCTGCACCTCGACATCCCGATCACCATCGCCGGCATGAGCTTCGGTGCGCTGTCCGGGCAGGCGAAGGAAGCGCTCGGCCGCGGCGCCAGCGAGGTCGGCACGTCCACCACCACCGGTGACGGCGGCATGACCCCCGAGGAACGGGGACAGTCGAAGAACCTCGTCTACCAGTACCTGCCGTCGCGGTACGGGATGAACCCGGACGATCTGCGTAAGGCCGACGCCATCGAGATCGTCCTCGGGCAGGGCGCCAAGCCCGGCGGCGGCGGAATGCTGCTGGGGCAGAAAATCACCGAACGTGTCGCCGGGATGCGCACCCTCCCGATGGGTGTCGACCAGCGGTCGGCGTGCAGGCACCCCGACTGGACCGGCCCCGACGACCTCGCCATCAAGATCATCGAACTCCGCGAGATCACCAACTGGGAGAAGCCGATCTACATCAAGGTCGGCGCCACCCGCACCTACTACGACGTGAAACTCGCCGTGAAGGCCGGTGCCGACGTCGTCGTGGTCGACGGCATGCAGGGCGGCACCGCTGCCACCCAGGACGTGTTCATCGAGCACGTCGGTATCCCCACCCTCGCTGCGATCCCGCAGGCGGTCCAGGCGCTGCAGGAACTGGGGGTGCACCGGAAGGTGCAGCTCATCGTGTCCGGTGGCATCCGCAGCGGCGCCGACGTCGCGAAGGCCATGGCCCTCGGGGCCGACGCCGTCGCCATCGGCACCGCCGCCCTGATCGCGCTGGGCGACAACAGCCCCCGCTACGCGAAGCAGTACGAGGAACTCGGCTCCGCGGCCGGGTTCTACGACGACTTCCAGGCCGGCAAGGACCCCGCAGGCATCACCACCCAGGACCCGGAACTGTCGAAGAACCTCGACCCCGTCGAGGGCGGACGGCGGCTCGCGAACTACCTGCGGGTGCTCACCATGGAGGCGCAGACCCTCGCCCGCGCCTGCGGCAAGTCGCACCTGCACAACCTCGAACCCGAGGACCTCGTCGCCCTCACCGTCGAGGCGTCGGCGATGGCCCGCGTGCCCCTCGCCGGAACCACCTGGATCCCCGGCGCCCTGTAGGCGGCTCCGCCGCCCGTGCGCCTTTTTGGTAGCTGGAGCAACCAGAAAGGCGCACGGGCGCGAAGCGCCTGCCGGCTTTGGAACTATGAGTAGAGGACCGAGAACATGACTTCCTTCGATTCGCTCTGGGCGAGCATCCTCTATGTGGGACAGCACAAGTCGACCAGGGGATACCGAAGATTCGCGTGGAACGACGCCGACATGACGCTGCGCGAATGGTTCTCGGACTGCGCGCAGGCACGCGGCATGAGCGTCGAGGAGGACCGCAACGGCAATCTGTGGGCGTGGTGGATGCCGAAGGGCTGGGACGGCGACCCCCGCGACAGTTTCGTCACCGGATCGCACCTCGACTCGGTACCCGACGGTGGCGCCTACGACGGACCGCTGGGGGTGGTGTCGGCGTTCGCCGCGATCGACCTGGTTCGCGAGCGGGGGATCACGCCGACGCGTCCGGTGGCGGTCACTGCCTTCTCCGACGAGGAGGGCGCACGGTTCGGTGTCGCGTGCGTCGGCTCGCAACTGTCCACCGGGGCGCTGGCACCCGAACGCGCGCTGGCGCTGCGGGACAACGACGGCATCAGCCTCGGCGAGGCACTGGTCGGCGCCGGCCGCGACCCGCACCATCTCGGCGAGGACCCAGACCTCGTCGACCGCGTCGGCGTGTACGTCGAGTTGCACGTCGAACAGGGACGCGCGCTCGACCTGATCGACGGCCCCATCGCCGTGGCGTCATCGATCTGGCCGCACGGCCGGTGGCAGTTCGTGTTCTCCGGAGAGGCCAACCACGCCGGCGCCACTCGACTCGTCGACCGCCGCGACCCGATGCTCGCGTTCGCCTCCTCCGTTCACACCGCCCGGACCGCCGCGACGCTGCACGAGGCGGTCGCGACGTTCGGCAAGGTGCGGGTACTTCCCAACGGTGCTAACGCTATTCCGTCGGAGGTGCGGGCGTGGCTCGATGCGCGGGCCGCCGACGAGGAGACGTTGACGAAGCTGGTGCAGCAGATCACCGCCGAGGCGCAGGCCTACGCGGCCGCCGACGGTATCGGTCTCGAGGTCGACGCCGAATCGGTCACGCCGATCGTCGAGTTCCCGCACTCCACCCGGGAACGACTGCGCCGCTCGCTCGCCCACCTGGGTGACATTCCCGTCCTCCCGACCGCTGCCGGCCACGACGCCGGAATCCTGTCCGCGAAGGTGCCGACGGCGATGATGTTCGTCCGCAACCCCACCGGCGTGTCCCACTCGCCCGACGAGTTCGCCGAGGCGGACGACTGCAACCGCGGCGCCGAGGCGCTGGCGGACGTGATGGCGGACTGGGTCGGCGGGCAGCGGTAGCACCCGTCCGCGGCGGAATACATTAAGGCTATACATGGTGTATGGATTGATTGTACGATTCTGGGCATGACCAATGACAAGCCCACGCGCACTCGCCGCGCCCTCTACGCCGACGACCACGAAGCCTTCCGTGACAGCTTCCGTGCCTTTCTCGACTCGAGGGTGGTGCCGCAGTACGCCCAGTGGGAGCGCGACGGCATTGTGCCTCGAAAGGTGTTCCGCGAAGCCGGCGACCTCGGCTTTCTCGGCATGGAGATTCCCGAGGAGTACGGCGGTGGCGGAGTGTCGGACTTCCGTTTCAACGCGGTCGTCGCCGAGGAGATCGCTCGCACCGGGACGGTCTCGGTCGGCATCAACCTGCACAACGACATCTGCGTCCCATACTTCCTCGCCTACGCCGACGACGAGCAGCGGAGACGTTGGCTGCCTGGTCTGGCGTCGGGCGAGCTGATCGCGGCGATCGCGATGACCGAACCGGGCACGGGTTCGGACCTGGCGGGCATCGGCACCACGGCGACCCTCGACGGTGACCATTACGTTCTGAACGGCAACAAGACGTTCATCTCTAATGGGCACAACGCGGATCTGGTGATCGTGGCGGCCCGCACGGAGCGCGACTCGGACCGTCACGGTGGCCTGTCGCTGATCGTGGTCGAGCGCGATACTCCCGGATTCGAGCGGGGTCGCAACCTCGAGAAGATCGGCATGCATGCGCAGGACACCGCGGAGTTGTTCTTCGACAACGCGCGCGTGCCCGCGGCGAACCTTCTCGGGAAGCCGGGCAGTGGTTTCCGATCGCTCGTCTCGAATCTGGCACAGGAACGCATGACGATCGCCGTGGCGAGCGTGGCATCCGCGGTTCAGTCTCTCGAGTGGGCGGTCGAGTACGTGCAGGAACGACGCGTATTCGGGCGCAGCGTGGGGAGCTACCAGAACACCCGGTTCGTGCTCGCCAGTATCAAGACTGAGGTGGAGGTGATGCAGGCCTTCGTCGACAGCTGCGTCACCGAACTCGTCGCCGGCACCTTGACGCCCGAACGCGCGGCGATGGCCAAGCTCGCGGCATCGGAGTTGCAGGGCACCGCTACCGACCGCTGCCTGCAGCTGTTCGGCGGTTACGGCTACATGACCGAGTACCCCATCGCGCGGGCCTACGTCGATGCGCGGATCGGACGGATCTATGGCGGCACGAGTGAGGTCATGCGGGAAATCATCGGCCGATCGATGGGCCTCTGATCATGAAGCGCACCATTTTCGAACCCGAGCACGAGCAGTTCCGCGAGGCGGTTCGCGCGTTCCTGATCAAGGAGGCGGTGCCCCACTCCGAGGAATGGGAGGAAGCGGGGATGGTCGACCGCGGCTTCTGGCGCCGCGCTGCGGCGCAGGGTCTCGTCGGATTCGCCGCTCCGGAGGAGTTCGGGGGCGGCGGTCTGCGCGACTTCCGTTTCAACGCGGTACTGAACGAGGAGGTCGTCAGGACCGGCACGGTCGGTGATGGGTTCTCCCTCACCAACGACATCGTGCTGCCCTACTTCCTCGACCTCGCCGACGAGGCGCAGCAGAAGCGCTGGCTGCCCGACATCGTGAGCGGTGAGCGCACGATCGCTGTCTCGATGTCCGAGCCGGGGACCGGGTCGGATCTGCGCGCGATCAAGACGACGGCGCGCCGGGAGGGATCGGGCTGGCGGATCACGGGATCGAAGACGTTCGTGACCAGCGGCATGCAGGCCGACCTCGTGATTGTCGCCGCCCGGATCCCCGAGGACGACGGTGGTGGCTTCGGTCTGTTCGTCGTCGAGGACGGGCAGCCGGGCTTCGAACGTGGACGCAAGCTGTCGAAGATCGGGCGTAAGGCCCAGGACACGGCCGAATTGTTCTTCCAGAATGTGGAGGTGCAGCCGGAGAACGTGCTCGGCGAGCCGGGTAAGGGTCTGCGCTATCTGATGGCGAACCTCGCGCAGGAGCGGCTGTCGATGGCCGTTGTCGCGGTGGCGAGCGCCGAGTACGCCCTCGACCTCGCGTTGTCGTACGCGAAGGAACGGCGCGCGTTCGGCAGTCCGATCGGGAGTTTCCAGGCGAATCGGTTCACACTGGCCGAGTTGTCGACGAAGGTTCAGATCGCCCGCGTCTTCCTCGACCGCTGTCTCGACGCCCACGGGAACGGTGAGCTCACTGCGGCCGATGCGGCGGGGGCCAAGTTCTGGACCACGGAGCTCGAATTCGAGGCCCTGGACACGTGCCTGCAGTTGCACGGTGGGTACGGATACATGGAGGAGTACGAGGTGGCCCGGCGCTGGCGGGATTCCCGGGTCCAGCAGATCTACGGCGGCACCAACCAGATCATGCGGGAGATCGTAGGTCGCTCACTGGGTTTGTGAGAACACCGTAGAAGGGGCGGGCCGGGAANGGAAGAATTCCCGGCCCGCCCCTTTATGGTTGTGAAAACTATTCTGCAGCAGTACCACTGGTGATCAGTTGCTCGATCTCGGCGGCGTCGTACCCGGCGTCGGCGAGGATCTGGCGGGTGTCGGCACCGGGCTTGCGCGGTGCTCCCGGTTTGGTGGCGGGCGACCCGTCGAAGCGGGGAGCCGGCGCGGCTTGCACGACACCGTCGACCTCGATGAACGTACCGCGCGCAACGTGGTGCGGGTGCGCCGCCGCCTCGGCGAGCGTCAGGACGGGGGCGTAGCAGGTGTTGCGGCCGAGTAGCAGGTCATCGAGTTCGGCCCGGTCGAACGTGGCGATCCGCCGTCCGAGGATGTCGCGGAATTCGTTCCAGCGGGAGGTGTCGAATTGGTTGTGTCGCAGATCGTCCGGGAGGTCGAGCGCGTCGCAGAGGTCTTTCCAGAACTGATCCTCGATGGCGCCGATGCTCACCCACTGGTCGTCCCGGGTGCGGTAGACGTCATAGAAGAACGCACCCGTGTCGAGGAGGTGAGTTCCGCGATTCTCGCTGAACGTCCCCTCGCCGCGGAGACCGTGGAACATCGCCATCAGGGCCGACGCGCCGTCGATCATTGCTGCGTCGACGACGCGCCCCACACCCGTGGACCGCGCGGACATGATCCCGGCGAGCATTCCCACGGTGAGAAGCATTCCACCGCCGCCGAAATCGCCCACGAGGTTGAGCGGCGGGACCGGTGCCTCGTCGCGGCGACCGATCGCGTGCAGCGCTCCGGTGAGTGCGATGTAGTTGATGTCGTGCCCGGGCATCGACGCCAGCGGACCGTCCTGGCCCCAGCCGGTCATCCGGCCGTACACCAGAGCGGGATTGACCGCCGTGCAATCTGCCGGGCCGACTCCGAGGCGCTCGGCCACCCCGGGCCGGAACGTTTCGATGACTCCGTCCGCGCTCGCGCAGAGCCGGCGCACGATCTCGGCGCCACCGGATGACTTGAGGTCGACCGCAATCGACCGGCGACTGCGGAACATGACCCCGTGCCCGCTCGCAGCCCAGGGGTTTCCGCCGGGACGGTCGACGCAGATCACCTCTGCACCGAGGTCGGCCAGCATCATTCCCGCAAATGGTCCGGGGCCGATGCCGGCGAGTTCGATGATCCGGACGCCGGCGAGGGGAGCCTCGGTCTTGTCTGCCACGTCAGACCGCCTTCGCGACGACGGGCATGCCGCCCTTGTTGGCCGCGGCGTCGGCCCCGACCTCGTCGGGATTCGCGACGGCTTTCGCCTTCTCCGACTCGGGGACCGCGATGGCGGCGTTGAACTGCTTCAGGATTCGGAAGGTGGCCGCCTCGTCATCGTGCGGGAGGATGCGCCCAACCCGGTTGGACAGTGTCAGCAGCGGTTTCACTGCGGGCAGCACGAAACGCCACGGCGTGGGCTCGACGTGCAGGTCCTTGATGACGTTCTCCGGTAGCCAGGTGGACAGCAGACCGTAGGCGAGCTTGAGGCGGCGGTCGGTGGTCATGAACTTGGCGACGGGTGCGGGTAGCACTTCCACGTCGCCGGGGGGATTCTCGACGCTGAACTTGATCACGGAGTGGACGACGTCGCGGCACAAGTCGTCGGTGGGCTGCTCGATGAGGGTGTGGAAGTTCGTCTTCTTGCGGGCGTCGTCGTAGTCGGTGTGCAGGATGTCCTCCGGCACACCGATCACCCATCCCACGTAGCGGCTGAGGGCGAAGATGTCCTCGATTTCCCGGTCCGAGAAACGGATTCCGGAACTATGCACGGCGTCGATGAATTTCACGCCGAACTGGCCGGCCTGGGTGACCATGCCGTCGAGGTTGTTGATCGGGATGCCCCAGTTGGCCCAGTCCCAGGCGTCCGATCGGCTCAGACCGTGACGGACGGCCGCGTGGATCATCCGGACCTTGGCGGTGAGACGGAACCCCTCCTCGAAGCGGCCCATCCCGCCCGGGGCGTACGCGGCGACGACGTAGCGGAAGCTCTCCACCAGCCGGGTGCCGACGTGGTCGGCCTTGCGCATCCGGCCGCTGAACAGGACCGGGCGTGTGGCGCTGTACATCGAGAATCCGCCGGCGATGGTGGCCCAGGCCAGGATGGGCGGGACGATCGGCCCGGCCCGCCAGAAGGCGACGGCACCGCGGTAGAGCTGGTCGAAGTCGACCCAGTCGGGGATGTGCTCGAGCTGACGGAACAGCTCCACCATTCCGGGGGACGGGTCATCCAGCGCGTCGATGCCGTGGTCGAGTGCAGTGTCGAACGTGCGCCAGTTGGCACCCGTGGACTTGTCGCGGAAGTCGCGCATGGCCAGGTACGCGGCTTCGTCGGCGAGGAGCGCGTGATCGGTCAGCTTCTCGGTGAACTCGCGGCCGTACATAGCGATCGCTTTGTCCCGATTGTTGATCCGACCGAGATCGATGCCGCGCGGCAGCCCCTCCGGAACGTCGAGTGCGCCCTCGCGTCGTGGTGTCTCGGTGGTCGCAGTCATTTCCTTCTCCTCACGTCTGAGCCGCGTCGGCCCGTCTTGTGACTTCCGTTACTGGCAGCCTAGGCGACACTGAACATATTGTCTACACTCACTGTATGGTGACTGTATCCAGTCGCACTGTGAACGCGAACGGTCACTCGTTCGCAGGCGTCCGACATATTCGAGAAATGAGGCACGACACGATGGCACGACAGACGATGGATGTCCCCGTCGCTGCTGGTCACGAGGCTCTGGACGCCCTGATGGCCAGCCGCTGGAGCTGCCGGGGCTACCGGCCCGACCCGGTCCCGCGCGAGGTGATCGAGGCGATCCTCGAGACGGCCCGGCGCGCCCCGTCCTGGTGCAACACCCAGCCCTGGCATCTCCACATCGCCTCCGCGGACGCAACGAACCGCTTCCGCGCAGCACTGACCGCACACGTCGGGCAGGCACCTACGGAGAACCCGGACATCGCCTTTCCGGAGGCATATGAGGGCGTCTACCAGGAACGCAGGCGTGCCAGCGGATGGCAACTGTACGAGAGTGTGGGTATCGCCAAGGGGGATCGTGTCGCATCCGCCAAACAGATGATGCGCAACTTCGAGTTGTTTGACGCTCCTCACGTCGCCATCGTCACCACCGAGGCCAAGCTCGGGACGTACGGCGCCGTCGACTGCGGAGTCTTCGTGAACAGCTTCGTGCTCGCCGCCCACAGCCACGATGTCGCGACCATCCCCCAGGCGGCGCTTGCCAGTCAGGCACCCTTCATTCGGGAATTCTTCGGTATTCCCCAGGATCGGCTGGTGCTCCTCGGGATCTCGTTCGGATACCCCGATGTCGACCACCCGATCAACTCGTACCGGACGGATCGTCAGTCGCGCGATGACCTGGCGACCTGGGTCGAGAGCTGAGGCGTGAGCGTCCGGTGCTTGCTGTGCGGTCCGGCATGGTGGCGGCACCGGACGTCGTGGTCGGAATGATCCGTCAGAATATCCGGCGGGCTTTCATCTCGGGGAAGACGTCGGCGATACGGACGACATCGCCGGTGGTCGGTGCGTGCACCATCTGACCATTGCCGATGTAGATGGCGACGTGGCCCGGTCCACCCGACTGCCAGTTCCCGAACAGTAGGTCGCCCGGCCTTGCCTGATCCATCGGAATTTCCTGGCCGACGGTCCACTGTGTCTCCGAGGTGCGGGGCAGTGTGAGTCCCGTGGCGGCGTGCACGGCGAACGATGTCAGTCCCGAGCAGTCGAAGCCGCCGCCGGATGGGCCCTCGACCCCGCCGCCGCCCCACACGTACGGCAGGCCGAGGTAGCGGATCGCCTGTTCGACGACATCGCTGCCCGCACCGCCGGCGAGGGGCAGCCCGATGAATGGGGCGAGCAGTTCCGCGAAGGACGGTTCGCTCGACCGGATCTTGGCGACATAGGGTTTGGTCTGGTTCTCGTAATCCGGGCTGCCGGAGGGCATCCCACCGGAGCGAAGTACCGCGCCGGCGCCCGCGTTGTACGCCGCGAGTGTGAGGTCAAGGGTGTCTCCGGACACCCGGCCCTGGCGCTTCCAGTTTCCGATCTGTTCGAACATGTCGCACAGCATGTTTCCCGATGCCATCACCGGGTCCGCGATGCCGAGAATGTTGGTGGTGCCGTCGTCGTCGGCGTCTTTGCCGTACGCAGACCACGTCTCGGGCATGAACTGCCCTGGGCCGCGCGCACCGGTGGGGGAGACGGGCGCGGTGGGGCCGTACCGGAATCCGTTCTCCGCCGCGTACAGTGCGGCCAACGTGGCGGGTTTGATGCCGTCGCAGATCGCGCCCGCCTTGCGAAGCCACGGAGCGAACAGCGCGATCGCGCCGACCGGAGCAACGGACGCGCGGGGAAAGGCAGCCGGAACCGGCGGCAGCACGGTGCCCTTCGCGGCCGGTGAATCGCCTCCGTCGGTAGGCGGACTCGAGAGGAGAACCGGTGCAGGAGGATCCGGTTGGGATGGCGGTGGCTCGCTCGACTGGACGCCGGGCGCGGGTGCGGGGACCGGTGGCGAGAGTGCCCCGGGCGGAAGATGTGGGGACAGGATGTCGGCGGCCGCGGCGGCGGTGTCGTCGACGGCCTGCTGTGCGGGTGCGCGCATCGGTTCGGGTAGCGATGTGATGGCATCGTCGACCTGCTGGTCGACGTCTGATGCCGAAATGGACTCCAGGGTTTGGGTTACCGGGTCTGTAATCGCTGGCGGTGCGCCCGTGCCTTGGACGAACGCGCCTGCGGCCGTGGCTAGCCCGATGATGATGGTGGACGGGTCAATGGACATCGGCCGCACCTTCCAGCGGCGCGGTGGCGCCTTCGTAGAACCCGTAGTCGGTGGTTTCGTCGAGGCTTTCCTGGATGGCGATCCGGGCCTCGCGGGGGAGGGTGTGCAGGATGTCGCGGACGCGTTCCCGGCGGCGGGCGACGGCTTGGCGGAACGGCATTCCGGGGGTGGCTTTCATCTGCGGGACGATGCCCTCGACGTCGTCGACGCCACCGGCGTGGTGACCGGCGTCGACCATGGCCTGTTCGGCTGCCATGGTGGCGTCGTCCTTCTCCTCGGACATGCCGATCGGGCCGATCATGGTGCCGTTGAGGAATTGCTTGACCACCGGCTGGTCCGAGGTGAGTAGCACCTCGCGGGGTCCGAACATCACCAGTTTCCGGCGGAACAGCATCCCGATGTTGTCCGGCACCGTCCGGGCGAGGTTGATGTTGTGCGAGACGATCAGGATCGTCGCGTCGATCTCGGCGTTGATGTCGATCAACGTCTGCGAGATGTACGTGGTGCGCACCGGGTCCAGACCGGAGTCCGGCTCGTCGACGAGAATGATCTGCGGGTCCAGCACCAGGGCGCGGGCCAGGCCGGCGCGCTTGCGCATACCGCCGGAGATCTCGCCGGGCAGCTTGTCCTCGGCCCCGAGCAGGCCGACCAGCTCCATCTTCTCCATGACGATCTTGCGGACCTCGGACTCGGACTTCTTCGTGTGTTCCCGCAACGGGAACGCCACGTTGTCGAACAGGTTCATCGAGCCGAACAGGGCGCCGTCCTGGAACAGCACGCCGAACAGCTTACGGATCTCGTAGAGCTCCTTGGACGAGCACTCGAGAATGTTGGTGCCGTCGATCACGATCGAACCCTGCTCCGGGCGGAGCAGACCGATCAGCGACTTCAGAAACACCGACTTACCCGTACCCGACGGACCCAGCAACGCGCTGACCTCACCGGCCGGAAGGGTCAACGACACGTCCTGCCAGATCCTCTGAGAGCCGAACGACTTCGTCAGTCCCTCGACCGATACCTCGACACCCACGACAACCTCCATGTGACTTGGGGCCGGTCCGACGCTGTGCGAACCGGGGCCGGGCGCGAGATGTGCACGGACCGACGCACCCGACGGATGGATGGAGTTCGTCCACTGCGCGAAGGCCCAGCGATGATTGGCTATGAGATATACCACTTTCCATCACGTTCGCGGAACCCCCAGTCGCGAAATTGTATTGGTCTGTGTATGTCGGCGTTTCGCCCTTGGTCCCGTCTTGGTAGCCACACTTCTCTAGCGCCACGCACAGGTGTAGACAATCTATATGAACACGCTGTATGGTCGCGTTGTGCTGCGGTGAAGCAGCCATTCAGCGAGAACAAGGAGTCTTTCGATGCCGGCCACTGAAGCGCTGATCTTCGACGCGATCCGGACGCCACGGGGAAAAGGGAAGCCGGGCGGCGCATTGCACACCGTCAAGCCGATCGACCTGGCAGTCGGGCTGATCGGTGATCTGCTCGATCGCAACCCCGGAGTCGACCCGAACCGTGTCGACGACCTCGTGCTCGGTGTCGTCTCACCGGTTGGCGAGCAGGGCGGCAACCTCGCGCGCACAGCGAGTATCACCGCCGGCCTGCCGGACACGGTGGCGGGTGTGCAGATCAACCGTTTCTGCGCGTCGGGGCTCGAAGCGGTGAACATCGCAGCTCAGAAAGTGCGGTCGGGCTTCGAGGACCTGGTATTCGCTGGGGGTGTCGAGTCGATGTCCCGGGTGCCCATGGGCTCCGACGGCGGTGCGTGGATGGACGATCCTGCCACCAATCTCGCCAGCCACTTCGTCCCCCAAGGCGTGGGCGCCGACCTGATCGCGACGATCGAGGGCTTCACCCGCGAGGACGTCGACGCCTACGCCGTGCGTTCGCACCAGCGCGCGAGCCGCGCTCAGCAGGAGGGCCGGTTCGACCATTCGACCGTGCCCGTCCGCGATCTGAACGGCCGGGTCGTGCTCGACGCCAATGAGATGATCAGGCCGAGCACGACGGTTGAGTCGCTGAGCGGTCTGAAGCCGTCCTTCGCTGCCCTTGGTGAGATGGCCGGCTTCGATGCCGTTGCGCTGCAGAAGTTTCACACGGTCGAGCGCATCGAACACGTTCACCACGCGGGCAACAGCTCCGGCATCGTCGACGGGGCATCCCTGTTGGCGATCGGCAGCGAGGACCTCGGACGGGAACTCGGGCTCATTCCACGTGGGCGCATCGTGGCCACCGCGGTGTCCGGCGCCGACCCCACCATCATGCTCACCGGTCCCGCGCCGGCGTCGTGGAAGGCGTTGGCGAAGGCCGGACTGACCCCTGCCGACCTCGACCTGGTCGAGATCAACGAGGCGTTCGCCTCGGTCGTCCTGCGGTTCGTCCGCGACCTCGACCTCGACCTCGACAAAGTCAACGTCAACGGAGGCGCCATCGCGATGGGACATCCCCTCGGCGCCACCGGCGGCATGATCGTGTCCACGCTCCTCGACGAATTACACCGCACCGGTGGACGTTACGGCCTCGTCACCCTCTGCGTGGGCGGCGGTATCGGGATCGCCACCGTGGTCGAAGCACTCCAGGCAAGCTGAAACCGGAAGGACCACAAAGGCTATGAGCCAGAACCCCATCATCCGCTGGGAACGCGACGACGACGGCATCGTCGTCCTCACGATCGACGATCCCAATCAACGCGTCAACACGATGAACGCGGAGTTCGTCGATGCGCTCGAGGCGGCACTCGACCGCATCGAGACCGAGCGCGACACCGTCGCCGGCGTCGTCGTCACGTCCGGTAAGGACACCTTCTTCGCCGGTGGAGATCTCAACGATCTTCGGGGCGCAACCAAGGATCGCATCGACGAGTTCGCCGAGTTCGTCGACCGGAACAGCGCGCTCCTGCGCCGCCTCGAAACGATCGGCAGGCCCGTCGTCGCGGCGGTCAACGGTTCGGCGCTCGGCGGCGGACTCGAACTCGCGCTGGCCGCACACCATCGCGTCGCACTGGACGGTCCGCGCAACTACGTCGGACTGCCCGAAGTGACGCTCGGCCTGCTGCCCGGCGCCGGTGGCGTCGTCCGCTCGGTGCGGATGCTCGGCGTGGAGCGCGCGCTCTCGGAGCTGCTGCTGCAAGGGCAACGCCGCACCGTCCGATCGGCACTCGAACTCGGCATCATCGACGAGCTGGTCGAGTCGAAGTCGGAACTGATTGTGGTGTCCAAGAAGTGGATCCTCGCGCACCCGGAAGCGGTTCAGCCGTGGGATGTGAAAGGCTACCGCATTCCCGGTGGAGCACCCGGCGACCGGAGCGAACCACTGCACTCCAAGCTCCCGGCAATCCCCGCGCTATTGCGCAAACAGTCGAAGGGAGCGCACTACCCGGCCCCGAAGAACATCGTGTCGGCGGCCGTGGAGAGCGCACAGGTCGATTTCGACAACGCGTTGCGGATCGAGGCCCGCTACTTCCTCGACCTCGCGACCGGCCAGGTCGCCAAGAACATGATCCAGGCCTTCTTTTTCGACATGCAGTCCGTGAACGGCGCCCGCGGTCGTAGCGCCGACCGCACGCCCTGGCGCGCCAGCAAGGCCGTGGTTCTCGGCGCCGGAATGATGGGGGCCGGAATCGCCTACGAATGCGCCCGCGCCGGAATCGACGTCGTCCTCAAGGACGTGTCTGTGGAGGCCGCCGAACGAGGAAAGGGCTACTCCCACAAACTGATCGACAAGCAAATCGCCGCGGGTAGGACCTCGAGCGACAAGGGCGACGCACTCCTCGCGCGCATCACACCCACCGACCGCCCGGAGGCGGCCGAAGGCGCCGATCTGGTGATCGAGGCAGTCTTCGAGGATCCCGCTGTCAAGGCCCAGGTGCTCGCCGAGATCGAACCGTACCTCGCCGAGGGAGCGCTGATCGGATCGAACACGTCCACTCTTCCCATCACCGGCCTGGCCGAAAACGTCAGCCGCCCCGAGGATTTCATCGGACTCCACTTCTTCAGTCCCGTCGACCGGATGCCACTGTTGGAGATCATCAAGGGGAATAAATCGTCCCCCGACACGCTGTCGCGGGCGCTGGACCTGGCGAAGCAGATCTCGAAGACGCCGATCGTCGTCAACGACAGCCGTGGGTTCTTCACCAGCCGAGTGATCGGCACGTTCATCAACGAGGCCCTGGCATTGCTCGGTGAGGGCGTTCCGGCGGCGACGATCGAGCAGGCGAGCTCACAGGCCGGCTATCCGGCTCCCGTGCTGCAGCTGACGGACGAGCTCAACCTCGAGCTGCTCCGACGCGTTCGGGACGCCGCGCAACGAGCTGCCGAGGAGGGCGGACAGACGTGGGTCGGACACCCCGCCGAGGTGGTCCTGGACCGGATGCTCTCCGAATACGGTCGCGCCGGCCGGCTGGTCGGAGCCGGGTTCTACGAGTACGACGGGAACCGCAAACGTACCCGCCTCTGGACGGGACTGCCGGACGCTTTCGGCGGTGAGAATACCGATCTTCCGTTCGGCGACGTGGTCGAGCGGCTGTTGTTCGCCGAGGTGATCGAGACGGTCAAGTGCCTCGACGAGGGGGTCCTCGAAGCGATCCCCGACGCCAACGTCGGCTCGATCCTCGGCATCGGGTTCCCGGGATGGACGGGTGGAGTCCTACAGTTCATCGACGGGTACGAGGGCGGTGTGGCGGGCTTCGTCGCCCGAGCCCAGTACCTCGCCGAGACCTACAGCGAGCGCTTCACCCCACCGGAATCGCTTCTGCAACTCGCAGAATCGGGCACGACACTCGCGCGGTCCCGATCCGCCGAGTTGGTCGGTACCCCCTAGACGGCCAGGCGGACGGGAGTCGATCCGGCCCCGTCCGCCCGGCATTCCACTTCTCCCGGCCGTGCGGTCGCGGAGCGCGAAGAGGAGAAACATGAGTGCGACGTTGGTGGAGGTCGAGCCCGGTGTGCGGGTCAATGTCCTCGAACTCGGCGCGGGCGATCCCGTCCTGCTGATCCACGGCTGGAGCCTGAACTCCGAGGTGTGGGACCGCCAAATCCGCGTGCTCGCAGAAGCCGGGCATCGTGTGCTCGCGATGGACCTGCGGGGACACGGCGGCTCCGATGCCCCTATGGGCGGCTACGGCATCGATCGCCTCGCCGCCGACGGTGCCGCCGTCCTCGAGGCGCTCGGTGCCCCCCGCGCCGCCGTCGTCGGCTGGTCGTTGGGCGGGATGACCGCGCTGCGCATGGCCCACCGCTATCCGGCGCTGGTCGATCGCCTGGTGCTCGTCGCGTCGAACGGTGTGGCCGGAGCCCGGCAGCCGGATTATCCATTCGGAGTACCCGCCGACGCGATCGAGGGCGAGATGCACGCCGCCGAGCACGCGAACCGGCTGCCCTACCGCCGCCGAGCCGTCGGAGACCCGTTCGGGACGCCACCGGACCAGCAGATCCTGGACTGGCTGCACCGCATCTCCCTGCAGACACCGAGTTGGGCCGCCAACGCGTGCATGACCACACTCCTGCGCACCGGCCAGGTGCATATTCTCGGCGACATCGACGTCCCGGTCACCCAGATCATCGGGACCTCGGACCCGGCGTTGTCCGTTCGCGGCGCCAGATGGGTCCACGAGAAGACCTCGAGCACGCTCGTGGAACTCGACTGCGGGCACTACCCGATGCTCGAGATGGCCGACGCCTTCGACGCGGCCCTGCTGCATGCCCTTCGGAAGGGCCCGGGGCCCACGATGACACTCGTCGAGTCCCCGTCCACACACAGTGTCCAGACATAGGATATTCTCGATAACGTGAGTACACGGCCGGTAACGCGACAACGACCACGCGCACACGACGGGCAACGCAGCGCCGAGGTCGCGATCTTCGAGGCAACCGAGCAGTTACTGCAGGAGACCTCGATGCAGGACCTCACCGTCGCGCAGATCATCAAACGCGCCGGCCTGTCCCGAGCAAATTTCTACCATTACTTCGCCTCCAAGTACGACGTCCTCGTCGCGATGATCGCGCGGCTGTTCGACGACGCGTACGCAGATGCCGTCCCCTGGCAGGCGCCGCCCGGCAAGACCCGCGCCAAATCGATGGACGCCAGCATGCGCGGCACCATCGATATGTGGTCCGAGCACGGCGCGGTGATCTGTGCTGCCGTGGAACAGATGCACACCGTCCCCGCCGTCGCCGCGGCCTGGAAGGTGATGCTCGAACAGTTCGTTCGGGCCATCTCCGAGCAGATCACCCACGAACGCGACAACGGGACCGCACCCGACGGGGCACCACCCGAGATGATCGCCACCATGCTGGTGGGCGGTGTGGAGCGCACATTCTACGTTGGCTCCAAGAACCTGGACGAGCGACTGCCATCCGCCGAGAGCGCCCTCGACTCGATCGTGGCGCTCACGTTCGCGGCCATCTACGGCAACCAGCGGCCGGTCAAACGCGCCCGGCGTAAGAAGTCCGCAGCGAAGAGCGCAAACGCGGTGGCCACGATTGCGGCAGCGCAGGCCGCAGGAGAGGCGACGGCGAGTACCGATACTGCCGCCACCATCCTGAAGGCCGTCAATGACCTGCTGCAGGAGGAGTCACTCGACGAATTGAGCGTCGCCCAGATACTCGAACGCGCCGACGCCTCCCGGGGAACGTTCTACTTCTACTTCGGAAGCAAGGACGACGCGTTCGTCGCGCTGTTCAAGGAATTCGCAGAACGGATCGCGAATGGATTCGAATTGCTCGTGAAGGTAGACCGGGACGACCCGGCCCGGATCAGTGAACTCGTCGCTGCCTGGCTCGACCTCGACGAGGCCACTCTCGCGGTGGCGCGCAACGCCGTTCACGAATGGCCGCGTCGTCCCGAGTTGCGTCGCCTCTACCTCGAGACGGTCAGCCGGATGACTACCGCGCTACAGGCCATGATCGAGGCGGACCGTGCTGTCGGTATCGCCGTGGACGGCCCTCCCGCGGCTGAATTCGCGGCCGTGATCATGTGGACCATCGAGCGGACGGTGGCCGGCTCGATGGCGCAGGAAGAATACCTCGAAGACATCGGCTCCGTCACGAAATTGCTCGGCGAGCTGCTCGTCTCTGCCATCTACGGTATCTGACCCCATGTGTACTGGTTGACCGCTCGCGTTGTTCAGCCCGGTTTACGAGTACGAACAGGTCGATAGGCACGCCTCCTCGTGTGGCGTGCCTTTTTGGCGTTCAGCCTAGGAATCGTGTCTGTTCGTACTGGACAGACGCCTTGTTTGACACGTCCGAATCGGCAGGTGGCGGGACCCGGGAGAGCATTGACATAGCGTCTGAACACTTTGTATTGTCGGTGACATGATTCACACCTCCACCTCTCCCGTGACCGACGGCGCTGCCTCGGCCGCTCCGCTCGTCCGCACCATTGAAGAGTTGACTCCCGAATGGATGACCGCCGCACTTGCCAAGGAACGGCCCGGAATCCGGGTGACGGGAGTGGACATCGACCGTGTCATCTGGGGATCCGCCACGAAGGCGTTCGCCAAGCTCACGTTCGACGGCGAGTCGCACGGCATTCCCGAAAGAGTCTGCATCAAGGGGGGATTCGACGAACGTAGCCGCGCATTCGGTCTCGGAGCCGCCTACGAGCTGGAAGGTTGCTTCTACCGCGATCTCGCGCCGAACCTCCGGGCGGAGGTTCCCGCGTGTTTCTACGCTGAGGCCGAACCAGAGCAGGGCATCGTCATCCTCGAAGACCTCACGGCACGGGGCGCCGAATTCGGCGAGGCCACAAATCTGTGGTCCATCGACACCGTCGCCGAGACACTCGAAGTCCAGGCAAGCTGGCACGGTCCCCTGTGGGGCAGTACGAAGGGCCGGTACGCCTGGCTTCCCGTCGGTGTCGAAGCGGCCCGGCAGGCGTTCCAGGTCATGCTCAGCCCCGAGCAATTCCACCCCCTGATCAGTCGTGACGAGGTTCCCGAACTGTCTGCGGGGCTGCGTGACGACGAACGTGTCCGCCGGGCCTTTCGTGCGCTGTGGGAGCACGATGACAACGCCGTGCACACCATCAACCATGGCGACGCGCATTTCGCACAGCTGTACCGGATTCCCGGACGGGCGCCGGCGTTCTTGGACTGGCAGACGGCCTGCCTGGCGCCGTGGTCGCACGACGTCGCCTATTTCATCGGCTCGGCGCTGAGCATCGAAGACCGTCGCACGCACGAACGCGATCTGCTCGCGCACTACCTCGATGCGCTCGAAGCGCATGGCGGACCGCGGATCGCGCCCGACGAGGCGTGGGCGGACTACCGACGGCACACCTTGCACGGGTTCGCCTGGATGTGCGTTCCCACCGTGATGCAGCCCTCGGAAACCGTTGCCGCCATGGCCCATCGGTACGCCGCAGCCATCGAGGATCACGATCCGTTCGCGCTGCTCTTCCGGGACTGATTTCCCGATCCCCACGGAAGGGGATGGGCTGGAGTTCGTTTCACGGTTGCCGTTGTCGGCCGTGGCTCGTCCGGCTCGTCCCCTTTTCTCGTGCCATTTTCCCTCCGCCCCGAGTGATTGACATCACGTATGAACACTATGTATGGTCACTATATGCAGCAGACTACGACGCCGGGATCGGCGCCCGATTCCTTTACTGACCAAGACCTCCGCGACGCACTGGCCGTGGCGAATCTGCCCGCGCTGCTCGCGGCACTGGCGCACCTGACCGGCGAGGACCGCTGGATCGAAGAGCCGTTCGTTCCGACACCGCCCACGGACCTCGGCGACCACGACTCCGGTGGGTTCACCGAGGAAATGCAGGAGCGGATCCGCCTGGAGGCCTTCGAGGTCCTACGCCGCTTTCGCGACGGTGAGCTCGAACCCGGGCCGGTGCCCGATCCTGCCAGGCTGGTCCGGCTCCTGAGTGTGTCGCTGGGGGAGCAACTGCCCGCCGACTACGGCAACCTCCTCGGCGAGGAACTCGGAATCTACCCCCGAGCGTCGGTTCCCGCGGCGGCCGTCGAGGGTGAGGTTCCACTGCGGGTCGCCATCATCGGGGCCGGGCTGTCGGGGCTGTGCCTGGCGATCCGGCTCGAACAGGCGAAGATCCCGTACGTCATCATCGAGAAGAACGACGACGTCGGCGGAACGTGGCACGAGAACGTCTATCCCGGCTGCGGTGTGGACACCCCGAGCAACCTGTACTCCCTGTCGTTCGCGCGGAACCCGGATTGGACCCGGTTCTTTGCGGGCCGCGACGAACTCGCCGAGTACTGGCGGTCGCTCGCGGACCGGTGGAACATCCGCCGGAGCATCTTGTTCTCGACCGAGGCGGTGTCGGCCAACTACGACGAGGATCAGGCGCTCTGGAAGATCGTGACGCGCGGCGCGGACGGGCTCGAGGACGAACTCGACGCCGGCATCCTCGTCAGCGCGGTGGGCCTGCTGAACCGCCCCAGCACCCCCGCCATCGCCGGACTCGACACCTTCGAGGGCCCCTGCCTGCACACCGCGCGCTGGGACCGCGACGTGGACATCGAGGGCAAACGCGTCGCGGTGATCGGCACGGGGGCGAGCGCGATGCAGTTCGTGCCCGCCGCCGCCGGAGTGGCGAGCAACCTGCGCGTCTTCCAGCGTTCCCCCCAATGGGCCATGCCACACCCCAACTACCGCCGGGACATTCCCGAGGGCGTCGCATTCCTGAACCGCCACATCCCGCACTACCAGGGCTGGTACCGCCTCCGACTGTTCTGGCGGATGGGCGACAAACTCCACGGTCTCCTGCAGATCGATCCCGAGTACCCGCACGCCGACCGCGCGATCAACCGCAGCAACGACAAACTACGCAGGATCCTCACTGCGCACATCGAGAGCGAACTCGACGGTCGCCCCGACCTTCTCGAGAAGAGCCTGCCGTCGTACCCGCCCTACGGCAAGCGTCTGCTCATCGACAACGGCTGGTTCCGCACGATCCGCCGCGACGACGTCGACCTGGTGACCGAGAACATCGAGACCGTCACCCCGCGCGGCGTGCGCACCGCGGACGGTGTCGAACACGAGGCCGACATCATCGTTCTGGCAACCGGATTCGACGCTGTCCAAGTCCTCGGATCGGTCGACATCCGAGGGCGGGGCGGACAATCGCTGCGCGACTACTGGGGCCACGACGACGGCCGCGCCTACCTCGGCATCACCGTCCCCGGCTTCCCCAACTTCTTCTGCCTCTACGGTCCGAACACCAACACCGGTCACGGCGGCACCGTCGTCGCGGGCACCGAGATCCAGGTCCAGTACGTCACACGTGTCCTCGCCGAGATGATCGACGAGGGTCTCGCGAGTGTCGAAGTCCGGCAGGACACCTTCGACAAGTACGACGACGAACTCGGAGAAGCGTTGTCGCGCACCATCTGGACCCACCCCGGCATGACGACCTACTACCGCAACAGCCGCGGACGTGTGGTGACCAACAGCCCCTGGCAGTACATCGAGTACTGGCGCCGCACGCACCAGCCGAACATGGACGACTTCGACGTGGAATCAGCGCTGTCACCGGCAGCCCGGACGGATGGAAGCTTCGCATGAGCACCGCAACTCGCAAGGCCGCCCCAGTACCGGCACCGATCGCCGCCATAACGGACGGCGCCGGGCAGGTAGCCCTGCTGCGCGCGACTTTCCGCAGCGGACGCACCCGCTCGCTCACCTGGCGTCGCGCCCAACTCGAGGGTCTCGCCCGACTCCTGTCCGAGCGGGAGAGCCATCTTGCGGCCGCGGTCGAACAGGATCTGGGACGCTCGGCGATCGGAACCTTCATGGGTGACCTCGCCCCGGTCCACGCCGAGATCCGGCACACGCTGAAAAACCTGGAGCGGTGGTCACGGCCGCAGCGCACAGCGCTGCCCGTGACGCAGCAGCCGGGAAAGGCATGGACCGTGGCGGAACCGAAGGGCGTGGTCCTGGTGATCGGTGCCTGGAACTTCCCTCTCCTGCTCACCCTCCAACCCCTCGTGAGCGCTCTGGCGGCCGGCAACGTCGTGCTCGTCAAGCCGTCGGAGTTGGCCCCGCGCACCGCGCAGGTGCTGGCCGAGTTGCTACCGAAGTATCTCGACCCGTCCGCGGTCGTCGTCGCCAACGGTGGCGCCGAGGTGAGCGCTGCCGTCCTCCGGGAGAAGTTCGACCATGTGTTCTTCACCGGATCGGCGCGCGTCGGGCGACTGGTCGCGACCGCGGCTGCCGAGCACCTCACCCCCGTGACGCTCGAACTCGGCGGCAAGAGCCCGGTGATCGTGGCGGCCGACGCCGACCTCGACGTCGCCGCGCGGCGCATCGCGTGGGCGAAATGCGTCAACAGCGGACAGGCATGCATTGCACCCGATTACGTTCTCGTCGAGGACTCGGTGCGGCCGGCGTTCGTCGAACGGCTCCTGAGGGAGCTCGACAACGCCTGGCGAGCGGAACCCACCCGCATCGTCAACGAGAACCACTTCGATCGCCTCGCCGCACTCCTGGACGGACACGGCGGCGACACGACCGGTGGGCAACGCGACCGTGGCACCCTCCGGTTCGCCGCCACGGTGGTCACGGACCCCGATCTCGACTCGCCGCTCATGACCGAGGAGATCTTCGGGCCTATTCTGCCGGTGGTGACGGTGACGTCCGTCGACGACGCCGTCGAGATGGTGAACAGCCGGCCGAAGCCTCTCGCGCTGTATCTGTTCACAGAGAACGACGACACCGTGCAGACCGTCCTGGGCAACACCTCCTCGGGCTCGGTCGGTGTCAATCACCTCCTCTACCAGCTACTCGTCCCCGACCTCCCGTTCGGCGGCGTCGGTGCCTCCGGGACCGGCGACTACCACGGCGAGCACGGGTTCGCGACCTTCAGTCATAGAAAGTCCGTATTGCGCAAGCCGACCAATCCGGATCCGTCGTTCGCCTACCCGCCCTACGGAGCCTTCGCGACCCGGCTGCTCCGCCGCCTCATGGGATAGCTGCCGGCGTGGAATCGTCCGACCACCCTCTTCGCCGTAAAGGAACCAGAGCGTTGTCATCTCGAGTATCCCGCTGTGCCCGCACAGCTCCGTATCCAGAGAAGGGCCCGTCATGAGTGTGCCTGTGCGCGAGTCCGCGACCGCGAAAATTGCGTCCGGCGTCGACACGGGGCTGCGCGCCGTCGGAGGCTTCTTCGAGTTGTGCGGCGAGGCGTTCCGGGCCATGGCGAAGCGCCCCTTCCAGTGGCGCGAGTTGGTGCTGCAGTCGTGGTTCATTGTGCGAGTCGCGCTGCTGCCGACGCTCCTGGTCGCATTGCCGTTCACCGTGCTCGTGGTGTTCACCCTCAACATCCTGCTCGTGGAGTTCGGCGCGGCCGACCTGTCCGGTGCCGGAGCCGGACTCGGCGCGGTCACGCAGATCGGACCACTTGTGACCGTGCTCATCGTGGCGGGAGCGGGTGCCACGGCGATCTGCGCCGATCTGGGTGCCCGCACCATCCGGGAGGAGATCGACGCGATCCGGGTGCTCGGAATCGACCCGATCCAACGACTCGTCGTGCCACGCGTGCTGGCGTCGATGTTCGTGGCGGTCCTGCTCAACGGCCTCGTCATCACGATCGGGCTCACCGGCGGGTTCCTGTTCTCCGTCTACATCCAGAACGTCACCCCCGGTGCGTACGTCTCTTCGCTGACGTTCGTGACCGGGCTGCCGGAGGTGATCATCTCGGAAGTCAAGGCCACCCTGTTCGGGCTGATCGCCGGCCTGGTGGCATGTCACCGCGGCCTCACCGTGAAGGGCGGCCCGAAGAGTGTCGGCGACGCGGTGAACGAGACCGTCGTCTACGCCTTCATGGCCTTGTTCGCGGTCAACGTCGTGGTCACCGCCATCGGCGTCAAATTCGGAACAGGAGCCTGACCACCATGGCAGTGCACAAGACCGTTGCCGGAAGCCGGCACCCGAAACTGGCTGATACGGCCGGGGTCCCGGTCCGCATCCTCCAAGCAATCGGGCATCAAGCAGACTTCTTCGGCAAGACCATCCGGCTCGCCCCGCACGCGATCAGCAGCTACAAGAAGGAGACCGTGCGACTGATCGCCGAGATCGGTATGGGCTCGGGCGCGATGGCGATCATCGGCGGTACCGTCGTCATCGTCGGATTCATGACGCTCTCCGGCGGAACACTTCTCGCGATCCAGGGATTCAGCTCACTCGGCAACATCGGTGTCGAGGCCCTGACCGGATTCTTCGCGGCGTTCATCAACGTCCGCATCGTGGCCCCGGTGATCTCGGGCATCGCCCTCGCCGCCACGATCGGCGCGGGCGCCACCGCCCAATTGGGTGCCATGCGCATCAGCGAGGAGATCGACGCCCTCGAAGTCATGGGCATCCGGTCCATGTCCTATCTCGTGTCGACGCGTCTGATCGCCGGCATGATCTCGATCGTCCCGCTCTACTCGATGGCCGTGATCATGTCGTTCGTCGCCTCCCAGTTCACCACCACATACGTGTACGGGCAGTCGTCCGGCGTGTACGACCACTACTTCACCACCTTCCTGCGGCCCACCGACCTGTTCTGGTCGTTCCTGCAAGCGGTGGTCATGGCGCTCGTGGTGATGCTCATCCACTGCTACTACGGCTACCACGCCTCCGGTGGACCGGCCGGCGTGGGAGAAGCGGTCGGACGTGCGGTCCGGACGTCGCTGATCGCGGTCGTCTCGGTCACCCTCATTGCGTCCCTGGCGATCTACGGAGCGTCCGGCAACTTCAATCTTGCGGGCTAGGGGTAAGGATCATGATCTCGAGAAGAAGTGCCAAGTCGCACTATCACCCGCCGCCGTTGAAAACGAAGGGCGCAGCACTCGTCGTCGGACTCGCGGCGATTCTATTCGGCTGCCTGCTGTCCTTCAAGGGGGCATTCAACAGCACGGTTCCCCTGACCGTCGTGTCGGACCGTTCCGGCCTGGTGATGGATGAGGGAGCCAAGGTGCAGCTGAACGGAGTCCAGATCGGCAAGGTCCGTGAGATCGACCACGTCGCCGACGGAGCGAGCCTGCAGCTCGACATCGACGAGCAGTGGTTCGGACTCCTCACCGCCGATACCGTCGCGGAGATCAAGGCCACCACCGCGTTCGGGTCGAAGTACGTGGCCCTCGAGGTTCCGGACGGAGCGTCGAGTGAGCCGCTCGCGGCAGGACAGGAGGTGCGTTCGCGCAACGTGACGACCGAGATCAACACGGTGTTCGAGAACTTGACGTCGGTCACCGAGCACGTCGACGCAGCGAAGCTGAACGCGACACTCGGCGCGGTGGCCACCGGTCTGCGCGGTCGCGGTGATCAACTCGGCACCACGTTCACCGACGCCAACACCTTCCTGGCAGCGGTCAATCCGACCCTGCCGACCCTCGCGAACGACTGGCGCGACACCGCCATCACAGCGAATACCTACGCGGAGGCGGTGCCCGACTTCATGGCATTGCTCGGCAACGCCAGCGTCACCTCGGACACCCTGGTTGCCGAGGAGAAGCCACTCGAGTCCACGCTGCAGGCCTTCCGAGCGATGGGCGACGAGGGATTCGGTATCGCATCCGAGAACGAGAAGAGCTTCCTCGACACTATGAGACTGTTCGTACCCACGACGGCGCTGCTGGCCGAATACAGCCCCGAGTACGCCTGCCTCTTCCAGCAGGCCGCGAACGTGGCCGAAGCCGAACAGCGCTTCGGTGCCGGAAACACCGGTTACTCACTCGAACTGGATGCGGGAATCATGCCCGGCGACGACAACTACACGTACCCCGAAAATCTTCCGATCGTCCAGGGCCGGGGCGGCCCCGGCGGCGCACCCGGCTGCTACCCGGAGATCACCAAGGAGATGTACCCGACCCCGCACCTGGTGGTCGACGGCGGCGCGAACATCGCGAATGCGACCGCGCCCCGCGCGGGATCGCCGAGCTTCGTGGAGTACCTCTTCGGCACGGCCGTGGGAGGGGTGGCTCCGCGATGAAGATTTCAGCAACCGCAACGAAACTCGCGATCTTCTCCATCGTGATGGTGCTGTTCACCGCAGCGGTCGTCATCGTCTTCGGGCAGTTCCGCTTCGGCAGCGAAAGGCAGTACAGCGCCGTGTTCGACGATGTGTCCGGGCTCCGGGACAACGAATTCGTCCGGGTTGCCGGCGTCGAGGTCGGCAAGGTGACATCGGTCGACGTGCGGGAGGACTCCACGGCGATGGTGACGTTCGCGCTGACGAAGAACGTTCCACTCACCGAGTCGACCCGTGCCGCAGTGAAGTTCAGCAACCTCATCGGCGATCACTACCTCGAACTCGTCGAAGGGTCGGGTCCGCTCACACCGCTTGCCGAGGGTGACACCATTCCCGTCGAACGCACGGTTCCTGCGCTGGATCTCGACGCCCTGATCAACGGTTTCCGGCCGTTGTTCAAGGCGCTCGATCCCGAACAGGTCAATGCGCTGTCGACCTCGCTCGTCGACGTCTTCCAAGGGCAGGGCGGCACCATCGACCACTTCCTGCAGCAAGCCGGACAGCTGACCTCGGTCCTCGCCGACCGCGACCAGCTGATCGGTGCCGTGATCGGCAACCTCAACACCCTCCTCGGCACCGTCGACCGACGGAACGCCGAGTTCAACCAGGGCATCGACCAGCTCCAGCAACTCGTCACCCGGCTGGGGGAGCAGTCGGACCCGCTCGGCGACGCCCTCGTCCACATCGACGACGCATCCAACTCGATGGCCGCGCTCCTCGAGTCGACCCGCCCGGACCTGAAGGAAGACATCACCCAGGCCGGCAGGCTTTCCGACCAGGTGGTCGCCGACCAGGACTACATCAACTGGGCGTTCAATTCCCTTCCCGCGGCCTACAACAAGCTGTCGAGGCTGGGCCTGTTCGGCGACTTCTTCACGTTCTACCTCTGCGATGTGCAGCTGAAGGTGAACGGTCCGAACGGAGACCCCGTGTACATACCGATCGTCGGCCAGCGGGCCGGGAGGTGCACACCACAATGATTCGCTCCAAGACCGCACGAATCGGCCTGATCGGTGTCGCGATCACCCTCATCGTCGTGCTCACCGCCATGAACTTCGAGAAGCTGCAGTACCTGACCACGTCCTCCCGCTATTCGGCGTACTTCGGTGACACCGGCGGCCTGCTCAGCGGCGACAAGGTCATGATCGCCGGCGTCGAGGTCGGCAAGGTCCACTCCGTCGAACTCGACGGAGACAAGGTCCTCATCGAGTTCACGGCGGACGGAGTACGCCTCGGCAGCAAAACGGAACTGTCGATCAAGACGCGGACGGTGCTCGGCAACAAGTACCTCCAGGTCACGCCGCGCGGCGACGACGACCTCCTCGCCACGGACGACGTCATCCCGCTCGCCCAGACCACCACGCCGTACCTGCTCACGGACGCCCTCGGCGACCTCACCACGACGATCAGCGGACTCGACACCGACAAACTGACCGGTGCCCTGGACACGCTGGGCGAGACGCTCGATCAGACCCAACCGAACCTCAGTGCGGCACTGGACGGAATGTCCCGGTTCTCGGACACCGTAAGCTCCCGGGACCAGTTGATCCAGGACCTGTCCCGCAACGCGGAATCGGTGACGGGGGTGCTGTCCGAGCGGAGCAATCAGATCGACAGGCTGCTCGTCGACGGCAACACCCTCTTCGCCTCACTCGCGCAGCGACGCCGGGCGATCGACACCCTGCTCGGCAATGTCACGGCGGTGACGGCGCAGGTGAACGGTCTCGTCGACGACAACGAGGCGCAGCTGCGGCCGGTTCTCGAGCAGCTGAACACGACGACCGATCTGCTGAACCAGCAGAAGGACAACCTGGCGGCGTCGCTGAAGCCGTTGTCGCAGTACGCGACGTCCCTGGGGGAGTCTGTGGCCTCCGGCCCGTTCTTCAAGGCCTACATCATGAACCTGCTGCCCGGGCAGTACCTGCAGCCGTTCATCGACGCCGCGTTCGCGGAGCAGGGCATCAACCCCGGCACCCTGAACGGGCAGAACACCTTCCCGGTGACCTGCGGCGACAACAGCGCACCGGGCGCCGTACCCCCTGGCAGCGCGACACCGTTGCCGAACCCGAGCAACTGCCCGGTGCAGCCCGGCGAGCTACCGGTCGCGAACTCGACGCAGGCCCCGGCGGCACCCGCTCTCCCCGCGCTGCCGCAGATCTCGATGCCCGGTCTGCCCCCACTGCCCGGACTGGGCGGATAGGACATGTCGACGATGTTGAACGCACTCCGAGGCTCACGCCGCGTCTGGATCGCCGCGCTCGTCGTGGTGGCCCTCGCCGTCGTCGCCGCCACCGCGTGGAGTCTCTACCGCACGAGGTCCACGACGACCGTGACGGCGTACTTCGCGAACACCAACGGAATCTACGTCGGCGACCAGGTGAAGATCCTCGGCGTCGACGTCGGCAAGATCGACGCGATCGAGCCCGACGGCGAACGGATGAAGGTCACCTTCCATTACGACTCGCAGTATCAGGTTCCCCAGGACGCCAAGGCCGCGATCCTCTCCCCGAGCCTCGTCACCTCCCGGGCGATCCAGCTGACCCCCGCCTACACGGGCGGGCCCGCCCTCGCCGATCACGACGAGATTCCGCTCGAACGCACCGCGGTGCCGATCGAGTGGGACGACTTCCGCGCACAACTCCAGCACCTCTCCGAGTCGCTCGGCCCCACCCCGGACAGCGCCAACGGACCGCTCGGCCAGTTCGTCAACGATGCCGCGGATTCGTTCAGCGGCAAGGGAACCGATATCAACACCACCCTGACCAAGCTGTCCGAGGCGATGTCGACACTGTCCGACGGGCGGGACGACGTGTTCGCCACGGTGCGCAACCTGCAGGTGTTCGTCTCCGCGCTCGCCGCGAGCGACGAGCAGATCGTCCAGCTCAATCACAATCTGGCGTCGGTTTCCGGTGTTCTCACCAACTCCGATCAGGAACTCGCCACCTCGCTCGACAGCGTGGACGCCCTCGTGCACCGTATCGGTGAGTTCATCGGCGACAACCGGGAAGGTCTCGGCAAATCTGTCGACGATCTCGCCGCGGTGACGACGATGCTGAACGAATCACGCCCGGACATCGAGCAACTTCTCCACGTTCTGCCGAACACACTGCAGAACTTCTACAACATCTACCAGCCGGCGCAGGGCTCGATGACCGGTGCGCTGGCGGTGACCCAGATGCAGAACCCCATCCAATTCATCTGCGGTGCAATCCAGGCCGCGAGCCAGAAGGGTGCCGCCGAATCGGCGAAACTCTGCGTCCAGCATCTTGCCCCGGTCCTCAATCTGATCCAGATGAACTACCCACCCGCGGGCGCGAACCCGATCACCAGCGTCCAGGTGCGCCCCGACCAGATCGATTACAGCCAAGACTCGCTGCGCGGCACGGTGCCGACGGCACCGGTGCGCACGATCGACGCCCGCGGCGGCATCGCGGGCCTGCTCGGACTGGCGACACCGACGACGAGTGGAGGCCGATGATGTTCCGGCACAAACCCCTACGACGGTCGATCGGCCTCGCATTGACAGGACTGTCCGCGGCACTGCTCACCAGCTGCGGCTGGGAAGGCGCGAACTCACTGCCGCTCCCCGGAACCGAGGGATCGGGAGCAGGCTCGTACACCGTGACCATCCAGATGCCGAACGTCACGTCGATCCAGCGCAACAGCCGCGTCCGGGTACACGATGTGACCGTCGGGAACGTCACCGACGTGCAATTACAGGACTGGCACGCGCTGGTCACCGTGCGGCTCGACGGCGGTGTCGCCCTGCCGAAGAACGCCACCGCGAAGATCGGACAGACCAGCCTGCTCGGCTCGCTCCACGTCGAGCTCGCCGAACCACTCGACGAGGCACCGAGCGGCTCACTCGGGGACGGCGACACCATCCCCCTCGATCATGCGGGCCAATACCCGACCACGGAACAGACACTGGCGGCCGTGTCGGTGGTGCTCAACGGCGGCGGCCTCGGCCAGCTGCAGGAGATCGACACCCAGCTCAACGCAGCCCTCGGCGGCCGCGAATCGGACGTGCGCACCTTCCTGACCCAGCTCGACACGTTCACCAGCGCACTCAACACCCAGAAGGACGACATCCTGACGGCGTTGGAGGGACTCGATCGGCTCTCGCTCACCGCGAACGAGCAGACACAGACCCTCGAAAGCGCACTCGAACGGATACCGCCCGCCATCGAGACCCTCAACCGGCAGAAGGACAACCTGACCGGGTCGGTGACCTCCGTCGGCAATTTCGCCGACGTCGCGAACCGAACGGTGACAGCCGGCTCGGAGGACATTCAACAGAACCTGCGGGACCTCGCGCCGACCCTGCGCGAGCTGGCGAACGCCGGACCGGGCCTCGCCGGTTCCCTGGGCATGCTCCCCACCTTCCCGTGGCCCCTTGCCGGTCTCCCCAAATACATTCAGGGCGACGCGGGCAATCTCTCCGCCACCCTCGACCTCACCCTGGGCCGCATCGACGCCAACTTCCTCCAGGGCACGCCACTCGCCGGCACCCTCTACAACGCGGAGACCGCCCTGGGCCGCACCGTCGGCCGGATGCCGACCGCGGACAAGAACCCATTGACCGCTCCCCTCGAGTCGGTCGTGATCCGAGGTGGACAGTGATACTCACCCGATTCGTCCGCATCCAATTGACCATCTTCAGCATCCTCACCGTGGTCGCGCTGACAGTGATGGGCCTGCACTACATGCGCCTCCCCGCACTCGCCGGAATCGGCCAATACCAACTCACGGTCGACCTGCCCACGAGCGGCGGCCTCTACGGAACCGCCAACGTCACCTACCGCGGTGCCACGATCGGCACGGTCACCGACGTCGTGCCCACGGACACGGGAGCGCGGGCGACCCTTCGAGTCGACAGCACCACCAAGATCCCCGCCGACGCCCGCGCCGAGGTGCACAGCCGATCGGCGATCGGCGAGCAATACGTCGATCTCGTCCCCACCGGCCTCGACGGCCCGTACCTGCAGGACGGCGATGTCATCCCCGCCGACCGGACATCGGTTCCGCAGGACATCGCCCCGATGTTCGACACCGTCAACAAGGGCCTCGAGGCCATCCCCGAGGACAAGCTCGCCACCCTCATCAACGAAAGCTACAACGCCTTCAACGGAACCGGTGAAGACATCCAACGACTGCTCGAATCGTCGAGCGCGGTGGCAGCCACCGCCGCCGACACCGCGGACCCCACCGCCCGCCTCATCGAAGACGCCGCACCGTTCCTCCGATCCCAGGTGGACAGCGGCCCGGCCCTGCAGGAATGGGTACGACACCTCCGCGAGATCAGCGCGCAAGCGGCCGGACGTGACGCGCAGGTACGCAGCATCTTCCAGACCGCGCCGACGGCGTCGACGGAGCTGACGGAACTCTTCCGGCGACTGCGCCCGACGACCCCGATCCTGCTGGCCAATCTCACCAGCCTCGGCCAGGTCGCCGTCACCTACAACCGGTCGCTCGAGCAGGCGCTGGTGCTGGTGCCCCCGAGCGTCGGACTGATGAAGACGATGACCGTCCCGAACGAGGACTCGACGGGTGCGGCGTTGATGGACTTCAACCTCAACCTCAACACCTCTCCGCCATGCACCACAGGATTCCTCCCGGCCTCCGAGCGGCGCGACGGATCGGCCGTGGACTCGCCCGTCCGCACCTCCGATCCGATCTACTGCGCGGTTCCGCAGGACGCCGACGTCGCTTCTCGCGGTGCCCGGAACATGCCCTGCATGGACAAGCCGGGCAAACGGGCACCCACCGTCGAAATCTGCAAGAGCGACGAAGAATACGTCCCCAAGGGCACCAACCCCTGGGTGGGCAATCCCACCCCGACCACCGACAACCCGCTCGCCGCCGAGGGCAATGCCGCATTCGACGCGATCGGTGTCCCGCAACCTGCCGCCGCGCCGGCGTCGGTGGGAACTGCGGGTTACAACCCCTCCACCGGTGAATACCAGGGTGCCGACGGACAGGTCTACCGCCAGTCCAACCTGGCACCGGGCGGGGTGCCCACCCTCGAAAATCTGCTTACCCAAGGACGCTGATCATGGTGCGACGCAATACTTCCCGACCCGCAGCCACCGCGGCAGACGCCGCGGCCCAGGCCTCCCGAGCCGCCGCCGATGCGGAAACGGCAGCGCGCGAGGCCGAGGCAGCCCTCGCCCGGGCACTGGCCGAGGACGAGTCCCACGCCGCGGACGAGGGTGCAGAGGACGCCGAGGTATCCGTCAGGCGGGCCCGGAAGCGTCCACGCCGTGCCCTCGCCGGTGCCGTAGTCTCGGCCGTTGCCGTTGCCGTGGTCGCCCTCGCGTCGACGTCCGTCGGGCTGTCCCACTCCCACGCCGCCCGTCAAGCGGCCGCCGACCACGATCTCGAACTTCTCCAGGGAACCCGGCAGGCGGTGATCAACCTCATCACCCCGAGCGCTGCCGACCCGGCGGGAAGCGCACAGCGGATTCTCGACGGTGCCACGGGGGAGTGGAAGACCGAATTCGAAAGCACGAAAACGGAGTTCATCGACACCATCGCACAGTCGAAGACCGAATCGACAGGCGAAATCCTCGGCGCCGGCATCGAACGCGCGAACGACGACGGCACCACCTCGGTCATAGTGGCCGCCGTGACCAAGGTGACCAACGCCGCGGGAGCCAAGGACGAACCCCGGACCTGGCGGCTGCGCGTGCAGGTCGGCAAGGACGGGGAGCTCTACAAACTCGCGAAAATCGAGGTAGTGCCATGACCGTAAACCACACGCTCGAACGCGTCACCGACACGAACGACGACACCGGACCTGCCGAGCCGACGCGGCGATGGCGCTCGTCGCGGGCATTGATCGTCCTCGCGACGATCACACTGGCACTCGCCGGCTACAGCGCGATCATGCACTTCGCCATCGGTGCTCAGGACCGCAGCCTCGAACAGGTGCGTTCCGGTGCCGCCGAGGAGATCGGGAAACTGACCGCCGCCGTCCTCAGTTACTCACCCGACACCGTCGAGGCCGACGTGGCGACGTCGAAATCGCATCTCACCGGGGATTTTCTGACCGAGTTCAGCGACCTCGGCGCCAGTGACATCGTGCCGCGCGCCAAACAGGACACGATCGGCGCGCAGTGGGACGTGACCGGTACGTCACTGGTCACGGCAGAAGCCGACACCGCCACCGTGCTGGTTTTTCTGCACGGCACCGTGACGAGAGGCGCGACACCCCAACCCGAGGAACTGTCGAGCAGCGTGCGAGTACGCGCCGAACGGACCGGCCAATCCTGGTCGATCTCCGACCTCGAGCCCCTGTGAAGGCAGTAGATCATGAGAAGGAGTCGAGCAGACATGGTGTTCGGACGCCGTAGCCGGCAGACAGCACGTCCCGATCGAGTCGAAGACCTGCGGGAGCAGGTGCAGCGCGCCCGGGCGGCGGCGGATTCGGCCACGGCAGCGGCCCGAGCGGCCGCCGAAGACGCCGAGAAGGAACGAGGCGCCGACGACGCGATCGAGCTGCCGAAGACCCAGCCGACGGGGCGCAGGTCGGCCCGCTATCGGGTGGCGGTCGCCGCGGCGGCCGTGACCTGCCTCGGCGCCGGCGCGCTTGCGGGACAGACCACCCTCGATCACCAGGCGACCCAGCGGAGCATCGCCGCCGACACACGAGTCCTCGCCTTCACCGAGGAAGCAGTGGCACGGTTGCTCTCGACCGACACCGACAATGCCGAGTCATACGTCGACCGCGTCCTCGCGGACTCGACCGGCGACTGGCGCACCGAATTCGAACAACGGAAGACGGCAACGATCGACACGATGCGGCAAGCCGGAAACCGGACCGCAGGCCGGACCCTCGCAGCGGGAATCGAAGGACGAGAGAACGAAACCACGACAGTCCTCGTCTCCGCGACGGCGCAGACCACCCCCGTCACGGCCGACCCCGCCGCCCCCGCCGCCCCGGAACCGCAGATTCAGCAGTACCAGATCCGAGTAGGAGTCACCATGGTCGACGACCAGCCCAAGCTCTCGAGTGTCGGGTTCGTCCAATGAGCACCGCAGTGGACGTCAAAAAGGAAGACCTCGACATAGATAGCGACCTTTCGCCGGACGACGATGCCACCTCAGCGGCCAGGCGGATGGCGGCGGTGGCCGTCGACGTGCTCCCCGCAGTCGTTGTCGGTGTCGCCGGTCTCGCGCTGGCGGCGGTGTCGAACTTCGCGGTCTGGGGGATCGCGGCCGCCGTGGTCGCGATCGGCGGCGCAATTCTATACGTCGGGTGGAACAGTGTGGTCCGTCGCCGGCGCGCCGGATCCACCGCCGGGCGAACGGTCCTCGGGAGCGCGTTGGACAGAACGATCAGCCGGGCGGAACGTCTGGCGCTGTGTGCGGCGCCGGTCGTCGCGGTCGGTGCGCTAGTCGCCGTGCAGGTCGGGGTGCAGCGCGCGGACGACGTGAGCATCTCGGACGCCCGCGCGACAACGGTCCAATTGGCCTCGGACGGCGCCGCCGCGCTCCTCTCGTACACCCCCGAGACGGTGGACGAGGATCTGGACCGGGCCTCGGGACTGCTGACCGGTGACCTCCTGAACTCGTATCGACAGCTCGCTGGCGACGTCGTCGGTCCAACCGCGAAGGACAAGGGGGTCACGATGCAGGCGGTGCCGGTCGGCGCCTCGGTGGAGTCGGTGGCCCCGGACACCGCGCGTGTGCTCGTGTACGTGAACCAGACGACCACGATGGCCGAGACCCCCGAACCGTCACAGACCCAGAATGTCGTCCGCGTGACGCTGAGCAATGTCGACGGCGCCTGGTTGATCTCCGGCTTCGACCCGCTCTTCTGATCAATCAACCCCTACCGCAGTAGAAGGAAGAACTCTCATGGTCCTCATCGATCTTGTCGATCCCGTTCAGAATCTCGTCACCGCGATCGCGTGGCTGCTGCTGCGCGGACATCTGCCGCCGGTCTGATCGGAACCTTTGCTCGACAATTTGTCCATTTGCAATGTACGAACACACTGTATAGTCAGGAATCATGACGACCTCAGCAACACCGTCGGCATCGCCGACCGCACCCGGCGTTGAAGCGGCAACCCTCTGCGCCGCTTTCCAATACACCGTGTCGACCGACCCGGATTCGGCGGCACTGCGTGCCCACGGCGACACCATCGCACTAACGCGTCGTGAGTACGCTGTCGCCGTGGAGGCCATCGCCGGCGGACTCGCCGGCCTCGGCGTGAGCCGCGGCGAGACCGTCGGCCTGATGATGACGAACCGGCCGGAGTTCCATCTCGTCGACACCGCGGCGCTGCACCTCGGTGCGATACCGTTCTCGATCTACAACACATCGGCGCCGGATCAGATCGAATACCTTCTCGGGCACGCGGAGAATCGGGTGATGATCTGCGAGCGTTCGTTTCTGGATCGGATCCGTGCGGCGGCGACACCGCATCTCGAACACATCGTGGTCGTCGACCCCACGGCGGAGGACACGGATGTGCTCTCGCTCGAGGACTTGCGCACCAGAACGCCCGAGGGCTTCGACTTCGAGGTCGCCTGGCGCGCCGTCCAACCGGACGACATCGCTACCCTCATCTACACGTCCGGAACCACCGGCCCTCCCAAGGGAGTGGAGCTCACACACGCCAATCTGACCTTCGTTCTCCGGACGTGTCACGAGCGCTTCCCGTTTCCCGACCAGGGACAGTGCATCTCCTACCTGCCGACCGCGCACATGGCCGACCGCGTGTTCTCGCACTACCTCCACATGGTCACCGGCTGGACCCTCACTACCGTGCAGAACCCGGCACAATTGTTCGCTGCGGTAGCGGAGACCCATCCCACCTGGTTCCTCGGGGTACCGCGCATCTGGGAGAAGCTGCGGTCGGCACTGCTCGCTCGATTCGCGTCGAATCCGCCCGAACAACGCGCCGCGATCGACGCCGCACTCGACGCCGGGCTGCGAAAGGTCCGAGCCGAACAGTCCGGAAAGCCGGTACCCAAAGACCTCGCTGCCACCTACGCCCAAGCCGACTCGACGGTGTTCGCACCTCTGCGCACCCAACTCGGACTCGACGAAGTCGTTCTCCTCATGACCGGCGCCGCACCCATTCCCTCTGTCGTCCACGAGTTCTTCCTCGCGATCGGACTGCCGTTGGCAGAGGGATTCGGCATGTCCGAGACCGGAGCCCTGGGCATGACCAACCTGCCCGGCGAAATCCGGCTCGGCAGCGTCGGCAAAGCGATGCCCGGCACCGAGGCGCGTACCGCCGACGACGGAGAACTCCTGCTCCGCGGGGCGCACGTCATGCGTGGATACCGGAAGGATCCGGTGAAGACCGCGGAGGCCATCGACGACGACGGCTGGCTGCACACCGGCGACATCGCCACGATCGACGACGACGGCTTCGTCCGCATCGTCGACCGCAAGAAGGAACTGATCATCAACGCAGCGGGCAAGAACATGTCACCCGTCAACATCGAAAGCGCGTTGAAGGGGGCGTCTCCGCTCATCGGGCAGGCATGCTGTGTCGGCGACGGACGGCCCTACAACGTCGCGCTGCTCGTGCTCGACCCCGACGCCGCAGCCGCATTCGCGTCCGAGCACGGTCTGCCCGATTCGCCGGCGCACGCGGGCGCGCAGGATCCGCGTGTCCAGGCTGCGGTGGCGGCCGCAGTCGAGCGGGCCAACGGTCAGTTGTCGCGGGTGGAGCAGATCAAGCGATACGAACTTCTCGACGAAGAGTGGTTGCCGGACGGCGCGGAGCTCACACCCACGATGAAACTCAAGCGCCGTTCGATCGTGGGCAAGTACACCGACGTGATTGAGAGCCTCTACGGCTGAGGCGGAGTGCTGCCGGACGGCGGCCGGCGGGCAGCGGTAGCGCACGTGAGTGGCAAAGCGTGTCGGGGCACTCTTTGCCACTCACGTGCGGCGCCATTCCTCCAACTGCTCGACGGCGGTGTTCGCGACCGCCACGGCCTCGTCCCGGTTGACCCGCGACAGCAGGAGCGCGCTGACGGACAGTGACGTCAGGAGCCGGGTCCGGTGTGCCAGGGTGGCGGTCGACGCGTCCGGGTCGTGCGCCCGGAGTGCGTGGGTGAGCGCCCCGGACAGTTCACGCTGGTATGCGTCGACGACGGACCGTTGGGTGTCGTCGTGGGCGGCGAAACCGGCGGCACTGTTGAGCAGGAGGCAGCCGCGTCCGGGGGTTTCGTCGGGCAGGGACGCGAGGGCGCCGGCGAGGCTGCGGTAGTAGCGCACGGCGGCGTCGGGGCGAGTGGGCTCGTCGGTCAGGATGCGGAGCCGGGGGCGAACGACCCGGTCCAGGTAGTCGTGCACGGCGGCGTCGAAAAGTCCGCGTTTGCTGGTGAACGCGTTGTACAGGCTCGACCGATTCAAGCCGGTTACGCGCTCGAGGTCGGGTATCGACGTGGCTTCGAAGCCCTTGTCCCAGAACAGGTCGCGGGCGCGGCCGACCACTTCGGCCGTGTCGAAATCCTGCGTGCGCGGCATGACGATCCTCACTCCTGGTTGTGAAACGACCATTTCAGTATATATTGAAATGGTCAGTTCAGAACGAGGAGGAGTTTCGTATGGTCGCCGCGGGTCTTGTTCTTGCCGCACTCGCCAGTGCGCTGCACGTGTACATCTTCGTGCTCGAGTCCGTCCTCTGGACCACGCCGCGCACCCGCGCGACGTTCGGGACCAGTGCCGAAGAAGCCGGTACCACCAAGGAGCTTGCCTTCAACCAGGGCTTCTACAACCTCGTCCTGGCGATCGTGACGGCAGTCGGCATCGTCGCCGTGATCATCGGCGCGACCGCCGTCGGTTCGGCCCTGATCTTCGCCGGCGCAGGATCCATGCTGCTCGCAGCGCTCGTGCTCGTGCTGTCGTCGCCCGACAAGGCTCGCGCGGCGATCACGCAGGGCACACTTCCGCTGCTCGCCGTAGTCCTCCTCGCGCTCGGACTGGCGCTGTGACCTCAGAAGGATCGAAAGGAACACCATGACGTCGAGCACCCAGATTCAGCTGATCAACCGGCCGGTGGGCTGGCCCACCCAGGACGACTTCCGCACCGCCACCGTCGAGCTGCCCGACCTCGGGCCCGACCAGGTGCGGGTGGCCAACGAATTCGTCTCGGTCGACCCGTACATGCGCGGCCGGATGAACGACGTGAAGTCGTACATCCCGCCGTTCGCGCTGGGCGAGACGATGACCGGCGGAGCTGTCGGTCGCGTCGTCGAATCCACCGCCGCCACGCATCCGGTCGGCTCGGTAGTGGTCCACGATCTCGGGTGGCGGGACGTCGCGCAGGGTGACGCCTCGGCGTTCCGCGTCGTCGACGAGATTCCGGGAGTGTCGATCTCGGCCTATCTGGGGATTCTTGGACTGACCGGACTCACGGCGTACGTCGGACTCGTCCACATCGCGCACCTGAAGGCCGGCGACTCCGTGTTCATCTCCGGAGCCGCGGGTGCGGTGGGGACGGCCGCCGGGCAGATCGCACGACTCGAGGGCGCGTCCCGCGTCATCGGATCCGCCGGGTCCGCGGAGAAGGTCGCGCTGCTGACCGACCGCTACGGATACGACGCCGCCTTCGACTACAAGCAGGCACCGGTGCGCGAGCAACTCCGGGGACTTGCCGGTGACGGCATCGACGTCTACTTCGACAACGTCGGCGGCGACCACCTCGAGGCCGCACTCGACGTCATGCGCAACGGCGGACGCGCCGCCCTCTGCGGTGCCATCTCCGCGTACAACGCCACCGAGCGCACACCGGGCCCCGACAACATGGTGAACATCATCAGCCGCGGCCTCACCCTCGAGGGCTTCACCCTCGGCAACTACACGCACGTCTTCCCCGAGTTCGCCGCCAAGATGGGACCGTGGCTCGCATCCGGCGACGTGGTCCACGACGAGACCGTCGTCGACGGCATCGAAAACTCGGTCGACGCGTTCCTGCAGCTCATGCACGGCGGAAATGTCGGGAAGATGCTGGTGAAGGTGGCGTAGCCACCCGTGCGTGGTTGAGGAGTCCAGAGACTCTTTAACCACGCACAGGCGCGGAGCGCCTATACCGCTCGCGCACTTCGGGTGCCGGCTCGGCCTCGTAGCGCCGGGTGGAGGTCTGATCCCACTTGGGTGGTTCGGGGGTCCCGGCCAGCGTCCAGGCCGCCTGCCTGCATGCGCCGATCGCGACGTACTCCGCCGGTTGCGGCACCAGGACCGGGGCCCCGAAGATGGCGGGCGCGAGTTCGCACAGTGCCTGTGAGCGGGCGCCGCCGCCGACGAGGAGGATGCGACGCACCGTGACGCCCTGGGCGATCAGGTGGTCGATGCCGTCCGCCAGGCCGCACAGCAGCCCCTCGACTGCCGCGCGGGCGAGGTGGGCGGGGGTCGAATTGGCCAGCCGGAGTCCGTGAACGGAGCCGGTGGCGTTCGGACGGTTGGGGGTGCGCTCACCCTCGAAATACGGCACCATCACCAGTCCGCCACTGCCGGACGGCGCCGACAGCGCCAGCCGCGACAGTTCGTCGTGATCGACGCCCAGCAGCGAGGCGGTCGCGTCGAGCACCCGGGCAGCGTTCAGCGTGCACACGAGGGGCAGGTGACGTCCGGTGGCATCGGCGAAGCCGGCGACGAAACCGCCCGGATCGTTCGCCGGTGTCACGGACACCGCGGACACGACGCCCGACGTTCCCACGGAGACGACGACGTCGCCTTCCTGGGCGTCGAGAGCCAGTGCGGCGGCGGCATTGTCGCCGGTGCCGGGGCCGACGGCGGCGCCCCAGCGGGTTTCCCCGATCTTCTCGGCCGGGTGGGCCACGCGCGGCACGGTGGCCGTGCGTCCGCGCAGCGCCAGCGACAGCAGGTCGGGACGGTAGGAATCCGTGGCCGCAGAGAAGTATCCGGTGCCGCTGGCGTCGCCGCGGTCGGTGGCCAAAGTGCCGAGATCGGACCTGCCGGTGAGCTGCCAGCCGAGCCAGTCGTGGGGCAGGCACACCGCGGACGTCCGGTCGGCGTTCGCCGGTTCGGAATCGGCGAGCCAGCGCAGTTTGCTGACGGTGATCGCGGCGAGGGGCACCACACCGACGGCGTCCGCCCACGCGTCCGGACCACCGAGGTCGTCCACCAGTTGGGCGGCGGCGTCGGCGGAGCGAGTGTCGTTCCACAGCAACGCCGGACGCACGACCGTCCCGGTGTCGTCGAGGCACACCATGCCGTGCTGTTGCGCGCCGACCGACACCGCGGCGACGTCGTCCAGTCCGCCGGCGGCGGCGATGGCGCTGTCGAGGGCCGAAGCCCACGCCTGCGGGTCGACCTCGGTGCCGTCCGGATGCGACGCCCTGCCCTCGCGGACGAGTTCACCGGTGTCGGCGTCGCAGACGATCACCTTGCACGACTGGGTGGACGAATCGATGCCCGCGACGAGGGTCATTGCCGGACACCCGCCGCGCGATCCAGTGTCTCGCGGGTGGGCAGGTCCGCCCCGGCACGCGCGACCGTGAGACCCGACATCAGCACCGCGTTGTCCAGCACGTTCCGCACTTCCTCCGGGGCGATCGCGTGGAGTGCGTTGCGGCTCTCCGCGCCGAGGAAGCCGTGCGACCAGAACCCGTCGAGGAGCCCGGCCATGAACGCGTCGCCCGCGCCGACCGTGTCGACCACCTCGACGTTGCGGGCCGCGACCTCGACGAGTCCGGCCGCGCAGACCGCGAATGCGCCCTCGGCGCCCTTCGTCACCGCGACCATCGCCGGGCCGCGGGACAGCCACTCGCGGGCGATGTCCTCGGGATTTCGGTCGGGGTCGTACCAGCGGAGGTCCTCGTCGCTGACCTTGACGATGTCCGAGATCGACACGAGGTGCTCGATCCGCTGCCGGGCGCGTGCCTTGTCGGTGATCAACACCGGTCGTACGTTGGGGTCGTAGCTGATGGTCGCCGACGAGCGGCGGCGGTCGAGCATGTCTGCGACGACGTCGCAGCCGGGTTCCATCACGGCGGCAATGGAACCGGTGTGGACGAGCGCCGGTGTGGACGACCCGCTCGGGCAGGGAAGGTCCCACTCGATGTCGAACTCGTAGGTGGCGGATCCGGCGGAATCGAGGGTGGCGTGGGCCGTCGCCGTTCGCTGCGCGGTGATGCTGCCGGGCGCGAGGCTCACTCCCGACTGCTCGAGGTGCCGGACGATCGCGCCGCCTCTCGTGTCGTCGCCGATCCGGGTGACGAATTCGACCGGACGACCGAGCCGGCCGAGGCCGACCGCGACGTTGAGCGGGCTGCCGCCGACATACTCGGTGGTGGCGCCGTCGCTCGCCGTCACGATGTCGATGAGAGCTTCACCGATGACCAGACTCATGACTGCACCTTCTCACGCAGAGCCTCGAGTGTCTCCCGTGCACCGACGCTGTACAGCGAGTCCAGCGCCCAGAGGTACGCGGTGACGAAGCGCGGATTGTCGGCCAGGTCGCCGAAGACAGACTGATTCTCGATGAAGGCAGTGCGGTTCTCGTGCTGGCTGCGCGCGATCGGCACGAGGGAGTCCTTCAATTGGTCGACGACGTCGATTGGCTCGCCGTCCTCGTCGACTCCCTCGGCATACCGGGCCCAGCTCGCCACGATCGCGGCCGACAGCCGGATGTGCCGGTCGGCCAGCAGGTTTTCGCGGATCACGGGCAGCAGCCACTTCGGGATGCGGTCGGACGATTCGGCGCACAGGCGGGCGACGGTGTCGCGGATCTCGGGGTTGGAGAAGCGTTCGATGAGCGTGCGCTTGTATTCGTCGAGATCGACTCCGGGCACCGGCGCCAGGGTGGGCGTGGCCTCCTCGTCCATGTATGCGAGCAGGAAGTCGGCGAAGAGCGGATCCTGCGCGACCTCGTGCACGAGCCGGTATCCCGACAGGTATCCGAAGTAGCAGAGGCCCTGGTGGCTCGCGTTGAGCAGGCGCAGCTTCATCAGTTCGTAGGGTTCGACGTCGTCGACCACCTGGACGCCGACGTCCTCGAATGCCGGGCGACCGAGCGGGAAGGCGTCCTCGAGCACCCACGACGTGAACGGTTCGGCGGCGACGGGCCACCGGTCCTCGATGCCGAACCGCGACGACAGCGCTTCGGTCACCTCGGGGGTGGTGACGGGCGTGATGCGGTCGACCATCGAGTTGGGGAAGGACGTCTCCTCGCGCATCCAGGCCGCCAGTTCGGGATCCTTCAACTCTGCGTAGGCCAGGAACATCTTGCGGGCCACGTCGCCGTTGCCCTGAATGTTGTCGCAGGACATGATGGTCGGCGACGGCAAGCCGCGCGCGCGGCGCCGGGCCAGGGCCTCGATGACGAGTCCGAACGTGGTCCGCGGGGCGGCGCCGTCGGTGAGGTCGTGCACGACGTCCGGGTTCTCGGCATCGAACTCGCCCGTGTCGTGGGTGAAGTTGTAGCCGCCCTCCGTGATCGTCAGCGAGACGATCTTCGTGGTCTCCGCGGCGATCTTCTCGATCACGGCCTCGGGATCGTCTGGAGCGAAGAGGTAATCGACGATGGACCCGATGACGCTCACGTCCCAGGTGCCGTCCGGGTGTCGCAGCGCCAGCGTGTACAGGCCGTCCTGCGCGTCGAGGACGTCCTTCATCCGCCGGTCACCGGGCAGGACCCCGACCCCGCAGATGCCCCACTCGCGAGCGTCCCCGAGTCGCAGCAACCGGTCGACGTACATCGCCTGGTGTGCGCGGTGGAATCCGCCGACACCGAAATGAACTATCCCTACGGTGATGTCGCTTCGATCGTAATTCGGCACCTGCACGGTGTCGTCGAACTGCTGCAGTGTCTGCGCGCACAGTTGCATCGGTCTCTCCTCATTCCTGGACGCGTACGACGGCCTTGAGGCTGCCCGGCGTCCGGTCTGCGTTCAGTGCTTGCTCCGCCTCGGCGAGCGGAAATCTTCCGGTGACCATCGAATCGAGGTCGACCCGCCCCGACCGCGCGAGGGCGATCGCCGTCGGCCAGGTGTTGGCGTAGCGGAATACCCCGGTCAGCACCAACTCTCGGTTCTGGATGGTCTGGACCGGCAGTGTCATCTCGGGGGCGCCCATGCCCACCAGAACCACGGATCCCGCGGGCCGGACGGCCTGGATCCCGGCCAGCACCGCGCTCGGGGCGCCGGACGCGTCGACGAACGCGTCCACGTGGAGTCCCGCGACGTCCTGCTCGCGGGGGTCGAGTACCGTGGTGGCACCGAATTTCGTTGCGACGTCACGTCGCCGGGGATCGAGGTCCGAGACGACCACTTCGGTGGCGCCGAACGCGAGGGCCGTCTGCACCATGGCGATCCCGATCGGTCCCGCGCCCGCGATCAGAACACGGGATCCCGCCGTCACTCCGGCTTTGCGGGTGGTGGCGATGGCCACGGACAGCGGCTCGCACAGCGCGGCCGCGTCCTCGGACATCTCGTCCGGAATCGCATGGGCGAACGCCGAGCCGATGGTCACGTATTCGGCCAGCGCCCCGTCGATCGGCGGGGTGGCATAGAACTGCATGTGCGGGCACAGGTTGTAGAGACCGCGCCGGGATTCGTCGGTGTCCGGGTCGGGGCGCTGCGGTTCGATGGAGACACGCTGCCCGATACGCGCTGCCGGGACCCCGTCGCCGACACCTACGACTGTGCCCGACGCCTCGTGGCCCAGCACGATCGGCTGTTCGACCACGAACTCGCCGATGCGGCCCTCGCGGTAGTAGTGGGCGTCCGATCCGCAGACGCCTACCGAGGCCACGCGGACCAGGACGTCGCCGGGGGCGGGAGTGGGCACGGGGCGTTCCCGGATCTCGATCACACCCGGCTCGACGAGCACGCTGGCACGCATCGTCCTGGGGATATCCGAAGGGAGTGTTGTGTGGGTCACACTTCGATGCTAGCGTATTGAGCAGATGAACGCATAGTGATCATTTGCTCACGGTTTCCCCGAGGCTCCGAAGACGCACACGACGGACCCGGGATCATGGCGAGGAGAACCAGTGACGTCCCCCAATTCGACGGCCCCGACGCCGTCTCTCATCACGGCACCACCGCCGTCCACGACGGAGGATCTGCGCCTCGCGTTGCGCGCTGCAACGCTGTACTACCTCGACGGAATGACCCAGGCCGAGGTCGCCACACGACTCGGTGTCTCCCGCCCCACCGCGGGCCGGCTGGTGGCACGAGCCCGCGCCCAGGGCCTGGTGCGCATCGAGGTGCAGGCACCCGCGCATCTGCGTGATGCGCTGCGCTCGGACGAGGAGCGCGCGCTCGAGGAGAAGTTCGGACTCGTCGAGGCGGTGGTGGTCGCCGATTCCGTCGACGCCGCCGGTGCGATCGACGACCACAACAGCTTCGCCGGCGTCGGGCGGGCCGCGGCGTCGCTGCTGGTTCGCCGGATTCGCGAGGGCGACACCCTCGGATTCACCTGGGGGCCGGAGACGGTCGCCGTCGCGCAGGGTCTGCCGTCCGGGGCGGCCACGTGCGCGTCCGTCGTCCAGCTCGACGGCTCGGTGAGTGCCATCAACTACCAGACCGGAACGGAGTACGTTCTGGGTAGATGCGCAGAGCAGCTGCAGGCCAACACTGTTCGGCTTCCCGTTCCGCTGTACGCGGACGCGTCGACCGTGGTATCCATGCGGGGCGACTCCGTCATCTCCAAGGCGCTCGAGGCCGGGCGGACCGCGGAAATGATGATGTTCGGAACGGGTGCCGTCTCCACGTCGACCACCCTGTTCGAGGGCAGCTTCATCGACACGGACATGCTGTCCGTGCTCACCGGCCTCGGCGCGGTCGGTGAAGTCGGTGGACGCTTCTACCGGCTCGACGGCACCGAGGTTGCCGGCCCTCTGGACGAACGGGCCATGTCCGTTCCTCTCGACGACATCCGCGCGTGCGAGGGGTCGATCCTCGTCACGGGTGGCGTCGCCAAACACCAAGCGGCACTGGGTGCCCTCCACGGCGGACTGGCCAAGATGCTGGTCTGCGACATCGAATGCGCGCGTTGGCTGCTCGATCAGTAGCACCACGCAAGAGAGGTGAAGATCGGTGAAGAAACACAGGAAACCGGCGACGATGCTGGTAGCCGGAGCGGGAGCGCTCTGCCTCACGCTGAGCGGATGTGCAGGCGCCGGATCGCTGGGCGCGTCGGACCAGACCATCACCATCGCGATGGTCTCCAATTCACAGATGCAGGATGCGCAGAAGCTCGCCTCGCAGTTCGAGGAAGAGAATCCCGACATCGACCTGAAGTTCGTCACGCTGTCGGAGAACCAGGCGCGCGCGAAGATCACGGCGTCCACGGCAACCGGTGGCGGTGAGTTCGACGTCGTGATGATCAGCAACTACGAGACCCCGCAGTGGGCCAAGTACGGTTGGCTGAAGAACCTTTCGGAGTACGCCGAGGCGACGGGGGGTTACGACGAGGCCGACTTCATCCCCACCCTGCGCGAGTCGCTGTCCTACGAGGGGAACATGTACTCGGTGCCGTTCTACGGCGAGTCCTCGTTCCTGATGTACCGCAAGGACCTGTTCGAGCAGGCCGGAATCACCCTGTCGGAGAAGCCGACGTGGGCCGAGGTCGCAGCGGCCGCGAAGCAACTCGACTCCGAGGACATGGCAGGCATCTGCCTGCGCGGCAAGCCGGGCTGGGGTGAATTGCTCGCACCCCTCGACACGGTCATCAACACGTTCGGTGGCCGCTGGTTCGACGAGGACTGGAACGCTCAGCTGACCAGCCCGGAGGTGGAACGCGCGGTGCAGTTCTACGTCGACCTGGTGCGCGAGTACGGCGAGCCCGGCGCCGCGACGAGCGGTTTCGGCGAGTGCGCCACACAGCTGGCCCAGGGCCAGGTGGCGATGTGGTACGACTCGACGTCCGCGGTGTCCACGCTGGAGGATCCGGCGTCGAGCGCCGTCGTCGGCAAGATCGGGTACGCCCCCGCGCCGATCGAGGTGAAGGACAACTCCGGCTGGCTGTACAGCTGGTCGCTGGGAATCCCCGAGAGCAGCGAGAATCCCGATGCGGCGTGGAAGTTCATCTCGTGGATGACCGACAAGCAATACATACGCACGGTCGGTGAGGATCTGGGCTGGGAGCGGGTGCCTCCGGGCAGCCGGCTGTCGACCTACGAGATTCCCGAGTACAAGGAAGCCTCGGCGGCCTACGGACCGCTGACGCTCGAGGCGATCGAGAACGCGACACCGGATGCGCCCACCGTGCAACCGGTTCCGTACACCGGCGTGCAGTTCCTGGCGATCCCGGAGTTCCAGGATCTCGGAACCCGCGTAAGCCAGCAGATCAGTGCGGCGATCGCAGGCCAGCAGACCGTGCCCGAGGCGCTCGCCCAGGCACAGCAGTACGCCGAGGTGGTCGGCGCGACCTATCGGGAGGAACGATGACAACCATCGCCGAGAAACCCACCGCGGACGGCACCGCCGACCGGGTGCGGGAACTGCGGGAGGCCAAGGACGACAGCGTCTCCCGCGCCGAGGGATGGCGTCGCCGGGGGCCGTTGCTGCCCGCTCTGATCTTCATGATCGTGGTGACCCAGATCCCGTTCCTGTTCACGCTGTACTACTCGACGCAGTCCTGGAACCTGGTGCGTCCGGGCTCCCAGGCGTTCGTCGGGCTGCAGAACTACGTGGACGTGTTCCAGGACAGCCAGTTCCGTGAGGTCGCGGTCAACACCGTGATCCTGATCGTCGGCACCGTGCTGATCTCGGTGGTGCTCGGATTGCTGCTCGCCCTGCTGCTCGACCGCGCCTTCCTGGGCCGCGGCATCGTGCGTACCCTCCTCATCACCCCGTTCCTGGTGACACCCGTCGCCGGTGCGCTGCTGTGGAAGACCACGATGTTCGACCCGGTGTTCGGCATCGTCAACTTCGTCCTCTCCCCGTTCGGGGTGGGACAGGTCGACTGGGTCAGCAAGTTCCCGCTCGCCGCGATCATGGTGAACCTGATCTGGCAGTGGACCCCGTTCATGATGCTGCTGATCCTGGCCGGTCTGCAGTCCATGCCGCGCGACATCCTCGAGGCGGCACGGGTGGACGGCGCCAAGCCGATCGCGATGTTCCGCGAACTGACGCTCCCGCATCTGCGCCGGTTCATCGAACTCGGCGCGGTGCTGGGCGCGATCTACCTGATCAACACGTTCGACGCCATCTACATGATGACCCAGGGCGGGCCGGGCACCGCCAGTGCCAACCTCCCCTTCTACATCTATCAGCGCGCATTCCTCGGTTTCGACATCGGGCAGGCCGCCGCGATGGGCGTCATCGTCGTGATCGCGACCATCGTCGTCGCGACCCTGGCGCTGCGCCTGATCTTCAAGAGCTTTACCGGTAACGAGGAGGCAGCGTAATGAGTACCGACACTGCGGCGGCGCCGGTGGAGTCCACCCCCACCGCGCCGGAGACAACGCGGGCGCGCAAGCACCGTAAGTTCAGTCCGTGGAGCGTGGTGGCGTGGATCGTGGCGCTCGGCTTCTTCTTCCCTGTGGCGTGGATGGTGCTCACCGCGTTCAAGCAGGAGGGCGACGCCTACACGACTCCGCCGAAACTGTTCTTCACGCCCACCCTGGACCAGTTCAAGGCCGTCCTCGACAGCGGAATCGGCACGGCACTGCTGAATTCGGCGTTCGCGACCGCCATGTCGACGATCCTGGTGCTGGTGCTCGGTGTGCCGGCGGCGTTCGCGCTGTCGCTGCGACCGGTCCGCAAGACGAAGGACGCCCTGTTCTTCTTCATCAGCACGAAGATGCTCCCGATCGTCGCCGCGATCATCCCGCTGTACGTGATCGTCAACGACATCGGCTTACTCGACAACATCTGGGCGCTGATCATCCTGTACACGGCGATGAACCTGCCCATCGCGGTGTGGATGATGCGCTCGTTCTTCCTCGAGGTCCCCGGTGAGCTGCTCGAGGCCGCGAGCATGGACGGCGCGAGCCTGTGGACGTCGGTGCGCGAGGTGATCCTTCCGCTCGTGTCACCCGGCATCGCGGCCACCGCCCTGATCTGCGTGATCTTCTCGTGGAACGAATTCTTCTTCGCCGTCAACCTCACTGCCGTTCAGGCACAGACCATTCCGGTGTTCCTCGTCGGCTTCATCACCGGTGAGGGCCTGTACTGGGCCCGGCTGTCGGCAGCGGCGACGCTGGCGGCGCTCCCGGTCATCCTGGCCGGCTGGGTCGCACAGAACAAGCTGGTCCGCGGCCTGTCCTTCGGTGCGATCAAATGATCACCCCGGCAACCACTTCCCCCGACTTCGGTACCCACAAGAGGAGCAATCATGGCTGACATCGCGTACAAGGGCGCATCCTGCCTCTACGAGAACGCCGACACGCTGGCGGTCGATACGCTCGACCTCGACATCGAAGACGGCGAGTTCATCGTCCTCGTCGGACCGTCCGGCTCCGGCAAGAGCACCGCACTGCGGATGCTCGCCGGCCTCGAGGACATCGACGAGGGCACCATCGAGATCGGTGGCAAGGACATGGTGGGTGTTCCGTCGAAGGACCGTGACATCGCGATGGTGTTCCAGAACTACGCCCTCTATCCCAATAAGACGGTGGGCGAGAACATGGGCTTCGCTCTGAAGATGCGCGGGGTCGGGGTGGAGGAACGCAAGAAGAAGGTGGCCGATGCCGCCAAGCTGCTCGACCTGACCGACTACCTCGATCGTAAGCCCGGCAAGCTGTCCGGCGGTCAGCGCCAGCGGGTGGCGATGGGCCGGGCGATCGTGCGGGAGCCGCAGGTGTTCTGCATGGACGAGCCCCTGTCGAACCTCGACGCCAAGCTGCGCGTCCAGACCCGCACGCAGATCGCGGCGCTGCAGCGCCGGCTCGGCACCACCACCGTGTACGTCACCCACGACCAGGTCGAGGCCATGACCATGGGTGACCGGGTGGCCGTCCTCAAGAACGGCAAGCTGCAGCAGTTCTCGGCTCCCACCGAACTCTACGATCGCCCGAAGAACGCGTTCGTCGCCGGCTTCATCGGTTCGCCCGCCATGAATCTGATGACCATGCCCATCGTCAGCGACGGCGTGCGCCTCGGGAACTCGACGCTCGCGCTCGAACGCGACCAGCTGTCGGCGCTGCACGCCGCCGGATTGGAGACCGTCACGGTCGGTGTGCGCCCCGAGCAGCTCGAGTTGTCGACCGGAGAGGGCGGCATCGAGGTAATCGTGGACCTGGTCGAGGAACTCGGGAGTGAATCCTACGTCCACACCCACATCGCCGGTGATGGTACGCAACTGACCGCCCGGTCACTGACCCGCACCCCCGCGCGGCTGGCCGACACGGTGTCCCTGCGCAAGCGGGACGGAGCCGTGCACCTGTTCCACCCGGAGACGGGGGAGCGGATCGGCGACTAGAGCGTGCGTGGGCGCGGGCTTATCCGAGATCAGGTCCGCGCCCACCCGGTTGTCCTGAACGTCGAATCAACTGTTGGACAGGCGTTCCGGCGCAGTCTTGTCGTCGAGGTGTGTGGCGGTCAGTGCCCCGGATGCTATCTCCTGCTGCACGCGGAACTTCTGAATCTTGCCGGTGGGCGTCATGGGGAGTCCGTCGGTGAAGTACCACAGCGAGGGCGTCTTGTGCGCCGCGATTCGGTCGCGGCACCAGGCCTTCAATTCGGCCGCGTCCGGCGGATTGGCCGGGTCCGTGGGCCGCACGACGGCGCCGATCTGCTCGCCCCACTTTTCATCCGGAACCCCGACGATCGCCACCTCGGCCACGTCCGAGTGCTGGAAAAGCAGCTCTTCGATCTCACGCGGATAGATGTTGAGTCCGCCCCGGATGATCATGTCCTTGAGGCGTCCGGTGATCCGCAGAAATCCTCGCTCGTCCATCGTGGCGAGATCGCCCATGTACAACCATCCGTCGGCGTCGATGGTCGCGGCCGTTTCGTCCGGCATGTCGGAATAGCCGAGCATCGTCTGGTAACCGCGACAGCAGATTTCACCCTGCTCGCCGATCGGGAGTATCTCACCCGTGACGGGGTCGATGATCTTGACTTCCAGCTCCGGCAGTGGCTGTCCCACGGTGGTCGCCTGATCGGCAGGGTCGTCCGTGACCCGGGTCTGGCTGATCACTCCGTGCATCTCGCTCTGTCCGAACAGAATCGTGAATTGGCAGTCGAGTTCGTCGATGACCCGTTCGACCAGCGACTGGGGAACCGCGGCGGCTCCGGACAGGACGGTATGGAGGCTCGACAGGTCACGACGTCGGCGATCGGGATGCTCGAGAAGCGAGATCAGCATCGTCGGGACCATCAGTGAGTGTGTTCCGCGACAGGTTTCGAGCATTTCGAGCATTAGGGCGGCGTCGAAGCCGGGCAGGACGACGTAGGTTCCGTGCGCGGCGAACGTTCCGAGTTCGGTGACGGCGCCGCCTCCGATGTGGTACATCGGCATCGCGTTGACACAGACGACATGATCCACCATCCCTGCCCTCTCGAACACGAAGGTGGCTTCGTTGACGATACCTTTGTGATGCAGCAGTGCACCTTTGGGGAATCCGGTGGTTCCTGACGTGTACTGGATCTGCACCGGGGCGGTGGATGCGACGACGGGGAACTCCGTTGCTGGATCGCCGGTCGCGACGAACGCTCGCCACTCGCTCGTCGGGACGACCTTGCGGAGTGCGGGCAGGGATGGCCGGACCTCCGTCAGAACTTTCGTGAGGTCTGCGCCGCGATAGGTCTCCCGGTAGAAGAGTCCGACGCTGCGGGACTGGCGCAGGATGTACTCGAGTTCGTGGGCGCGGTAGGCGGGGTTCACACCCACCACCACCATCCCGGCCATCGCGATCGCTTGTTGCAGGATCACCCAGTCGGCGCTGTTGGGTGCCCATATCGCGATCCGGTCGCCGGGTGCGAAGTGGGCGAGCAGTGCCCTGGCCGCATCCTCGGCGTCGGCGAGGAGTTCACGGTACGTCCATTCTCGCCGACCGACCGCGTCGGGAGTCCCGTCGACGAGGGCGAGGCGGTCGGGTTCTGCTGTCGCGGCCTCGCGCAACAGGTCGCCGACGGTGATGTCGCGGACGCCTGAGCTCGGTGTCGCCGGCCAGAGAGACTTTTCGAGGGGCATGATGCAATCCTGCCTTCGGGCTGTGCGGTGTGCTGGGGAGTTGGAGGTGGGGCGAGTGAGCGCCCGCTACCGGAAAGCCGGAATCGGCTGTGAGGTGCTGTCTCGGTCAGGAGCAATGTAATACATACTTGGAGTGGATAGCTGCGAATCAGTCAGATTATTGGGATGGGGGCTGCCGGCGGTCACCGATCCCTCACCCTGCCGAGATGCCGCCGTTCGGACTCACCGCTTGACCGGTGATCCGGCGGGCCTGCGGGCTGCACAGGAACAACACGAGGTCGGCCACATCTGCCGGCTCGGCGACCCCCAGCGACGCCAGTCGGGCAGCCTTCTCGAACAGCTTCGCGCTGAACGGCTCGGCCATGACGCGGTCGTAGGCGCCCGTGTCCCGGATGAGCGACGGCGTCACCGCGTTGACGCGGATGCCGTCGCGTTTGGCTTCCATCGCAAGTGTTTTGGAGAACATCACGATGGCGGCCATTGCGGCGCCGATGACGGACTCACCGGGTGTGGGGTGCTTGGCGGCGTCGGAGGCGATGTTCACGATCACGCCGCCGCGCTTCGTCCGCATGTGCGGAAGTACGGCGCGGCACATGTTGAGGGGACCGAGGGCCTGCTGCAGCAGGATGGCGGGAACGTCTTCGGGTGGCGTCTCGTGAAAGAGGTTCGGCGTGAACGCGCTCACCGTGCTGTTGACCAGGATGTCGGCAGGTCCCAGCGAAGCACTCAGTTCCTCGGTCACCCGGGTCGCTTCCGCCGGGTCGTTCACATCGCCCGAGGCGAAGAAGGCCCAGACACCCGACGCGAGTGATCGGACCTCCGTCGCCGCCTTCTCCCCGCGCTCGACATCGCGGCCGACCAGACCGATGCGCTGGGTGCCCGCCCGGACCAACTGACGGGCGACCTGTAGGCCGACTCCACTGGTCCCACCCACGATGTAGACGGTGGCCTCGGACAGGTCCGGCACCCAGACTTCGCGTGTGTCTGTACTCATCGGATGTTCCTTTGCAGTTCGAGGGGCACCGGTTCGCCGGTGCCGGGATGGGGATGGCCGGGGCTGCCGTCGCAGTCCTGGCAGTGGGGTGTCCCGGCCGACAGACTCACCTGGACTTGTTCCTCCGTCGCGGCGTCGGATGGTGCCGGTGAGCCGGATCCGCCTGCGTAGTCGTCACGCGCCAGCAGCCCGGCACCGTACGCGCCCGCGATCTGGGGCTGATCGAGTATTTCCACCGGGTGTCCCAGCGCACGCGAGACGTGCAGACGCGCGGCCGGGTTCTTCGCCACTCCGCCCGTCATCACCGTCGGCGTTGCCTTACCCACCTGCGCCACCAGTCCGAGTGTGCGCGCCGCGACCGCTTTGTGCACCGACGCCGCGATGTCGGTCCTCTCGCGGCCCTGTGCCAGCAGTGAGATCACCTCGGTTTCCGCGAACGTGGCACACATGCTGCTGACTTCGAGGGTCTCGGAGCCGGCGAGGGCGAGTTCGCCGACTGCGCTGACGTCGACCTCCAGTGCCCGAGCGAGCACGTCGAAGAAGCGGCCGGTCCCGCTCGCGCACCGGTCGTTCATGGCGAACCGTTCCACGAGGCCGTCGTCGTCGACGATGATGGCCTTGCTGTCCTGTCCGCCGATGTCGATCACCAGCCGTACGCCCGGGTGCAGGGCCGCGGCACCGCGGGCGTGGCAGGTGATTTCGGTGAACGTACGGTCGGTGCCGGGGACCAGCTTGCGCCCGTAACCGGTGCTGATGGTGCGCCGGATGTCCGCCTGCGAGACGCCCGCTGCGGCCAACGCACCGTCCATCGCGCGCGCGACCGCCTCGCGGCTCACCGCGCCCATCTGGACGACACTCGACCCGACCAGGGCACCGCTCTCGTCGACCACAGCGGCCTTCGCCGTCGTCGACCCGAGGTCGACGCCCATGACGAACCAACTTCCGGTAGTCATGCGCTAGCCCACTGACTTCATCCGCTGTACGTCGATGGCCTCGAGCATGGCCTCCAGGCGACTGTCGAACAGTTCGTCGTTGTAGAACGACGCGTCGGCGACGTCGCCCTCGAAGAAGAACGACTTGACGCCACGCTCCGACTCGGCTGCGCGGGCCAGCATCGTCTGCGGATTGGTCATCGCCCGGCACGTCCGGGTCGAGTGGAACGCGATCCCGTCGATGGAGTACTCGTCCAGGCGCCGGAGCAGCAGTTCCTGCAGGTTCTTCAATCCGTGGTTCAGTGGGCAGAGCAGGTAGTGCTGTGCCATGCCCCGGAGGGGATTGTCCACATCGATGAGCTGAGGCTCCTGCCAGAACGACTCGTGGGTGTAGCGACCGGCCACGACGGCGACGTCGTACTCGGCGAACTTCCGGGTGAGGAAGCCGAGCTTGTTCCAGTTCATGATGCCGTCGAAGTACACTCGGTAGCGTTCGTCCGCGACCGCGCTGACCCCTTCGGCGACCCGCTGTTCGAGTTCGGCCTTCACCCCGGCGAAGTAGTCGACGAGCCCCTGGTTGCCGGGCAGGAAGTTGATCGGTGCGATGCTCGCGACCCAGTCCCAGTAGGTCGCCGGAGTGGGGGCCTGCGTGCAGAGTGCCATTCCCTCCAGTCGCAACTCGGACGCGCGTTTGATGTAGGACATGCTCTCGCTGAGCGCATCCCAGTCGAACGGCCGTCCGGTCTGGTGCTCGAGGAAGGCGATCAGCTCGCGCAACTGCTCCTCGACGTACTTGCCGACCTCGTCCCACTCCTCACCCCGCATGTAACCGGCGTCGGGCTTGTTGCCCCACAGCATAGGGATCGAGACGTTGAACAGCGGGAGCTTGCGGTCGAAGACCCGGTATGTCATGGCATCCCACTGCTGGCCGGTGCTGCATCCGGCGTAACCGTTGACGAAGAAGTCCGGGGCCGGCAGTTTGCTTGCCAGTTCCTGCTGGTCGACCATGCCGACCACACCGGTCTCCCGTTCGGCGGCGGATTGGTGTGTCAGCACGGCGCAGCCCAAATGTGTTCGCGCGTAGGAACAGAGCTCACCGATGTAGCCGTACTCGGCACCGGCCGCCTGGGCGGGTCCTTCGAGGTGCTGGGCTGCCAGACGGGCGGCGAATGCTTCGCCGTGACACCACTCCAAGCCCGCGGCCTGGAACAACGGGTTCAGTGCGGCGCCGTTGTACCAGACGACATGCTTTCCGCGCTCCTTGGCGGTGAAGATGTTCTCCCAGTAGTCGGCCACCATCTTGCCGCCGACCCGTGTACTCGACAAACGGCGGGCCTTTTCCTTGCTGGTCTGTTCGATCGGCATTGCGAACTCCTCTGAGGGTGAGTCGAATTCAAGACGGGACGGGTGCAGGTTGGCGGCGAATGCGCTCCACGAAGGTCTCGATCTTCGTGCGGAGCGTCTCGACGGGGTTGCCTTCGTGCTCGGTCTCGAGGAGCAGCAGCGGTATCCCGCGCGCGTCGAGCGCCTTGCGTAGCTCCGGGTAGTAGAGCATGTGGGGTTCGCAGAACTTCGCCATCAAGACGACGACGCCGTTGGAGCGGCTCTTCTCGAGTGAGTCGATCAGGTAGGTGTCCCAATCGACCCCGACGGTGACTCGTGTGGGGCACGGGGCATTGTCGTTGCGGTCCAGGTACCACTCCGACAGCGCCGCCAATGGGTCGCCGTGCTCGGGCACGTCGGTCGAGATGTACCGGAATCCGGTGTACAGGTCGTCGTCGACGACGATCACTCCGGATTCCTCGATCACATCGAGGACTTCGGGGCGAGGGGCGTGGCAGAAGTGACCGGAGAGATGCAACCGCACCAGATCGTCGGGCGCGTCGGCATGGGAATCGAGGCGATCGAGGAGGTGGCTCAGCGCGGCATTGTGTTCTTCGATGTCCATCACCATGCTCGACTTCACCAACACCTGCATGTCGCTCGCGGTGATGCGCGCACGGCCGGTACGCCGCAGGTCGTAGAGTTTCCGGAGCAGGCGTCGATTCGTATTGAACACCCGGATGCTGTGGGCGAGAGCCGCGTCCGTGATCGTGGCGCCGACGACGCCTTCGATCTCGTGCTTCAGTTCGTGCACTCGGCCCGCCACGCGCGGCTTGGTCCATGGATCGTCCATCGCGCTGGTGAATTGCGCGAAATGTACAGGTTTCTCGGGTCGCGCCCAGCGGATCACGTCGACCGCGCCGAGGAGTTGCACGCAGTGGTCGGCGGCGACGAAGCCGTCGAAGACGTCGAGTTCACCGACCGCGGCCTGGTCGGCGACGCTACGTGTGTAGCCGCAGTAGAACTCGGCAAGCAGGTTGCGCCCCTCCGTGATCGGGGTGCGGCTCTCCTGCACGATCACCGGCAACGCGCCTGCCGCGTGCACGATCTCGGACGGAAAGTTCATCGGAAAGGAACCGATCACCTGCTTCCCGCGCTTCGCTTTCCACGCCTGGGCGTAGGTGACCGGGTCATCGGCAGTGGCTCGCAGCGACGACATGACGGGCGGATCCAGTTCGCTCACATCTAGCCTCTCGACTTCGTGGACGGTGACACTGCGACGACTGACGAACTGCGTCGCGGCGACCTGACTTGAGATATTACGTTATTGGATAGATAGTAGCCATAGTTGTCAAACATTAGCCGCTGAGAGAGCCGCGGCGTCCCCCTTCGGAGGTTCCTGTGAAACGTGTGCTGGATGGACTGAAGATCGTCGAACTCGCCGGGATCGGCCCGTCGCCGCATGCCGCGATGCTGCTCGCGGACCTCGGTGCCGAGGTGGTGCGAGTCGAGCGTCCCGGGGGTGTGACGCAGTTGCTGCCCGTGGACAAGGACGCGGGACTGCGGAATCGCCGCTCCGTGAGTGCGGACCTCAAGGATCCCGCCGACCTCGCGAAGGTGCTGAAACTGGTCGACAAGGCAGACGTCCTCATCGAGGGTTACCGACCGGGTGCGGCGGAGCGTCTCGGCATCGGTCCCGACGTGTGCCGCGAGCGGAACCCTCGGCTCGTGTACGCCAGGATCACCGGGTGGGGCCAGGACGGCCCCCTCGCGCCCTACGCCGGCCACGACATCAACTACCTCGCACTCAGCGGTGCGTTGAACGCCATCGGACGGGAAGGCGAACGGCCGCTCGCGCCGCTCAACCTGGTCGCCGACCTGGGCGGCGGTTCGATGCAGGCGGTCATGGGCATTCTCGGTGCCCTGTACGCGCGGGCGCAGACCGGGGTCGGAGATGTCGTCGACATCGCGATGGTCGACGGGGTGAGTGCGCTCATGACGATGTTCTGGACACTCACCGAGAACGGGCTGTGGTCCGATCGGCGGGGCACCAACGTCATCGACGGCGGAGCACCCTTCTACGACACCTACGAGTGCGCCGACGGGCGGTACATCGCGGTCGGCGCAGTCGAACCGGTCTTCTATGCCCAGTTGCTGGAGGGGCTGGGACTCGACCCGGCGGGTCTGCCGGATCAGTACGACGAGTCGGCCTGGCCGACGCTCCGGAAGAACTTCGCCGAGGTATTCGCCACGCGGGACCGGGACTCGTGGGTACAGGCGTTCGCCCGGCTCGATGCCTGCGTGACACCGGTGCTGTCCCTCGACGAAGTGCCGGATCACCCGCACATCTCGGCGCGCAACACAATCGTGAGTGCGTTCGGACAACGTCAGCCGGCCGCGGCACCGCGGTTCGCGAGCGCGCACGACGCAACATACGACGCGCCCCGAATGCCCGGCGCCGACACCGAGGCCGTCTTCCGCGACTGGGGTGTCGATGACGATCGATGACCGGCCCAGAAGGGGTGTCGTGGCACAGGGGCGACCCGATGCGCGACGATGACACTCATGTCTGACTCGAAACCGTCCGACTCGAAACAGGTGCCCGCACCCGACAAGGAGGTGGCGTCGACCGGCAGTGCGCGCTCCGTCCTCATCACCGTGCTCGGTGAGCTCGTCGAACCCTACGGGCAGCCGGTGCGGACGGCTGCGCTTCTCTACGTCCTCAAGGGACTCGGATACGGGGAGCACGCCGCCCGGCAGGCTGTCGCGCGGACGGGATCCGCGGGCCTGATCGCCGCAGACCGGAACGGTCGCGAGACGTTGTGGACGTTGACGGACAAGGCGCATCGGCTCTTCACCGAAGGGGAACTCCGGGTGTTCTCCACCGACGTGGACACCACGCAATGGGACGGGCGGTGGCTCGTCGTGAATGTGCCGATCCCGGAGTCGCACCGCTCGACCCGCAAGAAACTGTATGCCGCGCTGCGGTGGGCCGGCTTCGGTAATCCGACGCCCGGCGTCTGGGTCACCCCCCATGTCGACCGCGCCGCGGAAGCGGCGAGAACCATCGAGGCCCTCGGATTGGCTTCCAGCACGGTCTCGTTCGTCGGGGCGCTCGCCGTCCCCGGGATCCCGGAAGAGGAACTCGTCCGCCGCTCATGGGATCTGGACGCCGCCGAGAACGAGTACGACCGACTCCTCGATCGATTCGACGCCCGCACGTTCGAGCCGGGTGACGAGCTGCTGTTCGCGCACCTGGAACTCGCGGACGCGCTGCGGCGTATGCCCTACATGGATCCCCGGTTGCCCGAGGTGCTGCTGCCCGACTGGCGTGGGCTGAAGGCGGCGCGGCGCCTGCGAGACCTGCGCGCGGAGTGGACCCCCACCGCGCACGCGCACTGGCGTCGCATCGCCGGTCTCGACTGACCGCGCTCGGCGTTGGGGTTCACCCCGCGCTGCGAACCCGTGAATACGACCTCCGCCTGTCGGGGCGCGCGGGTGTGAGTTTCACAGTGCACAGTTCGTCGAGCCGCCGCCGGACGCTGTCGTTGAGGGTGGGGTGGCGGGTGAGGAGACGTTGCAACCTGCGGTAGAACACGGTGGGGAGGACGCCGAACTCGGGCAGGATGTGTTCGTCTCCGCCTCCGAAGGGTGCCCACTTGACCGCGAAGTCGAGCATGGTGAATTCGTCCTTCGTCACCGCGTCTCCGTTCTTCTGTCTGGGTGAGGGGGTGCGGCCGTGCGGATGTCGCANCCGACCGGGTCATCGAACGTCGAGGTAGATGCTCTTGAGCTGCTGGTAGCTCGCGAGTCCCTCGGGTCCGAGTTCGCGTCCGAGGCCGCTGTCCTTGATGCCGCCGAAGGGTGCGGTGGGGTCGTTGGAGTAGCCGTTGATGCCGACGGTTCCGCTGGCGACGTTGCGGGCGAACGCGGCGCCGCGGTCGGGGTCGGCGGTCCAGATGGAGCCGCCGAGTCCGTAGTCGGAGTGGTTGGCGATCGCGATGGCTTCGGCCTCGTCGGTGTAGGGGATGACCGAGAGGACGGGGCCGAAGATCTCCTCCTGGGCGATGGTGTGGCCGGTTTCGACGTCGGCGAAGACGGTGGGTTCGACGAACCAGCCGTGGTCGATGTTGTCGGGTCGGCGGCCGCCGGTGGTGACGCGGCCGCCGTCGGAGCGTCCCTTGTCGATGTAGCTTTCGACGCGGTGCCGTTGCCGGGCGGAGACGAGGGGACCCATCTGGGTGGTGTCGGACAGCGGGTCGCCGACCGACAGGCCCCTGGCGAGGTCGGTGATGGTGTCGACGATCTCGGTGTACCGCGAGCGGGGTGCGAGGACGCGGGTGCCGAGCCAGCAGATCTGGCCGTTGTTGAGGAGGGTTGCGGCGTAGAAGGATTCGAGGTTCGCGGCAAGGTCGGCGTCGTCGAGGATGACGGCGGCGGATTTGCCGCCGAGTTCGAGGGTGACGGGCCGGAGCAGTTCGCCGCAGGTGCGGGCGATGGCGCGGCCGGCCCCGGTGGAGCCGGTGAAGGACACCTTGTCGATGCCGGGGTGGGCGACGAGGTAGGCGCCGAGTTCGCGGCCGCCGGGGACGATGTTCAGCACACCGGCGGGCAGTCCCGCGGCGATGGCGGCCTCGGCCATGAGAAACGCGTCGAGCACGGTCTCGGGGGAGGGCTTGAGGACGACGGTGCACCCGGCGGCGAGGGCGGGGGCGAGTTTGAGGAACGTGATGGCCTGCGGCACGTTCCACGGGACGATGGCCCCGACGACGCCGATCGGGGAGCGGGTGACGAGGGTGGATCCGCCGAGCATGCCGGGCCGGATCTCGTCTTCCTGCTTCGCCGCCATCTCGGAGTAGTAGCGGAGCAAGACAGGTGGGAAGCCGCCCTCGAACTGCCGGGCGAGGGTGATGGGCATGCCGTTCTGGCTGCTCACGCGTGTCGAGGTGTCCTCGGCGCGGGATTCGAGTTCGTCGGCGAAGCGGCCCAGCACCTCGGCGCGCTGTGCTGCGCTCCATGCCGCCCACTCGGCGAGTGCGGCGCGTGCGGCGTCGACGGCGTCGTCGATGTCCGTCTCGGCGCCCTCGGGGACCGAGCCGATCTGCTGTTCGGTGGTGGGGGAGATGACCGGGATGGTGGAGGCGCCGGACGGCTTGGCCCATCCGCCGCGGATGTAGAGATCGGTGTAGTCGATCGTCATCGGGTGTCCTTCTGGGGAGGTTCGGTGAGGGGGTGTCAGTCCTGCACGAGCACGGGTTTGAGGACCTCGCCGCGGTGCTGGGCGTCGATCGCGTCGTTGATCTTCGCGAACGGGAACGTGGTGACGAGTTTGTCGAGCGGGAACCGGCCGGCCTTGTACAGCTCGACGAGTTCTGGGATGAACTCGTCGGGGACGCTGTCGCCCTCGATGATTCCGGTGATGGTCAGGCCCATGGCGAGGGAGTTGATGATGTTCAGCGGCACGGACGATTCGGGGTCGGCCGGTACACCGATCAGGCCGACCTTGCCGTGGAAGGTCATGGAGCCGACGAGCGATTCGATCACGGCAGGGACGCCGGAGGTGTCGATCGCGTAGTCCACGCCGGCGGGGATGATGGCGCGGACCTGCTCGGCGACCGGGCCGGCGGCGGGGTCGAGGGCGTGGGTGGCGCCGAGTTCGAGGGCGAGGTCACGACGAGACTGGTGGGGTTCGACGGCGATGATGGTGGTGCAGCCCTGGACGACGGCACCCATGACGGCGGCCAGGCCGACCGATCCGGCGCCGGCGACGAGGATCGCAGATCCGGGCCGGCAGTTCAGGGAGCGCATCACGGCGCCGGCGCCGGTCTGGATGCCGCAGCCCAGCGGTGCGAGGAGTTCGGCGGGGATGTCGGTGGGCACTTTCACGACGTTGCGTTCGAACGCGAGGCTGTAGGTGGCGAACGAGGACTGCCCGAAGAACAGGCCGGTCAGGGATTCGCCGTCGGGGGTGGTGATCGGGCCGGTGCCGTCGTCGCGGACGCCGTCGTAGGCGAGGTGCATGAACTGGTGGCAATACGACGGTGCCCCGGTGGTGCACGAGGGACAGGTGCCGCAGCTGTTGAAGGTGATGGCGACGCGGTCGCCGGGGGCGACCTTGGTGACGCCGTCGCCGATTTCGCGGACGATGCCGCAGCCTTCGTGGCCGAGGACGGCGGGCAGTGCGGTGGGGAGGGCGCCGTCGCGGGCGGCGAGGTCGGTGTGGCAGATGCCGACGGCCTCGATCTCGACGAGTACCTCGCCGGTCTTCGGTCCGTCGATGGTGATCGGCTCGAGCGTGAACTCGGTGTGCGGTTCTCGCGCGACTGCTGCGAGTGCTTCCATCATCACATACTCCATGTCTTGTGGGTCGGCCCGGGAAGGGCCGGCCGGAATCGAGATACTCAGAGAACGGTCTCCCGCAACGAGATGACGGGATCGGCGAGAGCAGTGGCGTCGATCTTGGTGCGGTTGCCGATGAACTTCTTGCCTGCCATGAATTCTGCTGCGGCGTTGACGGTCTCGACGGCGACAGGTATCCCGTCGCTGTCGAGGTGGAACAGGGCGAAGGAGGACTCGGACGGGCTGCCTCGCAGGACCGCCCGGGTGTCCGGGCCGACCATCCCCGCCATCTTCATCTTCAGGTCGAACTGGTCGGACCAGAACCACGGAACCTCGTGCGGCGGCAGGGGCGCATTCATGATGACTGCCGCCGCCTGCTTCGCCTGTTCGACTGCGCTGGGGATACTTTCGAGCCGCACCATCTTGCCGAGCGTGTCGTGCAGGCGGTAGGTCACATCACCGATCGCGAGGACGTTCGGATCGCAGGTGTGTGCCGAACCGTCGACCACAATGCCCGCCAGACAGTCGATGCCCGATTCGCGTGCGAGAGCGTCGTTCGGGATCGCGCCGACACCCACCAGCACCAGGTCGCAGGGGATTTCGGTTCCGTCGCCGAGCACGACACCGTCGACTCGACCCGCCCTCCCGGTGATCTCCCGAACCTCCGCGCCCGTGCGGATGTGGGTCCCGCGGTCCCGGTGGAACTCGGTGAGGACCGTCGACAGTTCCGGGCTGGCCACCCGCGCCAGCACCCGGTCTTCCCGTTCGATCACCGTGACCTCGCATCCGCGGGCGCGGGCCGAGGCGGCGACCTCGAGTCCGACGTACCCACCACCGATGATGGCGAGAGTCGATCCGGTGTGCACGGCCTCCCGTAACTGCGTGGCGTCGGCGAGGGTACGCAGGCTGAGCACACCCTCGAGATCGCTCCCCGGCAGCGTCAGTGTCCGCGGCGCGGCGCCCGTCGCGAGAACGAGCGTCGTGTACTCGAGAATGTCACCGGACGCCGTCGTCGCGGTTCGCGCGTCCCGGTCGATCCGGACGACCGGATCACCGAGCAGCGTGTCGATCTCGTTGTCGGCGTAGAACGATTCCGGCTTGAGCCACTGGACGAACTCGTCGTCGGCGTACTTCTTCGACAGCGGCGGGCGGTGATAGGGCGGATGGGTTTCGTCCCCGCACAGGACGATCCGACCGTCGAACTTCTGCTGCCGCAGCATGCCGGCGAGAGTGCCGCCGGCATGCCCGGCGCCGACGATCACCACGGTGGGTGTGGCTTGTGACGTGACCATGATTACCGGGCGAACTCGATCTGGACGGGCATGTTCTTGAGCCCGCCGACGAAGTTGGTCTGAATCATCTTGGTGTCGTCGACCAACTCGACCGACTCGATGTGGGGAAGCAGTTCCTCGAACATGATCCGCAGTTCCAGCTTCGCCAGGTGCTGACCGATGCACATGTGCGGGCCGTACCCGAACGCGATGTGCTTGTTGGGCCTGCGGGTGATGTCGAACGTGTCGGGGTCCGGGATGACGTCCGCGTCGCGGTTGCCCGACTGGTACAGCAGCATGAAGCGGTCGCCCTTCTTGATCTCGCGACCGCGCAGCGTGTAGTCCTGCGTCGCCTGGCGCATGAAGTGCTTCACCGGGGACGCCCAGCGCAGCGATTCGTTGACGATGTGCGGCGCGAGCGCCGGGTCCGCCTTCGCCTTCGCGAGGAGTTCGGGGTTGCGGCCGAGTTCGAGAATGCCGCCTGCGAGGGTGCTCGAGGTGGTGTCGTGACCCGCGGTCGCGATGGCGATGAAGTAGCCGTAGGCCACCTCGTTCGGGTAGTACTCGCCGCTCTCGTCGCGTGCCACCGAGATGATCGTCGCGAGGTCGTCCTTCGGGTTGGCCCGCCGGTCCTGCAGCAGCCGCTCGAAATAGGCGTAGAAGTCCTGGATCGTGGCCACCCACTGCTTCGCAGCTGCGTCCGGGGTGAGCGGCTCGACATCCTCACGAACGGCGTCGGGATCGGCGGTGCCGAAGAACTCCTGCGTCAGCGCCATCATCCGGGGCTCGTCTTCCTCGGGCACCCCGAACAAGCTCATGATGACGTGCAGGGGGTAGTGGAGTGCGAAGTCCTTGACGAAGTCGATCCGCCCATCCGTCTCGCGGAGCCTGCCGACGGCGGCCTTGGCCAGGTCGCGGATGACCGTTTCCCACTTCGCGAGGTTGGTCGGCCGGAACCAGTCCAGCGCGATGTCCTTGATCGCGGTGTGCTCCGGCGGGTCGAGGTAGGTGAGGGTCTCGAGGATGCGAAGGCTGCCGTTGTTGATGCTCTTGGTGAACTGGTCGCCGGCCTGGTTCGCCAGGATCGGGTTGACGGAGCCCTTGTCCTCGCCGCCCGCGCTGGTGAAGATGTCGGGCTGGCGTTCGATCTCCATGATGTCGGCGTGCTTGCTCACCAACCAGATGGGGTCGTAGCCCTCGACTTCGGCGCGGCCCAGGGGGTTGTTCTCCCGTAGCCAGCGGTAGGCCTCGAACAACGCGTCGTTGTCCCGGTGACCCTCCGGCAAAACGATCTGACGGGCGACGGCGTCCGGAATCAGTTCCGTTACCTGCTCTGTAGTGCTCATCAATTCCCCTTCGTGGTGCAGTGAGTTCCGGCGCCGTCTGTCGCGGCGCCCTCGCCGACTGGAGTGACTTCAGCCTGTCAGCTGCGAGAGTGAGGGGCATCACACCATCGATCGATAGTTGTCCACCTAACGGGGGATGTGTGCCGCGTCACCCCGTCGTCGCCGCCTGTGTAGACGCCGAGAATCACCCCACTGGAGGGGGGTAATCAGTCGAAGTGGTGATGCACCCGGACAGTGACCGGCGACACAATTTTGACGTTCACCCGGTCAACCCGAAGGAGATCGCCATGCCCACCGTCGTATACCAACTCCCAGACGGCTCGACGTCGTCCGTCGACGTCCCCGCCGGCCAGAGCGTGATGGACGGGTCGGTACGCAACAACCTGCCCGGCATCGTCGCCGAATGCGGCGGTAGCTGCTCGTGCGCCACCTGCCACGTGTACCTGGACGACGATGCGAGTGCGGCGTTCGGCGAGCCGACGTTGGAGGAACAGGACCTCCTCGAGTTCCTCGACGGTGTCCAGCCGTGTTCGCGTCTCGCCTGCCAGCTCGTCCTGACACCGGACGTGGACACCGTCACGGTGACCGTGCCGTCCTCGGACGCCTGACCGGTCCGGCGGGTTCACCGGGCCGGGGACTGATACTTCGCGATCAGTTCGGCGCGGTTGGTCGCGCCGAGTTTGCGGAGGATGCGTTTCACGTGGGACTTGACCGTATCGACGGTGATGACCAGTTCGGCGGCGATCGCGGAATTCGACGCCCCGGTGAGAATCAATCGGACGACGTCAGCTTCGCGTTCGGTCAGTGGTTCGAGCAGGCGCTGCTCGGCGGCGTCGCGGTCGGCCTGCGACGGAGCGAGATCGAGGGCGCCGTGGGAAGGTGGCGCGTCGTCGCCGGTCCACCGCCGGGCGCTTTCGCGCAAGAGCGCAGTCTGACGCTCGCGACGCGACTCCAGACCGACTCGCTCGAAGTGCCCGCCGAGCACTACGGCGAACACTCCGAGGGCGTGGCGCCTGGACCCGTCCAGCACTGCGCCGACGTGAAGGAGCGAGGCAGCGGTCCCGTCGACGACGACGGGGACGATGGTGAAACCGTTCGCGCCCAGCGTCTCTCGCAGCTCGGCGGGAATCTGGGAACCGACCGTGACCGTGTTCGTCTCGAGGGCACGTGCTTCGGGTGAACCTGCCGGGAGACCGAACCCGGCGGGCAGAGCGGGCGTCGTGTCGGGGTCGGCGCTGAACGCGGCGACGGGAATGATCCGGTCGCCGTCGAGGCGTGAGAGGACCACCTTGTCCGCGGAGCAGAGTTCGGCGGCGCGCTCACACGCTCGCCGCATGAGTTCCGCACTCGAGGCGGCGTCGTCGAGTGCGTGGACGGCGCGATCGATACCTTCCGCAATTGCAGCGATGTCGGCGGTGCGCGTCGCAGCGAGTGCGTTCCTGCGATCGAGGAGATCGACCAGACGCCTTCCGAGCTCGACGGCGTGCTCCGAAGTGGCCGTGCGCATTTCGGCGAGGATGTCCGCGATGGCGCGATCGGTGTCCGTGGTGTTCTCGTCCGTGTGCGGTTCGGGGTGGGGAGCGTCAGCCACCGCACACCGTCTTGGCGTTGGCGCACAGCGCCGCCACTTCGGCCCGCGTGGAGACGCCGAGTTTCTTGAAGATCCGCTGGACGTGGGACTTGACGGTGCCGTCGGAAATGCACAGCCGACGGGAAATGGTGGCGTTGGTCGCCCCCGTGGCCATCAACGTGAGCACCTCGCGTTCGCGCGCGGTCAGCGCATGCGCGCGCGGGATGACCGGAGTCTGCGGAGATTCGGTGGATGCGTCGGTCCGGGGAAGGTCGCAGGTGGCGACCTCCGGCATCGTCAGGGGCTGCTCGAGGTGCCGCAGTGCCTGGGTGAGCCGCTGTATCTCGGCGTCGACGTGCTCGTTGCGGGTGGAGATCTGCCGCCGCAGGTCGGCGCGTTCCTTCGATGAGGCGCAGGCGCCGGCCAGTACCGCGACGAGGTGGACGTCGGTGTCGGACAGGCTGTCGCTCTGGCGGTCGACGTGGATGATCGCCACCGCGCGGGCGTCGACGACGACCGGCACGGCGAGGTATCCGGCGGGCCGCGACAGATCGATCAGCGGGCGGTACGTGTGCCGGTAGGTGTCGACGGCGTCCACGGCATACGGTCGGCGCCGGCGGACCAGTTCGGCCTCGCGCGGTGCCTCGCGCAGCGCGATCTCGCGTCCGTCGATTGCCGTGGCGAGTTCGTGGAAGTCCCCTGTCAGTTCCGGGTTGACGGCTAACGCGATGGGAGACCAGGTGGAACCGCGGACCACGGAGAACATCGCCTTGCCGTATCCGAGGCTCGTGCACAGTTCCTGGGTCACGACGTCGGCGAGGCGATCCGCACCGGCATCGAGCGCACGGACGACCCGCTGCAGTGCCTCGAACTGGGCGGTGTGCACGCTCAGTCGGCGGGCGATGTCGTCGCGACTCGCGGCGTCGAGTTCTGTCACGAGTTCTGCGAGGCGCAGGGTGCGCTCGGAGGAGTCGACGCCCTCACGCAACTTCCGGGCCGCGAACGCACGAATCACCGTGAGGTCGGGTTCGCCGTCCGCCAGGCGGATCAGATTCGGCTCGTTGCCGAGAAGGTCCTGCAACTCTGCAACCGCCTGGTCGGCAAGCTCGGACGAACTCGTCGAAATGACCACTCACCACTCCTCGCGCCGTGGCCGCCGCACGGATGACGACGACACCGTCGTCCGTTCCTGTGACACAACGCACAGTATAGAGAAGGTGTCACCTGGGACGTTGCTGCACCGCCCGCGGCCTGACTCCAATGTATATGGTCAGTCCAAATACGTCACGCATTCCGCGAAAGTGGTCCGAGAAGGTTCTTGTCTCGGATGCGGCCGCCATACTAGGGTCGAATGGTACGACCAAAATGGAAGGAGCGGCTTAATGGCGCACCCCGTGCGATACGACGTCGACGAGCATGTCGCCGTCCTCACTCTCGCTCGCCCCGAAACCCGCAACGCGCTGTCCGACGACCTGCTCGACGAGCTTCTCGCCGCGCTCGAACGCGCCCGGGACGACGGCGACGTGCGGGTCGTCGTGCTGGCGTCGTCGCACGAGAAGATCTTCTCGGCGGGTGGCGACCTCAAGGCGTTCGCGAGCGAGACGCCCACGATCGTCAAATATGCCGGGCTGGATCGCTTCCCGCGGCTGTATCAACTGATCGCTGGTCTCGGGAAACCGGTGATCTGCGCCGCGGGCGGTGACGTGCTGGCCGGCGCGTTCGGGCTCGCGCTGGCGTGCGATTTCGTGCTCGCCAAGGAGTCGGTCCGGTTCGGGTGCCCGGAGATCAACGTCGGTGTCTTTCCCTTCATGATCTCCGCGCTCATCTACCGGAACGTCGGGCGACTCAAGGCGAACGAGCTGATGATGTACGGCGAGCTCATCACGGCCGCGGACGCGCTCGAGCTGGGTTTGGTGAACCGGGTGATCCCGGACGACGACTTCGAGGCGGAGGTCCGGGCGTGGGCCCGCCGGCTCGCGGGCAAGTCGCCACTGTTGATGCGCCTCGGGAAGGAGGCGATCAACAACACGCGCGACATGTCTCTGCCGGACGCTCTCACGGCGCTGCAGTCGCAGCTCGCTCTCGCGTTCACGACCGAGGACATCGTCGAGGGGGTCACTGCGTTCCGCGAAAAGCGTTCTCCTGTATGGAGCATGCGCTGAACACCGGGACCGAATTCGTTGCACTTTCGGTCTAACCATTATATTGTGAGGGCCAACACAGAGTCTTTTATTCCCTCGTCATATCTGCGCTCAGAGGAAGGCATCCCATGGCGTTCGCATCGGTCACCGATCGCTATTCGGACGAACAGATCCGAGAGTTCTATGCCACCGGGCAGTGGCACCGCGACACCTTCTTCGACATGCTCGAGGTCCAGGTTGCCGAGCGGGGCGACCGTGTCTTTCTGACCGGCGACACCAGCGGCGGCATCACCTTCCGGCAGTTGCGGGACAGGGCGCTGAGCCTGGCCGTGGGACTGCGGCGCCACGGGATCACCGTCGGCGACCGCGTGTCGGTGCAGGTTCCGAACTGGATCGAATTCGCGATCATCGCCGTGGCGTTGTCGCGCCTGGGCGCGGTCCTGGTGCCGATCATGCCGATCTACCGCCGCGACGACGTCGAATACATCCTGGGTAATGCCGGTGTGCGGCTGGCGATTACGCCGCAGAGTTTCAAGAAGTTCGACTACGCGGGCATGTACACCGAGATCCTGGGTGCCGTCGACTCGCTCGAGGACGTGGTCGTCGTCCGCGGGAGTGGCGACCTGCCGAACCGCGCGGTGTCGTTCGAGTCGCTGTTCGCGGAGATCGGACCCGAGGAGGCGATCGCCGAACTCGGGCCCGGTGTCGGGCCGGACGAGCCGTTCGTCATCGTCTACAGCAGTGGCACCACGTCCCGGCCCAAGGGCTGCATCCACACGTTCAACACGTTCGCCTGTGGATCCCGCCTGCTGGCCAAGGGGTTCGCCTACACGCCCGACGACGTGCAGTTCGGCCCTTCGCCGATCACGCATACCACCGGCCTGGTCACCAGCATCGTCCTTCCGCTCATGCACGGAGCGGCGTCGCATCTCATCGAGGTGTGGGAGCCGGTCCGCGGGATGGCGCAGATCAAGGAACGCGGGTGCACGGTCGCGGTGAGTGCCACGACGTTCCTGCAGATGGTCATGGACGCCTACGACCCCGCTGTGCACGACATCAGCAGCATGCGGCTGTGGGTGGCGGCCGGCGCCCCGATTCCCGCCAGCTTCGTCACCAAGGCGGCCGAATTGTTCCCGAGCCTGCAGGTACTGAGCCTGTACGGCCGGTCGGAAAACGTCACCACCACCATGTGCACGGTGCACGACGAGCCCGAGCGGTCGCTCACCTCGGACGGGCGTCCGCTGCCGATGCAGTCGGTGAAGGTCGTCGACGAACTCGGCAACGAGGTTCCGCGCGGTGAGGAAGGTGACATCGCCTACAAGGGCGCCATGCACATGCTCGGGTACCTCCACAATCCCGAGGAGACGGCCAAGCTGTTCACTCCAGACGGGTATTCCCTCTCCGGGGATCTCGGCCGGATGGACGAGGACGGCTACGTGCGCGTCACCGGCCGCACCAAGGACATCGTGATCCGCGGCGGCATGAACATCAGTGTCCGTCAAGTCGAGGATCTCTTGGCGGCGCATCCCGCCGTGCGTGGTGTCGCCGCGGTCGCGATGCCCGACGAGCGACTCGGGGAGGCGGTGTGTCTCTACCTCGTCGCCGCGCCCGGCTACGGCGACATCACGCTCGAAAAGATCAAGACCTACCTGCTCGAGCAGGGGGTGGCGATTCAGAAGGTTCCGGAGCGGTTGGAGATCGTCGAGGCGCTGCCGACGACGGCCACGGGCAAGATCCAGAAGAACGTGCTCCGTGCGCAGATCGCGGCGAAGATCGAGGCAGACCGGCAGCAGCGGGCGCAATCCGTCAGCTGATCGGAAGGCAAAGGGGGCGAAGCCGATCGGCTTCGCCCCCTTTCTCGTAGTTCGAGGTGAATGATCAGGTCGCGGCCACCACGACCGTCGCCGATCCGGTGACGACCGGGCCCTTGGTGCCGGAGGCGACGAGATCGAGGGTCGCCAGCGACTCACCATTCGCCTCGGTGATCGTCGCGACCGTGCCGCCCACGGTCAGGGTGTCGCCGAGGAAGACCGGGGCGACGAACCGGACACCGAAGGAGCGCACATGCTCGACGCCGAACGTGTCGGACAGCCACCCGGCCAGAATCCCGGCCTGCATCTGCCCCATCGCGATCACCCCCGGGAAACCCGAGGTGGCGACGAAGCCGGGATCGTGGTGCAGCGGATTGAAATCGCCTCCGGCGCCGGCGAACCGGACGATGTCGGTCTGGCTGATAGGGCCGACCACCCGGGTGTCGGGGGCATCGCCGACGCGGACCTTGGCCGGAGTTCTCATCGCTGCTCTCCTCGTTCGATCAGGACTTCCTCGAGCCGCACCACGGGTTCACCATCGGCGTCGACGTACTCGGTCTCCAGGGTCACGACGCGCATCGTCCCGCCCCGCTTGCCTTCTCGCTGTACGTCGTCGACGACGCGGCGGGTGCCGACCACGTGGTCGCCGGCGGTGAGCGGTCGCAGGTACGTCCACGTGACCGAACCGACCACCACCCGCGCGAGGGCCAGGCCCAGCGAGTCGACGAACGCACGCTGATCGCGCAGGTGTCCGGCGACGACGGTGTGCGTGAGAGTCGCGGGCACATCGCTGAATCCGGCGTCGCGCGCGGCGGCCGGATCGGTGTGCACGGGGTCGGTCGTGAACGTCGCGCGCGTGAATTCGCGGATCTTGCCGCGTTCGACGTCGTATTCGACGCGGTCGACGACGCCGGCGGGGAGTGGGTCTGACATCCGGGCCTCCTTTTTGGACTGACCTATAGTATCATTGAGCCTAAATTCGTGAGGAGGGTGCAATGGAGCTCGCTGATTCCCCAGACGAGGCCACATTCCGTGCAGAAGTCCGGAAGTGGGCCGACAAAGCGGTCCCGACGCTGCCGTGGCCGGAACCGGTCGACCTGGTCGACAAGGTGCCGTTCTGGCAGCAATGGCAGCGACTGCTCTTCGACTCCGGCTACGGCGGGATGTCGTGGCCGCAGGAGTACGGCGGTCAAGCTGCCGACCCGATCCGCAAGGCCATCTTCACCGAAGAAATGGACCGCGTGGGAGCGCCGGAGCGCCTCAACACCATCGGCGAAGATTTCGCCGGCCCGACCATCATCGACTTCGGGACACCCGCCCAGAAGGAACGGTTCCTCCGGCCCATCCTGACCGGCGAGGAAATCTGGTGCCAGCTGTTCTCCGAGCCGGACGCCGGATCGGACCTCGCGTCGCTGCGCACCAAGGCCACGAAGGTGGACGGGGGCTGGAAGGTCAACGGGCAGAAGATCTGGACCAGCCGCGCGCACATCGCCGCCCACGCCATCCTGCTGGCCCGTACCGGTGGCGGCCCGCGGCACAAGGGCATCACCTACTTCCTCGTCCCGATGGACAGTGAGGGCATCACCGTGCGCCCGCTTGCGCACATGCTCGGCGAGGCGGAATTCAACGAGGTGTTCCTCGACGACGTGTTCATCCCCGACGACCTCGTCGTCGGGGACGTCGACGGCGGCTGGAAGGTCGCGATGGGCACGCTCGCCTACGAGCGGGTGGCGATCGCGACGGGCCGCGTCAACACGAAACGGGCCGTCGACGACATCGTCACCGACATCGCGGGGATGACCGACGACGCGGGCCGCCCGCTCGGTGAGGATCCGGTGATCCGGCAGAAGGTCGCCGATCTCTACGGCCGGGCCCTCGTGCACTACCTCATCGGTCAGCGCGTCATCACCCTCGCGGCCAACGATGGCCCGCCGGGGCCGGTCACCTCGATCGGCAAGCTGTTCTTCTGCCCCCTCGTCGAGGAACTGGCCGACTTCCGGCTGTCCCTCGAACCGGTGGGCGGGCAATTCGCCCTCGACGACGAGCCGCAGAAGACTGCGCGGTGGCAACGGCTCGCGTATCAGGCCCGCGGCACCGCCATCGCCGGCGGTTCCACCTTCATCCAGCGCAACATCGTCGCCGAGCGCATGCTCGACATGCCGAGGAGCTGACCGTGTCCGACTACACCTGGCGCCCCACCGACGAGTACGTCGAGAACGCCAACGTCACCCGGCTCGCCCGCGCCCACGGGCTCTCGGGCCTGGGTGAACTCCGTGCCCGTTCCGTCGCCGATGTGCGGTGGTACTGGGACGCGGTGGTCCGCGATCTCGGCCTGCCGTTCCAGACCCCGTACCGCGAGGTTCTCGACACCTCCCGGGGAATCGAGCACCCGGACTGGTTCGTCGGGGGCAGGGCGAACGTCGTCGACGCGTGTCTGGGGCGGTGGCTCGCCGACCCGGCGGCCGCCGATCGGACCGCGGTCGCGCACGAGGCGGAGGACGGCACCGTCCGCAGCGTGTCGTATCGCGAGCTCGCGGCGGACGCCGAGCGGGCCGCGGCCGGGCTGCGGGAGCTCGGCGTCGGCAGGGGGGACGCCGTAGCCCTGTTCCTGCCGATGATCCCCGAGGCGGTCGTGTCGGTGTACGCGGTCGCGCGGCTCGGTGCGGTCCTCGTGCCGCTCTTCTCCGGATTCGCGCCGAGCGCGATCGCGTCCCGCATCCAGGACGCGGACGCCAAGGTGGTGATCGTCGCGGACGGAACTGTGCGGCGTCGCAAGACCGTCACGATGAAGCCGGCACTCGACGAAGCGCTGGCCGTCTGCCCGACGGTGCAATCGGTCGTCGTGGTCGAGAACGTCGGCGCCGACGTAGAATCCACCGGCCGCGACATTTCCTGGGCGAAGCTGCTCGGCAACGGCGGCGATCCGGGCCCGGTCGAGGCGATGAACGCGAGTGAGCCGTTCGCGCTGGCGTACACGTCCGGCACGACCGGCAAGCCGAAGGGAGCCGTGCACACGCACGCCGGGTTCCTCGTGAAGACAGCCAGCGAGGTGGCGTACTCGTTCGACCTCACGCCCGGCGGGGTGTTCTGCTGGATCACCGACATGGGCTGGATCATGGGGCCGCTGTCGATCGTCGGCACCCACGCCAACGGCGGCACCCTCGTGCTGTACGAGGGTTCGCCGGACGTGCCGGACACCGACCGGTTGTGGGACCTCGCGCAGCGGCACGGGGTGACGATGCTCGGCGTCTCGCCGACATTGATCCGTACCCTGCGCGGAAGGGATACGGACGTCGCGGCGCGGTACGACCTGTCGTCCGTGCACACGATCGGGTCGACCGGCGAGCCGTGGGATCCGGACTCGTACGACTGGCTGGCACAAGATGTGTTCGGGGGCCGCGTTCCGGTCATCAATTTCTCCGGCGGCACCGAGGTGGGCGGCTCGTTCCTGGCGCCGTACCCAGTGGAGCCGATCCACAGCTGCTCGCTGGGCGGGCCGTCGCTCGGGATGGACGTCGACGTCGTCGACGACGCGGGACGGTCGTTGCGCGGCGAACAGGGCGAACTCGTCTGCAGGCAGCCGTGGCCGTCGATGACGCGCGGGGTGTGGAAGGACGAGGAACGCTACCTGGAGGCGTACTGGTCGACGTTCCCCGGCATGTGGCGGCACGGCGACTACGCCCTCGTCGACGACGACGGCCAGTGGTACATCCGCGGCCGCTCGGACGACGTGATGAACGTGGCCGGGAAGCGTCTCGCCCCCGCGGAGGTCGAGGCGGTGCTGACCGCACATCCGGCGGTGTCCGAGGCGGCCGCGGTCGGTGTCCCGGACGCGAAGAAGGGCGAGGCGGTGTGGGCGTTCTGGGTCCCCCGCGGGGACGCCGATGACCACACGGACATCTCGTCCGAGTTGATCGCCAGCGTGGCCGCGGAACTCGGAAAACCGTTCGCGCCCAGTGCGGTGCACCGCGTATCGCGGTTGCCGAAGACCCGGTCGGCGAAGATCCTGCGCCGCGCGGTGCGCGCCGCCGCCCTGGGTACCGATCCCGGTGACTTGTCGGGTGCGGAGAATCCGGAGGCCGTGGACGAGATCCGCGCCGTGGTCACCGCCAGTTCGGCGACGTGACCGCGACGAGGGCCCCACACCGCACGGTGTGGGGCCCTCGCAACTAGTGAATATATTTATGCTGTAGCGACATTCAGTCGTCGAGCGGAATGTCGGTGCGCTCCTCGAAGTCCTTGATCGACTCGGCGTACGAGTGGACGTGCCGGCTCATGCGCCGCACGGCGGCATCGGCGTCCTTGTCGCGAATGGCCTTGGTGACCGAGCGGTGTGCGCGGACGGTGATGTCGCGGACCTTGTCGTCGATGAAGCCTTCGTTTTCCGTTGCGGCATAGATGGCGCGCGAGAGCGAAATCATCAGGCCCGACAACAGTTCGTTGTGGCTGGCGCTCGCGACGGCGACGTGCCAGTCGATGTTCGCCTGCAGGAAAGCGTCGAGGCTGTCGCCCGCGCCCGCGATGTCGTCGTTGGCGGCGTCGAGGCGTGCGAGATCCTCGTCGGTGCGGTGACGGGCGGCGAGTTGGGCGCAGAAGGGCTCGATCGCCTCGCGGGTCTCGAGCAGCGCGGCGAGACGGATCTGGCGACCGCGTATGAGCAGGGCCACCGTGTCTGCCATGGACTGTTCGCCCGGTCGTTGTACGAAGGCGCCCCCGGCTCGGCCGGCCTTGATGCGCACGAGTCCCTGCACCTCGAGGATGCGGAGGGCTTCGCGGACGGTGGTGCGGCTCATCTTCGTCTGGACGACGAGTTCGCGCTCCGGCGGCAGCGGTGTGCCTTCGACGTAGTCCCCGCTGAGAATGCGCTCGCGCAGCTCGTTCGCGAGGACGTCCGACGCCTTCGGTACCGCCATCGGTGTCAACTGGATGGAGGAACGTCCGTTCCGGGTGGTGTTCGGCACGGCTGCTGGCATGGCTCCCCGCCCTCTCTGGTCTAACGGTCAGACCTAATATACCATTGGGTTCTCGCTGCGTTCGTCTTGCAGCCTATTCTTCGTCTCATCGAGAGGACCAGTTGTATGCGCTGGGAACTGTCAGAAGAGCAGGAAATGTTCACCGAAGCCCTCGACGGTTGGCTCGGGCGGTTCGCCGCTCCGGCCAATGTCCGCAAGTGGGGTGAATCGGGTGATCCTGCCGAGTTCGAGCAGAAATTCGTCGAGGAGGGCTGGTTCTCCGCCGGCCTCGCCGAGGACATCGGTGGTCAGGGCGGTGGTCTGCTCGAATTGGCGTTGACCGCCGAGGCGCTGGCCCGGTACGCCGCGCCGTCGAGCGCCTGGACCGCGTCCGTCCTCGCGGCGCCCCTGCTGCCCGCCGACGTCGCCGCCGACGTGCTGGCGGGGGGTGGTTTCGCGGCCGTGGCCGTCGACGCGACGCGTCCGTTCGGCCTCGCCGATTCGGTCCGCGCCGACGAGGGCGGCGCACTGAGCGGCCGCGTCGCCACGGTGCTCGGCGCCGAACGGGCGAAACTGCTGGTCGTCCCAGCGACCGGCCCCGACGGCACCGCTGCGCTGTACCTTGCGCGCATTGACGACCCGGGTGTCACGGTCGAACAGCACCGCTTCCTCGACCCGTCCCGCGCGGCCGCGAATGTCCGGTTCGACGGCGTCACCGGGCGGCGTCTCGACATCGAGGCCGAAACCGCTCTCGAGGACGCCGGACTGCGGGCGGCCGTGCTCGTCGCCGCGGACTCGCTCGGGGCGATGGACCGCATGCTGCACCTCGCCGTGGACTACAGCAAGCAGCGGCAGCAGTTCGGTGTTGCGATCGGGTCATTCCAGGCCGTGAAACACGCTGCGGCAGGCATTCTCGTCTCCGTCGAGGCGGGACGGTCCATTGCCTACTATGCCGCGGCGTCGGTCGATCTCGGTCTGGACGACCGCGCGATTCATGCCGCCGTCGCCAAGGCTCAGGTGCCACGCAATGCGGTGCAGGCGGCCGACAGTGCTCTCGTGATGCACGGCGCGATCGGCTACACGTGGGAACACGACCTGCACCTCTACTACAAGCGCGCCAAGCTCGACGAGAAGTTGTTCGGCGGTCCGGGCGTGTGGAACGAGCGCGTTGCACGGGATTTGCCCCTGTTGCCGGCTGCCGGGTGACCGGCCGTTGACTTTTTGGTCTGTCCTTTAGTAATTTAAGTCCAAACGGAACCAACGACGACGGGACGTGCTGTGGACTTTGATCTGACCGAGGATCAGGCGACGATCCGAGATGCGGTGCGAGAGCTCGCCGGCAAGTTCGACGAGCAGTATTGGGTGGAGAAGGACGGCGCGCACGAGTTCCCCACCGAGTTCTACGACGCGTTCGCCAAGGGCGGCTGGCTCGGCATCACCACGCCGGAGGCGTACGGCGGGCACGGGATGGGCATCACCGAGGCCTCGATCCTGCTCGAGGAAGTGGCCGCCTCCGGCGCGGGCATGAACGGTGCGAGCTCGATGCACCTGTCGATCTTCGGGATGCATCCGGTGATCGTGCACGGCTCGGAGGAGCTCAAGCAGCGCACTCTTCCGCGGATCGTCGACGGCGATCTGCACGTCTGCTTCGGTGTCACCGAGCCCGGCGCCGGTTTGGACACCACCAAGATCACCACCTTCGCGCGGCGCGAGGGCGACAAGTACATCGTCAACGGCCGTAAGGTCTGGATCTCGAAGGCGATGGAGTCGGAGAAGATCCTTCTCCTCACCCGCACAACGAAGTTCGAGGATGCGAAGAAGAAGACGGACGGTCTGACGCTGTTCCTCACCGACCTGGACCGCTCGAAGGTCGACATCCGCCCGATCAAGAAGATGGGGCGCAACGCGGTCACGTCGAACGAGTTGTTCATCGACGGCCTCGAGATTCCGGTCGAGGACCGGGTGGGTGAGGAAGGCAAGGGCTTCAAGTACATTCTCGACGGCCTCAACCCGGAGCGCATGCTCGTCGCGTCGGAGGCCCTCGGCATCGGCCGGGCCGCGTTGCGCCGGGGCGTCCAGTACGCCAACGAGCGTGAGGTGTTCGGCAGGCCCATCGGCATGAATCAGGGCCTGCAGTTCCCGCTCGCGGATTCGCTCGCCCGACTCGACGCCGCGGAACTCGTCCTGCGCAAGGCGACGTGGCTCTACGACAACGGAAAGCCCTGCGCCCGTGAAGCCAACATGGCCAAGTACCTCTGCGCCGACGCCGGTTTCCAGGCCGCCGACCGCGCCCTGCAGACCCACGGCGGGATGGGCTACTCGGAGGAGTACCACGTGGCCCGGTACTTCCGCGAAGCCCGCCTGACCAAGATCGCCCCGCTCAGCCAGGAGATGGTCCTCAACTACCTCGGCGAGCACGTCCTCGGCCTCCCCAGGAGCTACTGATGTTCGAACTCACCGGAAAGTCCGCCCTCGTCACCGGTGCCGGCAGCGGCATCGGCGCGTCGGTCGCGCACGCCTACGCCCGCGCGGGTGCGGCCGTGCTCGTCACCGACGTCGACGGCGATGCCGCAGCCGCGGTGGCCGCGGAGATCACCGCCGCCGGTGGCTCGGCGAAGTCCGCGGCCCTCGACGTCCGCGACGGCGAGGCGGCCGCCGCTGCGGCGGAGCAGGCCGCCGCGCTGAACGGCGGCACGCTCAACATCCTGGTCAACAACGCCGGCGCCATCGCGCCCGCGATGTTCCCGAACCTCGAAGAAGACGACTTCCGCCGCATCGTCGACATCCACCTCGTCGGCAGCTTCGTGTGCAGCAAGGCCGTTCTCCCGTACCTGCCCACCGACGGCAGTGGGCGCATCATCAACGTGACGTCCGCGGCCGGCCTGGTGGGCACCATCGGGCAGGCCAACTACGGTGCCGCGAAGGCTGGCATCATCGGTCTCACGAAGTCGCTGGCGCGTGAGCTCGCCAAGAAGCAGGTGACGGTCAACGCGCTCGCCCCGCTCGCCGCCACCAAGATGACGGAGAACATCCGCAGCAACGAGAAGCTCGCCGCCAAGACACTCGCGCGGATCCCGTTGGGCCGCTGGGCGGAACCGGACGAGATTTCCGCGAGCTTCGTGTTCTTCGCATCCGACGGCGCTGCGTACATCACGGGCCAGGTACTGCCCGTCGACGGAGGAACGGTGATCTGATGGCCGACAAGCGCAACCCCTTCCAGCGTTCCGCGCGCGAGGTCGTCATCGCGGAAGCCGCCCGCACCCCGATGGGCAAGTCGCACCCCGACCGCGGCTGGTTCCGCGACACCCACCCCAACGACATGCTCGGCGCGGTGTACACCGACCTGATCCGCCGCAGCGGCCTCGACCCGGCCGTCGTCGAAGACCTCGTGATCGGCTGCACCGCACCGTTCGGCGAACAGTCCCGCAACATCGGCCGCAACGCCTGGCTGCAGGCGGGCTACCCGCCGGAGGTCCCGGCCGTCGTCCTGGACCGGCGCTGCGGATCCGCACAGACCGCGGTCGAGATGGGCGCGGCGCTGGTCGGTTCCGGCACCCACGACATCGTCCTCGCCGGCGGTGTCGAACACATGGGCCACGTGCCGATGAACTCACCGGCCAAGATCTCCGAACTGTACGGGGACCCGTGGCCGGAAGCACTGCGCGACCGGTACGACTTCGTGAACCAGGGCGAGAGCGCCGAACTCATCGCCGACCGGTGGGAGATCTCCCGGCAGGAGATGGACGAGTTCGCCGTCCGCTCTCACCGTCTGGCGAGCGAAGCCATCGAGGCGGGTCGTTTCGACGCGGAGATGATCCCCCTCGATCTCGCCGGCGAGACCCGCTCCAGCGACCAGACCGTCCGCCCCGGCACGAGCCTCGACAGCCTGGCCGGGCTGAAGACGGTGTTCCGGGAGAACGGCCGCATCACGGCGGGCAGTTCGTCGCCGATCTCGGACGGGGCGGCCGGTGTACTGCTCGCATCCCGCGAGGCGGCCAATACCCACGGACTGCGGGCCCGGGCCCGGATCCTCGACCAGACCACGGTCGGAGTGGACCCGATCATCATGCTGACCGGGCCGATCCCGGCCACCCGGAAGTTGCTCGACCGCAACGGGATGAGCATGAACGACATCGATCTCTTCGAGGTCAACGAGGCGTTCAGCTCGGTCGTCCTGGCCTGGGAGCGGGAACTGAAGCCCGACATGGACCGGGTCAACGTCAACGGCGGTGCGATCGCGCTCGGTCACCCGGTCGGCGCGACCGGGGCCCGGCTCATCGCGACGATCGTCGCCGAGCTCGAGCGGCGCGACGCCGAAATCGGCCTGGTGACCATGTGCTGCGGCGGCGGCCTGGGAACGGCGACCCTGATCCAGCGGATCGACTGATGATCGACCTGACACCGCACATCCGGCCCGGCGACGGGATCTGGTGGAGCCAGACGAGCGCGGAACCGACCCCGCTCGTCCACGCGCTGCTCGACCAGGTCTCGTCGATCGGCCCGGTCCGCGCGTTCGTGGGACTCACCTGGGATCGGCGGTTGACGAGCGAACTGCCCGACGAGTTGTCCGTCGTCTCCTACGGCGGCCTCGGCGAGCTTCGCCGTCTCGCCCGCCTGGAGGTCGTGCCCTGCCATTACGGGGCACTGCCGCGGCTCTTCGCCGAACGACGGCTGCCGTGCGACGTCGGTTTCGTGCAGGTGTCGCCGCCGGACTCCGCCGGGAACTGCTCGCTCGGCGTCGGTGTCGACTACATCGCGGACGCCCTCGACCACACCCCGGTCCTCATCGCCGAGATCAACCGGCGGATGCCAGTCACGCTCGGCGCACCGCGAATTCCGCTGTCGCGGTTCGCGGCGGCGGTCGAGACGGACCGGCCGTTGCTCGAGGCGCCGGACCGCGCGCCCGCGGCGGCGGAGTCGGCTATCGCGCGGAATGTCGCCGATCTCGTGGCGGACGGCGACACGATCCAGGTCGGCGTCGGGACACTGCCGTCGGCCGTTCTCACCGCTCTCGAGGGGCACAAGGACCTCGGGCTGCATTCCGGCATGATCTCCGACGCGGCGCTCCGGCTGATCGACCGGGGCGTGCTGACCGGGGCGCGGAAGGAGATCGATCCGGGCCTGCACATCACGGGCGCCGCGCTCGGGACCGCGGCGCTGTACGACCGGCTGCCCGGCCTCCCGGTGGCGTTCCGCCCGGCGAGCTACACCCATGCGCCGCACGTGCTCTCGCAGCTTCGCTCGTTCGTGTCGATCAACTCGGCCATCGAGGTCGATTTGACCGGTCAGGTCGGTGCGGAAATGCGCAACACCACCTACGCGGGTGCCGTGGGGGGGCAGGTGGACTTCTCGCGGGCCGCGGCGATGACCGGCGGCCGCTCGATCATCGCGATGCGCGCGGATTCTCGCGGGGAGTCGACGATCAAGACCGCCCTGCAGTACGGCGCGGTCACCACCGCCCGCGCCGACGTCGACTTCGTGGTCACCGAGCACGGTGTCGCGGCACTGCGCGGATGTTCTCTCGGTGAACGCGCCCGCCGCATGATCGCGGTCGCGGCACCCGAGCACCGCGCCACCCTGGAATTCGATCTCGAGGAATACGACCTTGCATCCGCAGCGGAGTGAGGGGAAAGGAGTCGACGCCATGACGCGTCCCCAGCGGGTCCAGATCCGGGAGGTCGGTCCCCGTGACGGCTTCCAGAACGAGCCGGAGCACATTCCGACCGACGACAAGGTGCGGTTGATCAATGCCCTGGGGCGGGCGGGGTTCACCCGGATCGAGGTGGCCAGTTTCGTGCGGCCCGACGTGATCCCGCAGCTCGCGGACGGGGTCGAGGTGCTGTCGCGCATCGACGTTCCGGACGAGACGAAGCTGATGGTGCTCGTCCCCAACAGCAAAGGGCTCGACAACGCACTGAAGGTGCGCGACAAGTTCCACGAGGTCGCGATCTTCGTCAGCGCGTCGGAGACCCACAACAAGAAGAACGTCAATCGCACCGTCGACGAGACGATGGCCGACAACGACGTCATGGCCAAGCGGATCGTCGCCGAGGGGCTCGACTGCGCCGCGGTGATCGCGACGTCGTTCGGATGCCCGTTCGAGGGCAAGGTCGACCTGACCCGCGTGCTGGATCTGGCGGAGCGCTTCGCGGAGGCCGGTGCCACCGAGATCGGGTTCGGCGACACCACGGGCATGTGCAACCCTGCGTATGCGTCGGAGTTCTTCGCCGCGGCACTCGACCGGCTGCCGGGTGTCGAGGTGACCGCCCACTTCCATAACACCCGCGGCCAGGGCCTCGCAAATGCATACGCGGCGCTCGAAGCGGGCTGCGCGAGCTTCGAATCGAGCTTCGGCGAGCTGGGCGGCTGCCCGGTTCCGGCGGGCTCGACGGGCAACATCGCCACCGAGGACCTGGTAAGCATGTTCCACGAAATGGGCGTCGAGACGGGTCTCGACCTTCCCCGCGTCATCGACGCGGCGCGCGAAGCCCAGACGGTGCTGGGCCGCAAGCTCACCAGTCACTCGATCGTTGCGGGCCCCATCGAATGGGCCGCGAGCCCGCGCTGAAGTCGGCTTACCATCAATCCACGAAAGACACAGACGGAGAAGAACATGAGTAATCGAGTTGCATTCGTGACCGGCGGTGCGCAGGGCATCGGCAAGGGCATCTCCGACGCCCTCGGGGCCGCGGGCTTCCGCGTCGCGGTCGCCGACCTCAACCTGGAGGTCGCAGAGGAGACCGCCGCCGGCATCCGCGACGCCGGCGGCCAGGCGATCGCCGTGCCCGTCGACGTCACCGACACCGCGTCCGTGCAGGCCGCGGTGAAGCAGGTGGCCGAGCTGTTCGGTCCGGTCGAGATCGTCGTGAACAACGCCGGCTGGGACGACTTCATGCCGTTCCTGAAGACTGACGAGGCGTTCTGGGACCGGATCCTCGACATCAACTTCAAGGGCCAGCTGCGGGTCATCCAGGCGACCGTCCCGGGCATGGTCGAGCGCGGCTTCGGCCGGGTCATCAACATCGGTTCGGACGCCGGCCGCGTCGGCTCCTCGCTCGAGGCCGTCTACTCGGGTGCCAAGGGCGGCATCATCGCCTTCACCAAGACCCTCGCCCGTGAGATCGCGACCAAGGGCGTCACCGCGAACACGGTGTGCCCCGGCCCGACCGACACCCCGGCGCTGCGCAAGTTCGCCGACAGCTCCGGCCAGGACGCCGACAAGGTGATCGGCGGCATGACCCGCGCCGTGCCGATGAAGCGCCTCGGGCAGGCCGAGGACATCGGCGCCGCGGTCGCGTACTTCGCCTCCGACGCAGCCGAATTCGTCACCGGCCAGACCCTCTCGGTCAGCGGCGGTCTGACGATGTCCTGACTCCAGGCTTTCCCGAACGCGCGGCTGGAGTCATCCGGCCGCGCGTTCGGCATTCGCAGGGGTCGGACGGTAACGATCGTTTACAGATGTGCCTATGATCGGGGCATGACGAACAACGGTGATACAACGGATTTCGTGTCCTGGACCCCGGTGGGTGAGTTCGAGGACATCAGATACGAGCACAGCGGCGACGGGATCGCGAAGATCACGATCTGCCGGCCCGAGGTGCGCAACGCGTTCCGTCCGCAGACGTTGATGGAAATCTCCGAGGCGCTGGTCGACGCCCGCGAGGACTCCTCGGTCGGCGTCATCGTGCTGACGGGGGAGGGGCCCGACGCGTTCTGTTCGGGCGGCGATCAGCGGGTGCGCGGCGATACCGGCTACCTCACCGAGCCGGGGAAGGCGGGAAGTGTCGGCCGGTTCCACGTCACCGACCTGCAGATCCAGATCCGTCGCCTGCCGAAGCCGGTCGTGGCGATGGTCGCCGGCTACGCGATCGGCGGCGGGCACATCCTGCACCTGGTCTGCGACCTCTCCATCGCGGCGGACAACGCCCGGTTCGGTCAGGTCGGCCCGAAGGTCGGGTCGTTCGACGGCGGCTACGGCGCGGGGCTGCTCGCCGAACTGGTCGGGGTGAAGAAGGCCAAGGAGATCTGGTTCCTGTGCCGGCAGTACGACGCACAGCAGGCGCGTGAGATGGGCTTGGTCAATACCGTTGTCCCGCTTGCCGACCTCGAACGGGAAACGGTGCAGTGGTGCCGCGAGATGCTGCAGCTCTCGCCGTTCGCGCTGCGGCTGATGAAGGCGAGCTTCAACGCGGCGGAGGACGGCATGGCCGGTATTCAGCAGCTCGCCCACGATGCGAATCTGCTCTTCTACTCGACGGACGAGGCGAAGGAAGGCCGGGAGGCGTACAAGGCGAAGCGGCGCCCCGAGTTCGAGAAGTTTCCGCGCCGACCCTGATCTTCCATTTCGGTCCGACAATTAGTATGGTTGGGTCAATACCCCACGTGAGTGGCAATGCGTCCCCGGGCGCACATTGCCACTCACCTGGGACTGGACCGAGAAGGATGGTGTGCATGTCGGAAACCGCAACGCCCGCAGTCGCGTGGAGCGACGTCGACGCCGGAGTCATGACGATCACGTTGCAGCGACGGCCGGCGAACGCCCTCGGGCTGCCGATCATCGACGGCCTGAACGCCGCACTCGACGCAGCCGATGCCGACGGCTCGGTGAAGGTGATCGTCGTCCGCTCGGACATTCCGGGCTTCTTCGCGGCCGGCGCCGACATCAAGCACATGTCGTCCGTGGACGCCGAGTCCTTCACCGCATACGGTGATCGACTCCGTGGGGCACTCGACCGGCTCGCCTCGGCCGACCGCATCTCGATCGCCGCGGTGGACGGCCTCGCGCTGGGCGGTGGCCTCGAACTCGCCATGGCCTGCACCCTGCGGGTCGGCGGCGCGGACGCGAAGTTCGGGCTGCCCGAGGTGAAGCTGGGTCTGATTCCCGGAGCCGGTGGAACGCAGCGACTTCCGCGTCTCGTGGGGCGCGGCCGCGCCCTGGACATCATGCTGACTGCCCGTCAGGTCCTCGCCCCCGAGGCCCACGCGATCGGTCTGATCGACCGGCTCGTCGACGCGGGCACCGCCACGGACGCCGCGCTGGCCCTCGCGGCCGAGTTGTGCACGATGTCGTTGCCCGCGCAGCGCGCCGTCATCCGCACGGTCGACGCGTCGTTCGATACCCCGCTCGAGGAGGGCTTCGCGTTCGAGGTCGCCCAGGAGCAGGATCTGTTCGAGAACGGAGAGGCGAAGGAGGGCATCACCGCCTTCCTCGAGAAGCGCGCTCCGCGCTTCTCCTGAGCGTCGTGTCGTCCGGGCGTGCCGGAAGGGGTGCGATCGCGCTCGCCCTCTTCCTCGTCTACGTGATCTGGGGGTCGATCTACCTCGCGATCCGCCTGGTGATCGAAGAGGTTCCGCCGCTCGGCTCGATGGGCGCACGGTTCTTGCTCGCCGCCGCGTTGATGGCCGCCTTCCTGGCCTGTCGCGGCGGCTGGCGGCGGCTGCGCCTCACCGGGCGGGAAACGGCGGGTGCCGCGTTCCTGGGTGTGCTGTTGCTCGCCTGCGGAAACGGCCTGACCTCGGTGGGCCAGCTGCACGGAGTGCCCTCCGGGGTGACGGCACTCCTCGTCGCGATGGTGCCGCTGTGGATCTGCATCTATCGCGCCCTGTCCGGCGACCGACCGCAGGTTCTGGAGCTGGCCGGCGTCGGTGTGGGGCTGATCGGTCTGGCAATCCTGGTGCTGCCGCACGGTGGTGACCGGTCCGGACTCCCGCTCGTGGGTGTGGCCGTCATCGTGCTGTCCAGTCTCTCGTGGTCGTTCGGGTCGTGGATCAAGCCGCGGATCTGGCTGCCCCACGACGTGTATGTCAGTGCGATGTATCAGCTTCTGGCGGCGGGCGCGGCGATGGCGTTCGCCTCGGTCGCGACGGGAGAACGCCTGGACGGTGCCATCGGACCCCGGGCATGGGGTGCGTTCGGCTACCTCGTGGTGTTCGGTTCGATCGTCGGGTTCACCGCATACGCGTGGCTACTGCACCACGCGCCACTGCCGCTGGTTGCCACCCATACGTATGTGAATCCGCTGGTGGCTGTGGCGCTCGGATCGGTCGTGCTGTCCGAGCCCGTCACTCCCGCGCTGGTGGTCGGGGGAGCGGTGGTTCTGCTGTCGGTCGTGCTGGTCGTCAGTGCGCACGCTCGAAAGCGACCGTCGGGGGATTCCACCATGAACGGTTCCAAGGTATTATTATCGGACCAAAGAGCGACGGGAGGCGGGTAGATGGCGCAGGGCAGCGTGAAACGCTCGTTCACCGGACCGCTGTCGGGACTGAAGGTGGTGGAGATCGGTTCGATCGGCCCCGGGCCGTTCTGCGCCATGCTCCTTGCAGATCTCGGCGCCGACGTGATTCGCGTGGACCGCGCCGTCGGTGCCGGGTTGGTCGGCCCGAACGCCGACTTCCGCGCCGAACTGCTGCACCGGGGCCGTCGCTCACTCGCCGTCGACCTCAAACACCCGGAGGGTGCAGAGGTGGTGTTGTCGCTCGTCGAGGACGCCGACGTCCTGATCGAGGGCTTCCGTCCCGGAGTTGCCGAGCGACTGTGCATCGGACCGGACGACTGCGCCGCACGGAACCCCGGGCTGATCTACGGCCGCATGACCGGCTTCGGGCAGGACGGGCCGCTCGCCCAGCACGTTGGCCACGACATCAACTACGTGGCGCTGAGCGGAGCCCTGTCGCTCATCGGCCGGCAGGGCCAACCGCCCACCCCGCCGCTCAGTCTGATCGGCGACTTCGGTGGCGGGGGAATGGTTCTCGCCCTCGGCATCGTGTCCGCTCTCTTCGAAAAGCAACGATCCGGGCTCGGGCAGGTGATCGACGCCTCCATGGTCGAGGGTGCCGCACTGCTCGCGACACCGTTCTTCGGGTTCGCGCAGACCGGGACGTGGGACAGTGAGCGCGGCACCAACATCGTCGACAGCGGCGCGCCCTACTACGACGCCTACGAGACGGCGGACGGCAAGTGGCTGGCCGTCGGCGCGATGGAACCGCATTTTTACGACGACCTGATCACGCTGCTGAATCTGCCCGACGACCTCCCGGACCAGAACGACCGATCCCAGTGGCCGCAGATGAAGAAGATCTTCGCCGACGCCGTGCGCGGCCGAACATTGACGGACTGGCTCGACGCCGCCGAGGGGCTCACACCCTGCATCGCGCCCGTACTGGATGTCGACGAGGCGCCCTCGCACCCGCACCACGTCGCGCGCGGCGCGTTCGTCGATGTCGACGGGCTCGTCCAACCGGCGCCGGCTCCCCGCTTCAGCCGGACGCCGGCGACGGTGGACCGCCGTCCGCCAGTGCCCGGCGAACACACCTCCGAAATCCTGACCGACTGGGGGATCGAGTCCGGCCGCGTCGCCGACTGGCTGCGCTCGGGTGCGGTGCGCGAGGCCGCCGCAGAGACCTGACCTGCCGGACGCCCGGCGTCCGGACCACACACTGACGGCGATCACCTGGAATCGCCGAACTTGAGAAGGAGTGAACTCGTGACCGAGCCCACCACATGGGAGACGTTCACGCTCGAGCGGCCGGAACCCGGCATCGCCGTCGTGACGCTGAATCGCCCCGAACGGATGAACTCGATGACGAACACCATGTTCGTCGAACTGGAGAAGGTTGCGCTGCAACTGGATCACGAGCACGACCTCCGCGTCGTGATCCTCACCGGCGCCGGTAAGGCGTTCTGTGGCGGGTTCGACCTCGACGACGCCGAGGGGCTGTCGTCACTGACGCCGATGGGCATGCTGGACCAGCAGGAACTGGCGGCGCGGGCACTCGCAGCGATCCGCAGCATCCGCGTCCCGGTCATCGCAGCCGTCAACGGTGCGGCCGCGGGCGGCGGACTGTCCCTGTCCCTGGCCGCCGACATCCGGATCGGCTCGCCGGCGGCGCGCTTCAACGCGGCGTTCGTGCGGATCGGCCTGTCGGCCGGCGACCTGGGTGCCTCCTGGCACCTGCCCCGGCTCATCGGTCCGGCGCGAGCCGCGGAGTTTGCCTACACCGGCCGCTTCATCGAGGCCGTCGAGGCCGAGTCCCTCGGGCTGCTGAACGCCGTCGTCCCGGCTGAGTCGCTGCTCGACGAGGCCCTCGCGATGGCCCGCCTGATCAGCGCGAATTCCCCTGCCGGAGTGCAGCTGTCGAAGCGTGCGTTGCACGCGAACATGGAAGTGTCCTCGTACGCGGCGGCGCTGGAACTCGAGAACCGCGGTCAGGCACTGCTCACCCGCGGCGAGGACATGCCCGAAGCGCTGGCCGCGTTCAAGGAAAAGCGCAACCCGAAGTTCACGGGGCGGTGACCGGCATGACGCAGACGGAAACGCGGGAGAATACAGCGGTGCTGAGCAACTACACGCCGCCCCAGCTGGAGACCCTCACCCTCGAGGTGATCGGGGGCAAGATCGCCGTTCTCACGATCGACCGGCCCGACCGGATGAACTCGATGACCGTGAAGATGTTCGAGGAGTTCAACACCGCCGCGTACGCGTTGCGTGACACGGACGCCCGGGCGCTGATCATCCGAGGCGCGGGCGAGCGGGTGTTCTGTGCCGGATTCGATCTGGACGAGATTTCCGTCATCACCGAAATGGGTGTGCGCGAGTTCCTGCGGTTCCAGGAGACCGCAACCGGGGGGTTGGCGGCGCTGTACCACCTGCCGTTCCCCGTGATCGCGGCCATCCATGGCGCGGCCTCCGGGGGTGGGTTGGCTCTCGCGCTCGCCGCCGACATCCGCCTCGTCGCGCCGACTGCGAAGTTCAACGCGGCGTTCGTCAAGGTCGGCCTGTCCGTCGGTGAACTGGGCACGTCGTGGAAGCTCACCCGGCTCGTCGGGCCGGGCCGCGCGGCAGAAATTGCGTACACGGCACGCTTCGTCGGCGCCGAGGAAGCTGCCCGAATCGGGCTGGCCAACCGAGTTGTGCCGAGCGAGGACCTGTTCGACGAGGCCGTCGCGGTGGCCGAGGCCATTGCCTCGAACTCCCCAGGCGGCGTCCGGATGTCGAAGCGGGCTCTGCAGCGGAACCAGGAAGTCACGTCGTACTCGGCGGCCCTGGAGTTGGAGAACCGGGGACAGGCGCTGCTCACCCGGTGCGCCGACATGCCGGAGGCGCTCGCGGCGTTCAAGGAGAAGCGGGAACCGCGCTTCACCGGGCAGTAGGAATCAACGAATGAGAACACGGATGGAGGCGAGCGCATGACCTGGGACTGGACACCCGACACGCTCGGTGCGCTGGAGTGGTTCCTGCGCGATCGGGGCATCACCGACGGCCCACTCACGACTTCCCGGATCGGCGACGGGCATTCGAACCTGACGTTCCTGGTGTCCGACGGGGTCCGTCAGGTGATCGTCCGCCGTCCCCCGCCTCCGCCGGTGCCGCCGGGCGCCCACGACATGCTGCGGGAGGCACGCCTCGTGGGCGGCCTCGCGGGCAGTGGGGTGCCGGTGGCGGACGTCCTCGCCGTCGGCCAGACGGGTGACGTGCTCGATGTTCCGTTCTACGTGATGGACTACGTCGCGGGTCCGGTGGTCACTACCGAGACACCGTCGGCGCTGAGCGCGCCCGCGGATCGACGTCGCATCGGTGAGGCGTTGATCGACACCCTGGCCGCACTGCACGCGGTGGACTGGCAGGCCGCCGGGCTGGGTGATCTGGGCCGTCCGGACGGATTCAACGAGCGTCACCTGCGCCGCATGGGCAAATTGGTGGCGGCCGAGGACGGGACACCGCCGCCGGAGTTCGCGGACATCGACGCGTGGCTCGGCGCCAACGTGCCCACCGAGTCCGGTGCGGCGATCATCCACAACGACTACCGCATCGGCAACGTCATCCTCGCGCCCGACTCACCGGGACGCATTGCCGCAGTGCTGGACTGGGAGCTCGCGACGATCGGCGACCCCCTGTTCGATCTCGGCTACTTCCTCGCCTCGTATCCCGTTGACGGAGAAGAGCGCACCCCGACCGAGGACCTCGGTACGGCCGTGCTCGAGGAGGGGTACCCGACCCGCGACGAATTGGCCCAGCGGTACGCGACCGCCACCGGCGCTGACCTGTCGAACCTGAACTGGTACACGGCCCTGGCCCTGTGGAAGCTGGCCGTGCTGTACGAGTACGGGCGCCGCCGCGCTGTCGCCGGAGTCGGCGATCAGTACTACCGCGACGGGGCACTCGTGCGTTCCTTCCTCGACGCCGCCCATCGCGCGGCGGGGCTGGCTTCGTCCGTGGTCTGACCTCTGTGTCAACGCTGTCTCAGAAGGGAAGTGTGCATGGATCCGATCGGGCTGGCCACGTGGCTGCGTCGCCGCGCCGAGCGTGACGGAGATCGGTCGGCGGTCAGCTTCGCCGGTGAAACCCTGTCGTTCGCCGAATTGCAGCACCGGATCGAAGGCTTCGCCGATGTGCTGGCCGCGTGCGAAGTCCGCGCGGGCGATCGCGTGGCCTACGTCGGTTTCAACCACAGCTGGTTCCTGGTGGCGCTCTTCGCGACCGCACGGCTCGGCGCGGTATTCGTGCCGCTCAACTTCCGGTTCACGGGTAGCGAACTCGCGCACAACATTCAGGACAGTGACGCCCGCCTGCTCATCGCCGACGAGGCGCACACCGCCCCCGTCGACGAGGTGCGCGACGGGCTCGGCGTGCAGCGCTGGCTGCGGATCGGCGAGGGCGCGGACGGCTGGGAAGGAATCGACGACCTGCTGACGCAGCGTCCACGTCACGTCGAGGAAGTTGCCGTCGACGCAGATTCGCCCGCCCTGATCCTGTACACCTCGGGAACCACGGGAAGGCCGAAGGGCGCAATACTCACACACCGGAACGTGTGGACCAGCAACGTCAACTGGATGCTGGCGGTGAACTACAACGCCGAGCATGTCGCGCTCACGTCGGCGCCGCTCTTCCATTCCGGCGGAATGTGCGTCATGACGCTCCCGACGCTGATGGCCGGTGGCCACGTCATCGTCCACGAGCAGTTCGACGCGGGGACATTGCTCGACGACATCGAGCGGTACCGGGTGACGTCGCTGTTCATGGTGCCGGCCATGATGCTGTTCACGAGCAAACACGAGCGTTTCGACACCGCCGACTTGTCCAGCGTCCGTATCATCGTCGCGGGTGCAGCGCCTGTCCCGGAACCGATGTTGCGGCTGTATGGGGCACGGGGCATTCCCGTCAGCCAGTGCTGGGGTCTCACCGAGGCGGCGACCGGAGCGACGTTCCTGGGCACCGATCGCGCGCTCGACAAGCTCGGGTCCTGCGGCACCGCCGGCATGCTGAACGAGGTCCGGCTGATCGACGCCGACGGCAACGTGGTGACGACGCCCGGTGTGCGCGGAGAACTCTGCGTGCGCGGCGACACCGTGACCCCGGGATACTGGAACATGGCCGAGGAAACAGCCGCCGCACTTGGCCCGGATGGCTGGTTGCGCACCGGGGACGTCGCCTACCAGGACGAGGACGGCTACTACTACATCGCGGACCGGCTCAAGGACATGATCATCAGCGGTGGTGAGAACGTCTACCCCGCGGAGGTCGAGAGCGTGCTGTACGGCCATCCGGCCATTGCCGAGGTCGCGGTGATCGGCGCCCCCGACGATCGCTGGGGAGAACGGGTGGTGGCGGTTGTCGTCCCCGTGCCGGGCGCGCGACTGGAGTTGGAGGAGCTGCGAGAGTTCGCCGGTGCCGCACTGGCCCGGTACAAGTTGCCGCTCGAACTGCGCATCGTCGACCTACTCCCGCGGAACACGACCGGGAAGGTTCTCAAGCACGAGCTGCGTGCCATGAGCGGCACCGGCGCCTGACCGCCGGCGCAGCGGCCGGTCACATGCGATGACACGTGACCGTCGCTGTGGTGCAGGTCTTTCCGGATTGATTGCGTCCGGCTACCTGAACTACGGCGAAGGTACGGCCGCGGTAGATCACTCTGGGGGTGAAGGTGATCGGCTCGGTGCCCGGGCAGGGCCGCACGAACGCCATGGCGATGGACGTCGTCTGGAATTCGGCCTCGGGCGTCACCGCGGAGTGGCCGGCGATCTCGGAGGCGCACAGGAGGACCCCGCCGTGGACGTTGCCCAGCGGATTGCGTAGCGATTCCGACGGTTCGAGTTCGAGGCCGGCAGCGGCGTTGTCCCGTCGGTGGTGAGCACTGAGCAACTCGATGATCGAGGTCGCGTTCACTCGGGTGCCTACGTCGTCGGGCACCGAACCCGTTGGCATCTCGGCGGCGACGAAACGCAGCCGGGCGCTTGCGAGGGCAACGACCCGGCCGGACTCGTCGACGACCCGACCGGCTGCCAGGCCGCCGTCCGAATCGACGCTGACGACGTGGCTTTCCGCCTGCAGGACAGAACCGTCCAGTGCAGGGCTGCGGGAGAAGTCGAGGTGAAGTTCCGTCGTGACGGACCAGTGCCCGGCCGGGGCGCGGGCGGTGATCGGGTACCCCGTCACGTCGTCCATCAGGACACCGAGAGAGCCGCGGCACGGCATCCCTCGCTCATCGGCCATCCACGGTCCGGTCGTCATCACGGACGTGCCGTGATTGGCGTCGCCGGTGACGGGTGCTACCTGGAACAGGGCTTCGGCACCGGTTGCGATGAACGGGAGCGTGGTGACGTCCTCGATGGTCATGTCCCTCCTGGGCAGACGGGAGAAGGCCTGCCGACGGATGCGAGTCTCGTCGGCAGGCCTTCCTCGTACGGGTGTGGCTCAGACTCCGCGCTGGGCCTTGGCTGCTTCGCTGGCGGCCTTGCTCTTTTCCCGGGCGGCGGCCCAGTCTTCGCTGCTCATCGATGTCAGTCCGGCGAAAGTACCGGGGCCGGCGAGCATCTGGCCGCCGTCCATGGCGATGGTCTGGCCGGTGAGGTAGTCGCAGGCGTCCGACAGCAGGAAGATGGTGAGGTTGGCGAGTTCCTCCATGGTGCCCATCCGGCCCATGGGCACCTGGTCGGCCTGGGTGGCGCCGACGGCACTCTTCTCGGTGGGGTTGAGCATCTCCCAGGCGTAGTCCGTCGGGATCGGCCCGGGGGCCAGCGCGTTGAGCCGGATGCCGTAGCGGGCCCATTCGACGGCGAGCGACATCGTCATCGAGTGCACGGCGGCCTTCGCCATCGCGGACGGGACGACGAACGCGGAACCGCTCCACACCCAGGTGGTGAGGGTGGACAGGACGACGCCCTTGGTTCCGCCCTCGATCCAGCGGCGACCCGCGGCGTGGGTGGTGTTGAACGACCCGTTCATCACCGTCGACGTGACAGCCTCGAAGGCACGCGGGCTGAGTGATTCGGTGGGGGCGATGAAGTTCGCGGCGGCGTTGTTGATCACGCCCGTCAGCGGTCCGTGGAGCGTCCAGATCTCGTCCATCGCGGACGACACGAGGTCGGCGTTGCGGACGTCGACGGTCTGCCAGTGCACCGAGCCCGGCCGGGAGACGGATGCCTCCGCGGCGGCCTCTTCGAGGACGGCGGGCCGGCGGCCCCACAGGTGTACTTCGGCGCCGTGGTCGACGAGGTGCCGGGCGACGCCGCGACCGAGCCCGGTGCCGCCGCCGGTGATGAGCACGCGCTTGCCCGCGAGGGCGTCGGACGCGAAGGGGGAAGTGGTCATGCGCTGGTCCTAATGGTCGGGAACGAGGGCTACAGGCCCAGGCTCTTGCTGATGATCTCGCGCTGAATCTCGTTGGTACCGCCGTAGATCGGCGGCGCCAGGGAGCGGCGGACCTGTTCCTCCATGCCGTATTCGCGGGTGTAGCCGTAGCCGCCCATCATCTGCATCGCCTCGAGCGCGGTCTTCTTCGCGATCTCGGTGCATTTCAGCTTGGCCATCGAGCCCTCGCGGTTGAGGTTGTCTTCCTCGCCGGCGTCGATCCGCTCGGCCACCTCGTACACGAAGGATTTCGCGAAGGCGATGTCGGTGGCAAGGTCCGCGATCCGGTGCCGGATGGCCTGGAAGCTGCTGATCTTGTGGCCGAACTGCTCGCGCTCGGTGACGAAGGCGATCAGGTCGTCGAGTGAGCGCTGGGCGCCGCCGAGTGCCATCGCCGCGATGATGAGCCGTTCGACGCTGAGCCCCCGCATGAGGTGGCGCCACGCCTGGTTCGGCGTGCCGACGACAGCGCTCGCCGGGACGGCGACGTCGGTGAAGTAGAGGTCGTTGCAGGTCCGGGCTTCCATGGTCTTGATTTCGTGAATCTGGAGGCCGGGCGTGTCGGTCGGGACCATGAACAGGGTCAGGCCCTGGTGCTTGTTGCCGGTGTTGTCGGTCCGGGCGAGGAGCAGGATGTGTTCGGCGATGTGGGCCGCGGAGATCCACGTCTTCTGCCCGTTGATGACGTAATGGTCGTCGACCAGTTCCGCCTTGATCCGGACGCCACCGAGATCGGAGCCGGCGCCGGGCTCGCTGAGGGCGATCGCCTCGAGCTTGCCTGCGGCCATGTTGCCGACGATGGTGCGTTTCTGTTCCTCGGTGCCGTAGCGCAGATACGTCTGCGCGGCGGTGAGTCCGGTGGAGTAGGCGATGATGGGTGCGAGGCCGCGGGCGGATTCCTCGAGGAAGATGCATTCCTCGACCATTCCGGCGCCGCCCCCGCCGTATTCCTCCGGCAGCGAGACGGCGAGCCAGCCGAGGCCGGCGAACTTGTCGAGGATGACTTGGCTGTTCGCCAGGGTGCCGCCCTCGGTCAGCAGGTCACGTTGCTGGAGGGTCTTGCATTCGGCGTCGCAGAACTCGCGAACGGCGACCGCGAACTCTCGTTGCTCTCGGGTGAAACGCATGTGGCCTACTGCTCTCTGTGACGGGTCCTGGGAAGTGAGTTGCCGGACGGCGAGGCGAAAGACAGCCCCGCCGTCCGGAAGTCATCGGTCAGGCTCCGCGGAACTTGGAGAAGTCGGGCTTACGCTTCTCGTTGAACGCGCTGATGCCCTCGATGGCCTCGGCGGACTCACCGAACAGCTTCAGCGTGGAGTAGGCCATGTTGCCCTGCGCGATGAAGTGCTCGGTGTCGGCGTTGAGCGACTGCTTGAGCACCTTCAGCGCCGTCGGCGACAGCTGCAGGATCTCGTCGGCCCACGCCCGGACCTCGGCGCGCAACTGGTCACCGGGCACCACCTTGTTGACCAGGCCCCAGTCGAGGGCCTGCTCCGCGCTGTAGCGGCGGCACAGGAACCAGATCTCACGGGCGCGCTTCTCGCCGATCGCACGGGCGAGGTAGCCGGTGCCCAGGCCGGCGTCGAACGATCCCACGCGCGGACCGTTCTGCCCGAAGATGGCGTGATCGGCGGCGATCGACAGGTCGCACAGCAGGTGCAGCACGTGGCCGCCACCGACGGCGACACCGTTGACTGCGGCAATCACGGGCTTGGGCACATCCCGGAGCACGCGGTGCAGGGCCTCGACCTCGAACAGGCCGCTGTCGGACGGGCCGTAGTCACCCGTCTCCATGCGCTGCTTCTGGTCGCCACCCGAGCAGAACGCCTTCTCGCCGGCACCGGTGAGCGCGATCGCCCCGACCTCGGAGCTGCCCCACGCCTTCTTGAACGACTTCACCAACTCGTCGACCGTCTTCGCGCGGAACGCGTTGTACCGCTCGGGCCGGTTGATCGTGATCCAGGCGAGTCCGTTCTCGACCTCGTACGTCACATCCGTGAAGTCACTCGTGAAGTCACTCATCGACCTGTTGGTCCTTTCAGGTTGCCCGCGGAACGTAAGCCCCGCGAAGTTCTTTTGGTCTTACCTTATGACGAAGGTAGCGCTGATAACGAGCGTTTTCAAGACCGACGGTTGAAGAAGCTGTGAGCTGCGTTGATGCGACGGGGGTTCTCTGCAATATGACGTCACGGCCCGGTCGTCGCACTTCCATCCTCTGCACAGCAGAACCTTCTGTACGTGTGTGCCCGGTCACATTAATGTTCCGGACGTCGAGGTGACGACGCCCGACCCGCAAGGCCCAATCTCCCGGAGAGCCGTGCTGTAGCGCTCCGGTCACGGCGTGTACCGCCATGAGCGTGATGAGGAAACCATGAGTGCAACCATCCACCGGGATCTGCAGATACCCGGACCGATCGCAGACGCCGATCGAGACGATCCCACGCCCGAGATCATCGAGGCGATTCGCGCGCGATTCCCCACCGAAGGCGAATACGACAGGATGCTGACCCGCAAGATGGAGAGGCGGGCCGGGTCGGGCTACCGCAGTTTCGATCTCGGCCTGCTCACCGCGGCGCTCGAGAACATGCTGCGGGACGTACTGCCGACTGCATTCGAGGTCCGGAGCGTGCGGTGGTTGACGGGCGGAGCGTCGAAGATCCAGATGGGTTTCACCCTCAGGTACTCCGACCCGGCAGGCAGGGACGTGACCGAGGACCTGGTCCTCCGGATGGAGCCGCCGGAGTCCCTCAATGCCACCAGCAGGATGCGTGAATTCGAGGTGATCAACGCCCTCGCTGGAACAGTGCCGGTGCCGACGGTCCGGTGGGTCGACGAGGACGGACGGTGGTTCCCGGAGCCGGCGCTCGTCTATACCTGGGTGCACGGATCCGCGAAGCCCAGCCGCGCCCAGAGTCGGATTGCCGGCATCGGAATCAACTTCGGTCCCGAACTCCGCGAAGTCCTCGCCCCGCAGTTCGTCGATCTGTTGGTGCGCATTCACACGTTCGACGTCGCGGCGGCCCCACTGGACCACTACGAGAGGCCCGCGGTGGGCGGCACCGAGAGCGCCCTGTGGCAGTTGAACCGGGCGAGACGGGTGTGGGAGGAGGACCGAGGAGAAGACCTTCCGCTGCTCGACGTGGCGGAAGGCTGGCTCGAGGACCATCTCCCCGTCCTCGACCGTGTCAGTCTCGTCCACGGCGACTATCGCGGGGGAAACTTCCTGTTCGACGAGGACAGCGGATCCGTCACGGCCATCCTCGACTGGGAGCGCAGCTTCCTCGGCGACCGCCACCGCGACCTCGCGTGGGCGACGCTGTACCCGTTCGGCCATCCGTCCGAAGACGGTTCGGAGTTCCTCGCGACGGGTCTGCTGCCGACCGCGGAGTTCTTCGAGCAGTACGAGCGGGCATCCGGCCTGACCGTCGATCCGGACAAGCTGACGTTCTACCGGATCCTGAACGAATACCAGTCCGTCGTCACCGCGCTGGGCTCGGCCTACCGCGTCTCGAAGCTCGGGAAGACCCACCAGGACGTCCTGCTGACGGGACTCGAGGCGACCGGATATCTGATGGCGCATCAACTCGGCAAGGATCTCGAGGAGGTTCTCTGATGGTGAACAAATCCGCGAACACGTTCGACGCAGCTGCCCGCTCACTACGTACGACGGTGACACCGGCGCTGGGGGAGTCGAATTCGCTCGCCGCCGAGCAGGTGCGGGTCATCGCCGGCGTACTCGACTTCTACCGCGACCGCGCACAGCACGAGTATCCGCGGAAGCTGTACGAGTTCCGGACGTATCTCGCTCTGGCAGAACGACTCAGCGACTACCCGGATATGGATCGCGATGCCCGGTCACTGCTCGTCGACGCACTCGAGCAGGCGCGTGCCACCGACCGGCTCGCCGTTCCGGAATACGGACAACTCGACCGGGCGACGGACGAATTGACGCGAGCGATCGGCGGAATGGTCCGATCGGCGCGATCCACGGACCCGGACACGGGCGCAGAGATCAGCCGCATCGTGCTCGACCACTCACGACCACTCGTCGAGATGCAGCGGTCGTGGTTCCTGCCCCAGGGCGTCGATCCGGACCCGGCTGCCGTCCCGCCCCTCCGCTCCCTCCTCGGCACCCCTGCCGCTCCGCCCCGCGCCCACTAGCCAACGCACCGCTGCCTCATGCATCAGGAGAAGATATGTCATCCGAGGTGATCACCACCGCACCCGACGCCACGGTCTCGACCGACATGCGTCGGCGCGCGATCTCCGCCGCCAGTTTCGGAACGTTCGTCGAGTACTACGATTTCGTCATCTACGGCTACGTCGCGACGTACATCGCGCAAGCCTTCTTTCCCACTGGGAACTCGTTCGTCAGCCTATTGCTGACCTTCGGTGCCTTTGCCGCCAGCTTCGTGGCACGCCCCCTCGGCGCGGTGATCTTCGCGCCGTTGGGCGACCGATACGGCAGGAGGGTCGTCCTCTCGGTCGTCATCACCCTGATGACCCTCGCCACGGCGGGCATCGGTGTGCTGCCCACGTACTACCAGATCGGTGTCGCGGCACCGGTTCTCCTGACGGCACTGCGTCTCGTGCAGGGACTCTCCGCGGGCGGTGAGTACGGCGGAGCGACGTCGCTCATCGCGGAGTTCGCGCCGCCTGCCCGGCGGGGCTTCTTCGTCGGATTCATCTCGCTGACCGTCGGCGGGGCGATGCTGTTCGGATCGGGAACGGCGATGGCGCTGACCCGGACCCTGTCGCCGGAGGCGATGTCGTCGTGGGGATGGCGATTGCCGCTGCTGCTGTCGCTGCCGCTGGGATTGATCGGCCTGTACATCCGCTTCCGGCTCGAGGAGACGCCGGCGTTCACGGCCCTGTCCCGGGAGGGGCGGGTGCAGAAATCGCCGCTGCTGACGACGCTGCGACGGGACTATCGATCGGTGCTCATCGGGATCGGTATCGCGGCGACCAACTCGTGCATGATGGCGTTGTACTTCATCTACATGCCGTCCGCGCTGAAGGAGTTCACGGACTTCTCCGCCGGAGACGCGCAGTTGATCACGTTCGTCGGCCTGGTCGCGTATTGCACTGCGGTGCTTCCCTTTGCGCGTCTGTCCGACCGGGTGGGACGGATCCCGCAACTGCTCGTTTCGTCGGCCACGCTGATCGTACTGATCTATCCGTCGCTCATGATGCTGTCGAGCGGCGTGCTGCCACTCGCGATCGCCGCGATGGTGGTCGTCACACCCGTCGTCGCCGCCAACATCGCGGCCGTGACACCACTGCTGTCCGAGATGTTCGAGACCGACACCCGGTACACCGGATTGTCTCTCGGATGGCAGATGTCGACGACCCTTTTCGCCGGCCCCACCCCGATCATCCTGGCGGCGCTCGCCGGACTGGGCGGAGCGACCGTCCCGGCCTTCTACGCGATGGCCGTCGTCGCACTCACCGTGATCGCGGGCATCTTCGCCGCGCGCACGGCCGCACGATCCAGAACCCACTAGACCAATCCAACAGAAGTGAGGAATGAGAGAAATGGCATTCGACGCCGAGCATTTCGAGTACCAGAATCCCCCTGAGGCCGACCATCTGTGGGTCGAAACGATCCTGTTTCCGATCGTGATTCCGGAGGCGAACCTCTACACGCTGATCTACACGAACGTGCGCCCGAGTCTCGGGGTGATGTGGAACCAGGTCATGGTGTGCGGCTCGCTCACCGACACGCGAGCGGAACTGTTGCACTACAACGAGAATCCGCATCTCCCCGCGCCGGCATCCTTCACCCGGATCGACTCGCCGATCGGACTGTCGATCGATGCGGTCGACGCGCCGCGCAAGTTCCGCATCGACTACGTCGCCGACGACGGCACCGAGATCCACGTCGACTGGGTAAACCTCATGGATCCATTCGACATTCACGATCCGCAGCACAGTCCACAGGCGGGCGGCACGGCTGCCGATATCCACGCCGACCTCGAGTCGGGTAGCCGCAAGGCCATCGGGCACGGGGATGCCACCGGGCGTGCGACCGGAACGATGATCGTTCGCGGCCGCGAGTACGTCGTCGACTCCATCGAGCGGATGGATCGGAGCTGGGGACCGCGTGACCCCATGAAGGCCGGGAAGCCGAACCACATCGTCTCGGCGACCTTCGGCGAGGACCTCGCCTTCCACATGATCTGCCCCTGGAACCCCGCGGTGGCGAATCCCGGCGCCTTCCAGCTCTCGCACGGATACGTGATGGACGACGGCGAGGTCTACGGGCTCACCGACGAGCTGGAGATGACCAGCACGCACCTCGGGATGGTGTGCACCGGAATCGACATGACGGTCACCGACGTGCGTGGGAAGAAGTTCCGCCTGCAGGCCACGCCGAACGTCGGGGCGCCCTGGATCGCGGCGCCGACCGCGATGGTGCACAACGCTCTGATGCGGTGGACATGTGCGGGGCGCGACGGGTACGGGGTGGTCATGAGTACTCGGCACCTGTCCGAATTGAACAGGAACTTCGGTCGGTTCCAGGCCGACACCCGCGGGCTCGTCTCCGTCTGAGAAGCCGGGCCGCAATCGCGGGTGCGCCGTGGCGGGTACCCATTTCGGACCCCGCGAAGTCGGACTATCATCCCGGTATGAAGACGAGGCCGATCAGTAAGCCGACTTACATGATCGAGTCCGTGCACAATGCGCTGCTACTGCTGAATGCAGTCCGCGACCACGGCAGCCTCCGGTTGAAGGATGCCGCCGAGGAGATCGGCGTGGCCGAGTCGACCGCCCACCGGTTGCTGGCCATGCTGATCTACCACGGCTTCGTCGTGCAGGACGAGTCGCGGCGGTACCTCCCGGGGCCGTCGATCGGGGTCGGTCCCACTCATTCGTCCTGGACCAAGACATTCCGCGATGCCAGCCTCGGCCCGATGCGCGAACTTGCCTCTCTGACAGGGGAGACGGTGAATCTCGTCCTACGCACGGGCGTCGAGTCTCGGGTGATCGGAGCCGTGGAGTCGGAGAAGCTGCTCAGGGTCGGAAACCGCCAGGGGCATGTTCCACCTGCCCGCACGTCGGCCGGCGGCCGAGTGCTGCTCGCGCAACTCGGCGACAGTGCGCTCACCGACCTGTATCAGTCGGACCACGCACTGCCGGCCGACCGGCTGGCACCGGCAGAGTTCGCCCAGTTGTGCAGGGAATTGCGGGCTGTGGCCGAGAAGGGTTACGCGACAGCGGTAGACACAGTTGAGGTGGGGTTGTCCTCCGTCGCGCTCTGTCTTCGCAACGGTGAAGGTGTTGCTCTCGGCGCCCTCGTCGTCGCGTTGCCGACGACCCGCCTTCAGTCGAGCCTCGAATCCGGACTCGTCGCCCAGATGCGCAGAGCAGCAGTAGGAATCGAGTCCCGTATTCGTGAACTGAGGCCGTCCGGCACCATGTGAGTCGGGGCGCGGCCACGTCCGCGACGTGGCGCTGCCCGAAACATGCTTCGGAACAACGGATCTGCCGATTCGCCGAATTTCCGGTCATCACTTTTTGGTCCGATAGTTCTATAGTATGGTCGGTATTACAGGGCGATAGACCCGAAATCAGGAGCGAGATGACCATCATCGCAGCGCTCGCACGCGAGCCGCATTCGAATTTTCAATTCCAGCAGGTATCCCTCGCCGAGCTGCGGCCGGACGAGATTCTCGTCGAGATCCGCGGTGTCGGCATATGTCACACCGACATTGCGGCGCGCGACGGCATCTACGGACTTCCGTATCCCATTGTGCTCGGGCACGAGGGCAGCGGGGTCGTGACCACGGTAGGCGCCGGGGTGACGACCGTGGCGCCCGGTGACCACGTGGTGGTGTCCTTCAACAGTTGCGGACGGTGCACCTCGTGCACGTCCGGCAACCCTGCCTACTGTCGCGACTTCGCGGTCGAGAACTACATCGGGACGCGACCCGACGGGTCCCGGGCACTCGAATCGGAGGCGGGCCCGGTGTACAGCCATTTCTTCGGCCAGTCCTCTTTCGCGACTCATGCTGTGGTCAATCAGCGGAACGTCGTCGCGGTCGATGCGGACCTGAAGCTGGCGCAACTCGGTCCGCTGGGGTGCGGGCTCCAAACCGGTGCGGGTGCGGTCATGCGATCGATGCGGTGCCACGCTGGGTCCAGTCTCATAATTCTCGGTGCCGGGCCCGTGGGCCTCGCGGCGGTCATGGCGGCGCGGATCCAGGGCTGTTCGCCGATCCTCGTCGTGGAACCGCACGAGGCGCGGCGGACGATGGCCACCGACATGGGGGCAACGCACACGATCGACCCCACAGCCGACGGTGACCTGGCCGAGGGGGTCCGCCGGATCGTCCCCGGGGGCGTGGACTACGTCTTCGATACGACCGGCCGCGTCGACGTTATACGCAGCGCGATTGCGGCAGTCGGCTGTAACGCCGTTCTCGGTCTGGTCGGCGTTCCCTCGGATTTTTCCGTCGACCTTCCGCTGAACATCGTGAGCACGATGCAGACGGGGTTGACCGTGAAGGGAATCGTCGAGGGGGACAGCGATCCGTCCGAGTTCATTCCGGAACTTATCGGGCACTACCGGGCAGGTCGGTTCCCCTTCGACAAGATGATCACCACCTTTCCGCTGTCGGCCATCAACGAGGCCGTCGCCGCACAGCACCGTGGTGACGTCGTGAAAGCGGTTCTCGTCCCGGATGCAGACCTGCAGGACGTCGTGTAGCCGCCCATCAGTGAAGGGAAAAGACAAGCCAGTGAATGACATTCGATACGACAGCTTCTACATGGACGGTGCCTGGGCGGCGCCACAGGGTGACGACCTGATCGCAGTACGGTCACCGCTGTCCGAGCAGCAGATCGGGTCGGTGCCGCGAGGTACGGAAGCGGACATCGACGCCGCCGTCGCCGCAGCTCGGCGGGCCTTCGACGCCCCCGACGGGTGGAGTACCTGGTCGGCGGAGCGGCGCGGCGAGATCCTGGACGCCTTCGCGGCCGAACTCGAGAAGCGCGGCGACGAGACAGCCCGCCGGGTGACGATCCAGAACGGCATGCCGACCACCGTGGCCCGCGGGATCGAGGCCGTCTTCCCGGCGATTCTGCTGCGCTACTACGCGGATCTGATGAGGTCCGGCGTGGCCGAGGAACTACGCCCAGGCATGGCTGGAGGCAGCACCCGCGTCGTCCACGATCCCATCGGCGTCGTCGCGGCTATCGTGCCGTGGAACGTCCCGCAGGGGATCACGTTCCTCAAGCTCGCGCCCGCTCTCGCAGCCGGGTGCACGGTCGTCCTCAAGCCGGCGGAGGAGACGGTGTTCGATGCGTATTCGGTGGCCGAGGCCGCGATCGCCGCAGGTCTCCCGGCGGGTGTGCTCAACATCGTGCCGGCCGGACGTGAAGTCGGTGCCCACCTCGTCGCGCATCCGGGCGTCGACAAGGTGTCGTTCACCGGTTCCACCGCGGCCGGACGATCGATCGCCGAAACCTGCGGGCGGCTCCTGCGTCCGGTCACCCTCGAACTCGGGGGCAAGTCCGCCGCAATCGTGCTGGACGACGCAGACCTGTTTGCGCACGCCGAGGCCTTCTTCTCGGCGACCCTCCTGAACAACGGCCAGATCTGCTGGCTCAACACCCGCATCCTGGCACCCGAGTCGAAGTATGCCGCCGTCGTCGACAGCGTGACCGACATGGTCGCGTCGTTGAAGATCGGGGACCCACTCGATTCGGGCACTCACATCGGTCCACTGGTGTCAGCACGACAACGGGACAGGGTCGAGGGGTACATCGCCAAGGGGCGAGCCGACGGCTTCGAGGTGACCACCGGTGGTGGCCGCCCGAGTGATCTTGACGGTGGCTGGTTCGTCGAACCGACCGTGTTCGTCGGCGTCGACAACTCGGCGACGATCGCTCAGGAGGAGATCTTCGGTCCGGTCCTGACCGTGATCCCGTACCGCGACGAAGGCGACGCCGTCACAATCGCGAACGACTCCGTGTACGGCCTCGGCGGTTCCGTGTGGACGTCCGATCCGGCTCGCGGTGAGGAGATCGCGCGCCGAGTCCGCACGGGGACGGTCGGGATCAACGCCTACTCGAACGATCCCTGGTCTCCGTTCGGTGGGGTCAAGGCGAGTGGCCTCGGCCGCGAACTCGGTCCCGAGGGCCTCCGCAGCTTCCAGAACGTCAAGTCGATCTACCGGGGTGTGTGAGTACCCCGATAACCGAATGTCCTGACACCGAATACCTTCAACCACGAGGCAGGAAACATGATCAAGCCCGAAGACGCCGACTTCCATCCCAACGACCCGACGCTGAAGAGGTGGGCCGAGACGATCGGATTCTGGTTCGCGATCCCGGAGGAGAGGATCTACGGGAACGTCTATGTCCTGGCGCGGCCGAACGTGGGCGCCACGATCTCGTCGATCAACGTGGTTCAAGGGCACAATTCCGACCCCTTCAGTGTCGACTTCACCGATCCGCACATGCACGTCCCGTGTCCGGACTCGATGATGAAATTTTCCTTGGAGAACGGTCTCTCCGTCGAGGTCGACGCGCCGCCAACCGGGTACCACTTCACATACGAGAGCCTGGCCGGTGTGTGCTCGATGGACATGAGGATCGACGGGTGCATGCCGGCCTGGGACCCCAACGATCCAGCCGAGAATCCGTTGCTGTCGGTGGATCCCGAGCACACCGATCTCGGGCTCGGCGATGCTTGGGCGGGCGGACACCTCGACTTCCTCGGTCGTGTCACCGGAACCCTCGAACTGCGCGGGAAGAAGTACACGATCGATTCGATGGGTGGCATGGACCGTAGCTGGGGAGAGCGAACCGAACTCGGCCAGGCCGCGATCTCATACGTGCACATTCCGTTCGACGAGAACTTCGGAATCCACCTCGTGATGGCGCTGGATCACGACGACGAGGTGAGCTACGGCCCGCTGCGATTCGGATACGTCTACGAGGACGGCAAGGTGTACGGGATCACCAGTGCGGAGATGGAAGGAAGTCAGGTGGACCTGCTTCCGACGTCCAATCGTATCCGCGTCACCGACGAACGGGGTCGTACATACGAGGTGTACGGCTCGGCAGTGGCCAGTGCGCCGTGGTACACCTTCAGTCCGTCCTACGTGACCTTCCAGGCCCTGATGCGCTACGAACTCGACGGCCGCCTCGGTTACGGACTGATGGCCGACACCTGGGGGATCGAGTACTTGGCCGACCGCACCTCGCGGCACGGCCGGGCAGCGCGACGTCTGGCCGCAGGAACGACGGGCAGGTGAGCACGATGCAAACAGCAGTCGAGACCACGGGTTCGGTAGTGGGAAGCGACCATCCCACGGAAGGAATGATCGAGGCCGGGAGGCGCCGATTCCCCACGGATTCGGCCAGTCAGATCGCACTCGACCTGAAATTCCGTCGACGCGGGGGGCCGATCTGGATGCGGTCGACTCCGGAGGAGTTGAGCACCGCGCTGACCAAGTTCCTGGAGAAGCGGGTGGAGGGCGACTTCGCGGTCACCGACACCCGGTGGCTCACCGGCGGGGCATCGAAGATCCAGATGGCGTTCACGTTGAACTGGTCCGAGCCTGGCAGGGGCCCGGTCGCCGACCGCATGTTGCTCCGGATGGATCCGCCCGAGACGCTGAACGCGACGTTCAAACAGACGGAAGCGGAACTCATCTCGGCGGCACGTGGAGTGCTGCCGGTGCCGGCGGTCCGCTGGACCGACGCGTATGGTGACGAGTTCCCCGAGCCGGCGCTGGTGTGCGACTTCGTCGACGGTGTCACGAAGCCGCAGACCACAAAGACTGGCCAGGTGTCCGGCCTCGGGACGAATTTCGGTCCCGAACTGCGCGCGAAACTCGCACCGCAGTTCGTGCAACACCTCGCCGCTCTGCACTCTCGGGACGTATCCGATGTCACGTCTGACGCTCTGGTCCGTCCCGATTCCGGGACCAACCAGAGTGCGCTGTGGAGGCTGAACTTCGAGCGGCAGATCTGGGAACAGGATCGCGGCGAGGACCTTCCGTTGATGGACGTTGCCGCCGGGTGGCTCGAACGGAACCTTCCGGTGACCGAGCGTGTCAGCCTCGTTCACGGCGACTTCCGCAGTGGCAATTTCCTTTTCGACGAGAAGTCGGCGACTGTCACGGCATGGCTCGATTGGGAACTCGGGCATCTGGGAGACCGGCACGCGGATCTCGCCTACTGCACCCAACCCCTCTACGGCCACTACGCCGAGGATGGAAAGACGTTCCTGGCCAGTGGGATGTTGCCGAGAGAAGATCTCTTCGAGCAGTACGAGAAGGCGTCCGGTCTGACCGTCGACCCCGCCCGCATCGAGTGGTACTCGGTCTTCTGCAGCTATTACGCGATCGTGAAAACCCTGGCGACCTCGTACCGCGTGGCACGGCTCGGTCGCTCGCACCAGGATGTGCTACTCGCCCGGCTCGAGGGCGTGGTCCCCGTCCTCGTGCGTGAACTCGGACAACTCCTCGAGAAGGTGGTCTGACATGGATTACACGACCAATACCGCCATCGCTGCGGTCAAGGCGCTGACCGAAGTGGTCACCCCGGTCGTCGACGCCAGCGGCGACGCCCAGGCGATCGAACAGGTTCGGCTGGTCACCGACTTCGTCCGTTTCGTCGAGGGCCGTGCGCACTGGATCGGGGATCGGCAGCGTGGTCAGCTCCGCGAGCAGGTCGCACTGGGAAACGAAATCCGGACCGATATCGGTTCGCTGCCGTCGTGGTCGTCGTTCGAGCGCGCACTCGGCACCGCCGCGCGGGTGTCGGAGGACGCCGGCGCGACGGGGGAGCAGCAGCGCCGGGCGACTGAAGAACTGTCCTCGGCCATCAGCCGGGCGCTTCGGGAGACCGATGAGCTCGACGCCGCGACGCGGCGCCGGATCGAACGGGCCGTCGTCGCGGCGAGTCTGCATCGAGCCGATGTCGACCGGGCATGGCTGTTGCCGCTCGGGTTCGATCCCGAGCCGAGCTCGGTCCGCAGCCTTCAAGCGGTATTCACACCCTAGACTCGTCGCGCTCGTCTTTTCGGCTCCCGCACCCGTTCTCGGACCCTAGAACGCGTGCGGGAACCGAGAAGGTGAGCGTCTGTCCAGGACGCGTGGAGGAATCCGCTCAGGCCTGGGCGCGGATGCCCATCGCACCGCAGACGGGTGAGGGCCAGTCGACGTCGGTGCGGGCGAGTTCCCGATCGACCGCTTCGGCGACGTCGTCGGCGAAGGGCAAGACCCGGCGGCTGGTGAGGTCGACGTGGGTGGCGGTGACCTCGAGGGTGCTGGCGAGGCGCTCGGTGGTGTCGTCCACGAGGAAGGCCATCGCGTGCACCACCTTGTCGGAGCGTGCGACGATCCGCGCGTGCACCGACACCCGGTCGCCGACGTGGACCTCCGCGTAGTAGCGGATGTGGTGCTCCGCGGTGAAGAACCCCTGGCCGCGGGTGGCGCGGTAGTCGTCGGTGATGCCCATCCGGTCGAATACCTCCGCGACCGCCTGCGCCTCGAGGTCGAAGTAGTGGCGGATGTTCATGTGGCCGTTCTCGTCCTCGTAGTCGGACGGAACGAGTACCGGACCGGCTTCGCGGTGCAGCGTGATCACCTGGGGGTATGAGGGGATTCCGGCCGGGGACGTCATCGATACACTATAACGATCGTTCACGCGCGATGCTAGAATTACTCGATGGACCGCAACCGGAAGATTCTCGATACCGCAGCAGAGCTGTTCTACGAAAAAGGCTTTCACGGTACGAGTGTCGACGAACTGGGGTCCCGTGCCGGACTGAGCGGTCCCGCCATCTACCGCCATTTCTCCGGCAAGGACGAGATCCTGGCCACCCTGTTCGACGAGGCGATGGACGAGTTGATCGGCGCCACCGAACCCGTCCACGACGACGCGGATCTCGATCTCCAGCGGATGATCCGGCACCACGCCCTGTTCGCAGCCCGGCACCGGCATCTCGTGAATGTCAGCCAGCGTGAGGACCGGTCGCTGGTCGATCCGTGGCGGAAGGCGATCAATCGCCGGCGCAAGCAGTACGTCCAGAGCTGGGAGGCTGCGGTGGCGCGGTCGATCCCCGCCGCGTCACCGGCGGAAGTGTCCGTGGCCACCCAGTCCTGCCTGGGCATGATCTTCTCCATCGCATACTGGCCGGCCAAGGTGACTCGCACGGCCGGGCTGGCCGACCACATGGTGCGGATGGCGAGCGAGGGCCTGGACGCCTTCCGCGAATAGTGCACTGCCCCTGCACTGTCGGCGGGTGCAGGGGCAGTGATACGCATCGGACTACGTCGCGATGCTGGCGCGGTACGCGTAGGACGACGACCGCGACAGCGCGAACTCGAAGATCCCGTACCCGGTCTGCCCGTCCCAGTCGAACGTGCAGCACCGGTCGGTCAGGGCCGAGTCGAGAGTCTTCGGCCCCACCGTCCCGTCCAACGGGTAGACGTCGAACTCCTCGTGGTCGCGGCCGCGGACCTTGCCGTGGTGCCCGCCGTAGCCGCCGCCTGCCATGAAGCCCCCGCCGGCCGAGGCGTCCGCGTCGACGCGGTAGGTGGCTCCGGAGGCTGTCACGATCTCCACCGTGCCGGAAGCGAGGTCGTTGCCCGAGGTGAACACCAGGTCGTGCCGGACGTCGGCGATGTCGTCGAGTCGGCCGTCGTCGTGCATGACGGCGCCCTCCAACAGGATCCGTCCGCCCACGCGGTCCTCGACGAGCAGGAATCCGAACGTGCGGTCCGGGAACTGGGCCTGGTACCAGATGTGCAGGCCCTGGCCCCCGGACATCGTGCGCACGCCGCGGGAGCGGTCCCGCAGGCCGTACCACCCCCCGACGTACGTAGTGGTTCCGTCGAGGGTGAGAGTGCCTTCGTAGCGACCGGGCTGGAAGAGGTGATCGAACGCGGTGACGTTGCCGTCCGTGTTCTTCACGTCCACCGATCCGAGCCAGTACGGCGCCCGTGCGCGCCAGAGCAGATCCAGTTCGAGCCCGGTCTTGTTCTCAAGCAGCTGAATTCGCCAGGTTTTGTTGTCCTCCACGGTTTCCCACGTCAACGGTCCGACGGAGGCGCCGTCGGTGTCGGAGTGTTCGGTGGAGAAGCGGAGATTGCGCTGTTCGGACTCCGTGGTCAGGACGACGAAGCCGTCCACGACGTTCCGCGGCGGATAGACGCCGGCGCCGAGGATCACCGACGGTGCAGCGGCTCCGTCCGGGTGGAGATTGAACATGAACCGGTCGAAGAACTTCTCCGGCATGTCCTCGGCGGTGTGCGTCACCAGGGCGTCGTGAAATCCGTCGGTCATACGTGCTCCTTCTGTTCTACGGTCACATTGTCGGCGCCGATTTCGCGATGGTCCAGCGTGAAGCGGTAGGAACCCATCATCAGCAGGCACGCGATGGCGACGCCGACCAGGACGATGATCGGAAGCGCGCCGGCACTGTAGGAGCCGGTGGCGCCGTAGACCTGTCCGAGCAGGAAGATGCCGAACGCCGACCCCTGCGCGTACAGGAAGTAAATGAATCCCAGCACCCGGCCGTACGAGTGCTTGGGGAAGTACCGGCTCACCATGTAGGCGGCGAGGTCGCCTTCGGAACCCAGACCCAGACCGATCAGGGCGGCGCCGGCGAACAGTACGCCCGTCTGCGACGACGTGATCATGAGGAAGACCCCGACCCCACACAGGGCGAAGATGATCGAGCCGATGACGGGGGCATAGAACCGGTCCAGCAGGTAGCCGACCAGCAGTCGTGCTCCGATCGACGCCAGGCTCAGCACCGACAGAATGGAGACGGCGGTGCCCTGGCTGATGCCCTTGTCCGTGGTCATGGGCACGACCTGGGACATCAGGCCGAACGTCGCCGACGACACGAAGAAGATGGCGACGGACAGCAGCCAGAACTGCCGGTACTTCCTCGCGATGGTGAGCAGCGATTCCCCGGCCATCCGGCCCTGTAGACGCGCGGCCACGCGCTCGGCCTCGTGTTCGGCGGGCATGCGGGTGACGAAGGCGTAGACCGCGGCCGGGATGACCGTGCACAGGGCTCCGATGACCAGGAACGCCATCCGCCATCCGCCGATGCCGAGCATCCAGTTGGCCAGATACGGCATGAGTACTCCGCACGAGCCGAGCCCGGCCATGAGGATGCCCAGCGCCATGCCGCGACGGTCCTGGAACCACGCACTCACCACGGTCGAGTGCGCCACCGGGTTCACGGCGCCCGCTCCGGCGCCGATCACGACACAGAGCAGGTAGAAGACGAGTTGATTGTTCGGCAGCGCGGACATCAGCATCAGGCCGATGCCGAACGCCAGTGACATCGGAACCGACGGGATCTTGGGCCCGTACCGGTCGATGAGGAAACCCAGAATGACGATGCTGATGCCCACCAGCACCGTTTCGATGGACAGGCCGTTGCTGATGACGCTTCGTTCCCAGCCGAATTCTGCGGTCATGGGCTTACCCAGAATGTTGAACAACACGTTGACGGCGGTCGTGCCGAACAGCAGTGTCACAAAGCCTGTGACGACGTACCACCAGCGGTTCAGATGCCGCGTGGACGCTGTGCTCATGGGAGCTCCTGTCGATCGATGTCGAGGGTCGGACCGTGTACTTGGGGTGCGGGCGAGCCACCTGAGTGGCGCTCGTCACAGCATGAGAGCATATGGACAGGCCAAATGCAAAGGACAGACCAAACTGCCTCAAGCGGTTCCTACAGTCGCTCCCCGCCGAGACCCGAAGTCGAACATTCTGCTCGCGATGCGACGAAGTTGGAGCTCGTCCGTACCTTCCGTGATGCGGTAGCGGCGGTGGTGGCGGTAGATGTGCTCGAACTGCTTGTGGCGGGTGTATCCGACACCGCCGTGGATCTGGATCGCGCGGTCGGCGGCCCGGCACGCGAGCTGGTTGCTGCGCAGATTCACCATCGCGACCTTGTCGGTGACGGCCGTCTTCCCGAGCTCGTCCATCATCGCGGCGGTCTTGTAGATCGTGTTGCGGATCAGTTCCGCGTCGGTCTGTAATTCCACCAGCTGCCATTGGATGCCCTGGTGCTCGTGCAGGGGCTTGCCGAAGACGACCCGTTCCTGCGCGTACCGCACGCTCTCGTCTATGCAGTACTGCGCGGCGCCGAGCGAAGACGCCGCCTGCCGGATGCGGTTCTCGTGAACGAACAGTTGGGCGCAGTCGAGTCCGCGGCCGACCTCGCCGACCACGGCTCCCGCGGGCACCCGCACGTCGTCGAGATGGACCTCCGAATGGTCGCTGGGCATGTTGAACGTCCAGTGGTTGAACGGCACCGAGAAGCCGGGGGCGTCCGTCGGCACGAGGAACGCGGTGATCCCGTCGGCCTTGCCCGCCTGCCCCGACGTGCGTGCGAACACGAGGTCGACCTCGGAACAGTCGACCAGGCTGTTGAAGCGCTTCGCCCCGGTGATCACCCAGTCTTCGCCGTCGCGCCGGGCCGTCGTCTCCAGATACGTCGCGTCGCTGCCGTGCCCCGGCTCGGTGAGTCCGAACGCGATCTCGATGTCGCCGCGGATCAGCGGTTCGAGGTACTGCTCCCGCTGTTCCGCGGTGCCGTATTCGTGGAGTACGAGGGCGAGCGGCAGGTTCGCGACCACCGACGCCTCGTCGGAATGGGGGAAGTGCAGGCCCGAACCCCGGGTGAGAAGGTGTTCGCGGACGACGGCCATCGCGAGGTTGCTGCCGTCGTTCCCGCCGAGCGCCCGCGGCAGTGGAAACCGGAAGAAGCCGGCGGCATCGGATCGACGCCGTGCCTCGAGCAGCAACTCGCGCCATTCCTGCTTCGGAAACCCGTCCCGCTCCCAGTCCGTGCGCGCGTACTCGCGGCGGTGATCGAAGAACTGCGGGTGCTTGGCCTCGAGCGGCACGATCTCACGGTCGATGAACGCGTCGAGGTCGGTGACGAACTGCTGCACGTCGTCGGGAATGGTCCAGTCCATGGGGCGTCCTCCGATTCGGGATCCGATGTCTCGGACGCTAGGGAGCGACGGGATCCGCGGCCAGGAGGTCGTCGCGCCGCACTGTTGATTTCTCCAGTGCGGGTGAGGACGACTCCATTGATCGTGGGGAATTCCGTGGTTGCATGCGGGAATGCTGAAGCTGAACGGTATCGACGAGTTGACAGCGAGGGTCGGCACCGACCTCGGCACGACGGACTGGCACGACGTGACCCAGGACCGCATCACGGCGTTCGCGCACGACACCGAGGACTTCGAGCGAATCCACCTCGATCCCGAGCGGGGCCGGGAGGCCGGATTCGGCGGCACGATCGCCCACGGGATGTTCACCCTGTCGCTCGGGCCGAAGTTCCTCTACGAGATCTTCGAGATGAACGGGCACTCGCTTGGCCTCAACTACGGCTTCGATTCGGTGCGGTTCCTGAATCCTGTCCGGGTCGGCTCCCGGATCCGCATGACGGCGCGACTGCAGGATGCGCGGCCGATCGACGGCGGATACAGGTTCACGATCCGTCAGACCTTCCAAATCGAGGGCTCCGACAAGCCCGCCTGCGTCGCGGACGCGGTCGTGGCCTACTTCCACTGAACACGAGGAGAGTGACGTCCATGCGCGCAGTCGTCGTCGAGGAACTGACCGGCCCCGAGGCCGCCACCTTGGCAGAAGTGCCGGAACCTGTCGGCGCCCACCCACGCGCGGACGGACAGCGGCTGCTCGTCGACGTGCACGCCGCCGGTCTGTCGTTCATCGACCCGTTGCAGACCTGGGGCAAGTACCAGAACGGCGTGCCGACACCATACGTATGTGGCAGCGAATTTGCGGGTGTCGTAGTGGAGGCGCCGTCGGGCACCGGCTTCCGGTCCGGGGACCGGGTCGGCGGCATCGTCTGGCACGGTGCGCTCGCCGACCGCGCGCTGGCTCTGCCCGACTACACGGTGAAGATCCCGGCGACGATGTCATTCGTCGAAGGCGCTGCCCTGTACATGAATTACTCGACGGCCTGGTACGCACTCCACCGGGCGCAGGTGCAGCCAGGCGAGTATGTGCTCGTCCACGGCGCCGCGGGTGGGGTGGGCACCGCGGCCCTCGACCTCGCGGCGACCTTCGGCGCGAAGGCGATCGCTGTGGTCTCGAACGACGAGAAGGCCGCGGTGGCCCGGCGATGCGGTGCACACGCAGTGGTCCGGTCGGACGGACCCTGGCTCGACGACGTCCGCGATCTGACGGACGGGCGCGGCGTCCACGTCGTGATCGACCCGGTGGGCGGCGACCGGTTCACCGACTCGCTCCGTTCACTGCGGCAGGGCGGCCGGCTCGTCGTCGTCGGATTCACCGGAGGTTCGATCCCGACCGTGAAGGTCAACCGCCTCCTCCACCGCAACCTCACCGTCACGGGAATCACCATGGACAACATGGAAACCGAATATCCAGGGACGCTGCGGATGGTCCGGGACGCCGTCGAGGGACTCGCCGCCGAGGGCGCGATCCGGCCGTTCGTCGGGGCGACGTTCCCGCTCGAGCAGGCGGCGACCGCCCTGCGCGCGCTTGACGACCGCGCCGCGACGGGGAAGGTTGTCGTCGAGGTGGTACCTCGCAATGTCACGGCGGTGGTACCTCGCAATGTCACGGCGGTGGTACCTCCCAATGTCACGGCGGTGGTACCTCGCAATGTCACGGAGGTGGTGTCGTCGGCCTGATGCCGTCGGTCCTCAGGGCGCCACCGGTGCTCCGAGGACGGTGAGGCCGCGCTCGATCACCGCGGCGAGGCTGTCGGCGGCGACGACCAGGGCCGGGTCTGGATCGGTGCGTTTCCGGTTGCGCTTGACGAAGACCGAGAGGGTCGACGCCGTCTTGTAGTGGCAGTAGGCGAGGAACCAGTCCAGGTCGGGAACCGGGACGTCCCGCTCGGCGCGGTAGGCATCCAGGAGTTCGCGGCGGGACGGCATCCCCGTGCCGGCCTCGACATCGGCCGCGGGACGGGACCGCCGGAACCGGTGGACCGGGTCGGTGTGCATCAGCAACCATGCCAGGTCGGTGCGGGGATCGCCGACCGACCAGATCTCCCAGTCGATGATCGTGGCGAGGTCCTCGCCGGAGAAGAGCATGTTCGCAAGTCGGTAGTCGCCGTGCAGCAGCGTGGGCGCGACCGGTGCCGGGATCCGTTCGGCGAGGGCGGCATGGAGTTCGGCGTGCCGGGGTGCGATGTCGTCGTCGACGGTGTCCAGCAGGCGCTGCCAGCGCTCCAGTTCCTCCAGCACCGTGACGACCGGTTCGTCGCCGATTCCGAGTGCGACGGGATCCAGGTTCTGCATGCTCTCGAGCATCCGGGCGGCGGCTCGCGCGCGCGCCGCCACGGTGCCCGGGGCGGGCGGGTCGTCGGCGACGTCGAGCAGTGGCTCGTAGGATTGTCCGTCGACGAGGGTCATCGCGAAGAGCGGTGGGCGTTCGGCCGTTCCGTCCTCGTCGAAGAGGATCGACGGAACGCGGACGCCGGGTGCGCCGTCGAGGAGACGGATGATGCGTGCCTGGCGGAGCACGTCCCGGTTGCGGACCGGTTCCAGCCCGGGCGGAGCCATCTTGAGGACTATCTCGCTGTCGGGCAGGCCCGGTCGCGTCAGCGTGGCCCGGTACGTCAGGCTCGACACCCCACCCGGTAGCGCCGAGGGTGCGGACACCACGGCTCCCGGCCACCGGCGACCGGCCGCCTCGGTGGCCCGTGTGGTCAGAGTGTTCACGTCGAGTTCCGTCACGAGTCCACGATCGGGCCGGTATGCCGACACCGCAAACACGGAAGCGATTGCCGCTGAAGAAACCCACAGTGGCGTTCCATTCGATGCTTCGGCTGCCGCCCGACTGCGTGATAGAGGTTGCCTATGTCGAATACCGCCGATGACCGAAACATGCTGGAGCGATTCTCCTTGCGCGGGAAGGTGGCGATCGTGACGGGAGCATCCTCCGGACTCGGCGTGGCCTACGCATTCGCGCTGGCGCAGGCGGGCGCGGACGTCGTCCTCGGCGCCCGGCGCGGCGACAAACTGGCCGCGACCGCGGAGTTGGTGCGGCAATACAACCCCCGCGCGGTGGCGGTGGAGACCGATGTGACGCAGGTGGATCAGTGCAATCGGCTCGTCGATGCCGCCATCGACGCATTCGGGAAGGTGGACGTCCTCGTCAACAATGCGGGCACCGGCGGCGAGTACCACCACGTGACGCAGGATTCGCCCGACCACTTCCGGTCCGTCGTCGATGTAAACCTGCACGGCTCCTACTGGATGATCCAGGCGTGCGCGCGGGTGATGGGGGCGGGCAGTTCGATCGTGAACGTCTCCAGCGTCATGGCTCTCACGACCGCGAAGATGCCCGCCGCCGCATACAGCGCGAGCAAGGCGGCCGTCCTCGGCCTGACCCGCGACCTCGCCGCGCAACTCGGGCCGAGTGGAATACGCGTCAATGCCATTCTGCCGGGGGTCTTTCCGTCGGAGGCGACCGCGCACTACAGCGAGAACTACAAACGTAAGATCGTCGATGCCAAGATTCCCCTCGGACGCATCGGCGATCCCGAAGACATCGCCGCGGTCGTGGTGTTCCTGGCGGGCGACGCGTCCGCGTACCTGACCGGGGTGAGTCTCCCCGTCGACGGGGGCGTGCTGGTGAACTGAGTGCGCGCGGGCGCCGTCAGCGCTGTGCCACCGAGGACGTGACCGTGCGGGTGTTCAGTCCGTCGCCGGCGTCGACGGTGAGGAACTGGCCGGTGACACTGCGAGCCGTAGGGGAGGCGAAGAACGCGACGGCGTCCGCGATGTCGGCCGGGTCGACGAAGCCGTTGGGCATCGATGCGAGCCACGCGTCCTGGATGTCCTGCGGCATGGACAGGATGCCGGAACTGGCGGTCATTCCGGGTAGGACCGCGTTGGCGGTGATGCCCAGGGCGACATTCTCGGCCGCAACGGTCTTGACCAGACCGAGCAGGCCGGCCTTCGTGGTGCTGTAGGAGACCTGGGCCGGCATGCCCTGCGTGCCTGCGGTACTGGAGATGACGACGACGCGCCCGTACCGCCGTTCCCGCATTCCCGACAGGCACTGCTGGAGCACTCGAAAGGTCCCGGTGAGATTGACGTCGAGATCCTTCCGCCACTTGTCGATCGACAAGCTGTGCGCGGCACCGAACATCGTCGTCAGCCCCGCGTTCGCGACGTAGACGTCGATGTCGTCGAGTGCCGGCAGTTCGTCGGCGGACATGTCGGCCTGATACGTGCAGCCAGGTGAACGGTCGAGAGTGACGACCTCCATCCCGTCGGCCTCGAGGCGGGCGACGATGGCCTTGCCGATCCCGCCCTCGCGTGCGGCACCGGTCACCAGGGCCTTGCGGCGGCGCGGGTCGGTCATGCGGTTCTCCGTTCGTCGGTGAGCGACGCGGTGTCGTCCTTCGCATCGGCGCAACGACTTTCGGCGTGGAGTGCCGGATAGTCGCGTAGCCGAAGGACGAGTAGTGCGGTGTGGATGCTCAGTTGATGGGTCGCGTCGCCGGTGACGTCGAGACCGGTAAGGGTGTGCACCCGCGACAACCGGAGACGGACCGTGTTCTCGTGCACGCCCAGCCTGGTGGCGGTGCGGCGCATGCCGCGATTCTCCTCGAACCAGACGGCCAGTGTGCGAATCAGTTCGGCCGACGCGACATCGTCGTCGAGGAGGGGGCCGAGCATGTCGTCGATGAAGTGCCGAATCGCCGACACCTCGCCGTTCGCCAGGAACAGCCGGGCGGGTCCCAGATCGTCGACGGCGAGAACGCGGTGTCCGGTTCCGTCGGTGAAACGGTCGATGCAGCGCACGACCTCCCGGGCCTCCCGATATGCGCGGACGAACGAATCGGGTTCGTACACGGACGACACCCCGGCAATCAACCCGCCCGTCGGGCTCAGTTCGGTGACCGCGGCCTCGAGGGTCGCGGTGATGCGCCTGACGACGGTCGGCGATGCGGCATGCGCGGGCGCCTCGATGAGCAGGAGGATTCCCTCCGACCCGCGCGTCGACAGCACCTCCAGGCCGAGCGCCCGCTCGGTGTACTCGGCGAGGGTGCGGTCCAGATCGTCGGGCGCTCCCTCGGGTTCGCGGACATACACCAGGGCGCGGTGGGCGTGGACGTTCACACCGAGGTATTCGGCACCGGCCGCGAGATCGGCCCAGGCGCCGGAGCCGCGAACGAGTTGGCGGGCGAGATTCGACCGGGCGTTCCAGGCGACCCGCGTGATGCGACGCTGAGTGAGGAACTGCGCCCCGATGCGACGGGCGCAGCGGAGGGTCACGTACTCGTCCGTGGGAACGAACGGCGTGGGTTGTTCGTCGACGACGAGCCATCCGAGGTGTTCACCGCGTTCGACGATCGCGCTGAGGATCTTGCGCCGCGACAACCCGGTGCCCAGTTCGGCAGCGATGAGGACGGGGTCCGCGCCGGTCGGGGTCGGCTGCCCGCCCACGATGTCGCCGAGTGGTGGGAACGCGGTCTGCCTGGCCGCCTCGGGTCGGGTGGACGCAACGATGTGGCCCTTGCGATCGAACAGGGTCACCGCCTTTCCGGTGGCCTCGGAGCAGACCCGGACGATAGCGGACAGGCAGTCGACCGCGACGGCGGCGTCGTCGAGAAGTTCGTCGAACATGCTGAGCGGCAGATGCTTACGGCCGCTGTGCTCGTCGGAGGTGGGCATCGACGTCAGCGGTGATGGTCGAGGAGCAGCGCGCGGACCGAGGCCGTGTGCTCGATGGCCGATTCCATCGACGTGGTTGCCGGGACCAGGGTGATGTTGTCGGCGCCTGCCTCGACGAACGAGTTCAGCCACTCGGCCACCTGCTCGGGGGTGCCGGCGGGTGCGAGATGTCGGAACTTCTCGCGCGGTAACTGGTACAGCGCCTGCATTTTCTCGCCGACCAGACGATCTGCGACCGCGGCATCGGTGTCGAGGCCACACCACACGTTGACACCGAACGAATCCGGAGCGCGGTTCTCCTTCGCTGCGGCGTCGAGGATCGCGGTTCGCGTCTCGGCGAAGCGCCGCGGAGTGCAGAAGATACCGAGCCAGCCGTCGCCGTACCGGGCGGTGCGTCGGATGGCGGATTCGCCGCGGCCACCGATCAGGATCGGCACCTGCGGTTGAGGCATCGGCAGGATGCGCGCGCGGTCGAGGGTGAAGAACTCGCCGTGATGCGTTACCTCCTCGCCGGTGAGGACGGCGCGCAATACGTCGAGGGTCTCGTCGAGGCGACGGCCGCGGGTGCTGGGGTCGACCCCGCTGTTCGAGATCTCGGAGCGGTCCTCGCCGCCCACACCGGCGCCGAGGACCAACCGGCCGGGAGCGATCTGCGACAGCGTCGCTATCTGGCGCGCAGCGAGCATCGGATGCCGCAGACCGAGCAGGTAGACACCGATGATCACCGACAGCGTGTCGTGGGCCGACAGCACGGACGTCGCCGACACCATGCCGTCGAACCCGGTACCGCCGTGGAAGCTGATGTGGTCACCGACGGTGATGTGGTCGATCCCCGCCTCTGCCGCGGAATCGAGGAGAAGCCGCCGATCTGCGGGTTTCGGCACAAGGAGTGCGTCGGTGACCGACAATCCCACTCTGATCGACACGCTGATCTCCTCTCATGCGAATGGACTGACCATAAACTTTTCAACCAGCGGATGGCAAGGCCGGGGTGTGCAACGCCGTGGTCACAGCATCGAGCTGCCACCGTTCACGCTGATCACTTGACCGGTGACGTAGGACGCTTCTTCGGACGCGACGAAGGCAACTGTGGCCGCTACTTCTTCGACCGTTCCAGGGCGATCCATCGGGATGAGGGTGCGCATCTGGGCGCCGAATATCGCCATGTCGTCTTTCACTTCGGGCGGTGCGGAGGCCAACTTGGCGGCGGCCTCCGGCGTCTCGATCCATGCCGGAGCGACCGTGTTCACGGTGATTCCGGAATCCGCGAACTCCCGCGCGAGCCCGGTTCCGAATGCATGAACTCCACCCTTCGCGGCGTTGTAGATCGCGTGCCGGTACAAACCATTGCGTACGGATTCGGCTCCGATGTGGACGATCCGGCCGTATCCGGCGTCCACCATGTGGGGTAGTGCTTCGAGCGTGGTGTACAGGGTGGTCCAGAGATTGCGGTCGATGGTGGCCCGCAATGTTTCCTCGGTGTGGTCGAACGTCGGAAGGATGACGCCGCCGCCCGCGCAGTTCACCAGCACGTCTATCGCACCGCGTTCGGTGACCGTCCTCCGGATGAGGTCGGCGGCATCCTCTCGTTGCGAGAGGTCTCCGACGACCGTGGTCACCGACGCCGCGTTGCCGGGCCGAAGGTGTTCGGCGACCGCCTCCACGGCGTCCGCACTGAGGTCTCCGAGAACGAGATCGGCACCCTCATCCGCCAGCCGCACGGCGATGGCGCGGCCGATGCCGCTGCCGGCCCCGGTGACAACCACGGTCCGGCCTTTGAACCTGTTCATGTTGTGGTATTACCTTCCGCTGGAATGCGCTGCACGCGAGAGCGTTCAGTCTTCGTTCGGTGCTATGTACACCCGGCCGTCGGTCACGACAGTTCGGTACTTCTTCAGTGCGAGAACCGCGGGAAAGCACAGGGGCGCCCCGGTGCGGACGTCGAACCGGGCCATGTGGAGCGTGCAGAGCACCTCGTGCCCCTCGAGCTCGCCCTCCTCGCCCAGCGACCACTTCTCGTGACTGCAGGAGTCGGACGTGGCGAAGAACTCGCCGTCGACGCGAAAGACGGCGATCCCGCCATCCGCGTCCAACCGGAGGTTTTCACCGTCGGTCAGATCGTCCTCGTTGCACGCGAAGATCAGTGCTTCGGTGGACACTTCTGGTGCCATGGTCGGCCCTCTCGTAAAGCGCGGATGCGTTCAGATGATGAAGCTGATCTTGCCCTGGGGATCGAGCATGTCGTGAGCCAGAACGGCACGCTTTCGACGGATCAGGAACGACGAGTTCCGGGGGACGAGCTCGTACTCGTATCGGCCGACGTACGTGTCGAACTTGCCGGCCTTTGCCCGGTTGATGATGAAATTTGCGGTGACGGAGATCGATTCGTCGGTTTCGTCGAGAATCTGCACGTTGCCGACGATCCGGCTCGTCTGAGAATGCGGAAACTCGGCGTGCGCTTCGGGCTTCTTTAGGCGGATCACGCGTTGTTCGAGCATGGTGCGACCGTCGTGGATGAGCGACCAGGTGAGACCGGGGTCTGCGTCCGGACGGTCCGTGGCGGGCACCTCGTACGTGCAATCGAGAGTGAACAGATCGAGCCACTCCTCGAGCCGCCATCGATCGATCAGGCCGGCTTCGTGGAAGAGGAACTCCTCGACTGCGCTACGAGTGGTGATGGACGGTGTCTCCGATACGGAAGTCATAGGGATGTCCTTCTGAGATGACGAGCTGCGTTGTGGATGATTCGGTGTGATCCAGCGAGGTCAGGCATCGACACCCTGTTTGTCGAAGGGGACGAAGGACGTTCCCTCGGTGGGGAGCTGTTCTCCGGTGATGCGCCTGTTCCATTCTCGCCACCACGACCGCATCTGCAGTTCGTCGTTGGCCGCCGGGACGGGCTTGCCCATTCCCTTCGACACGTCGGACCAGCCGACCTCGCCGCGTGCGCCGAACCCCTTCTGGGCCTGCTCGAGCGCCTCGACATCGTCCGGGGTTGCGAGCCCCGCCGGTCCCCAGAACGTGAGCGCGTTGTTGATGCGATATTTGACGAACTCCTCGTCGACGCCCTTGGGGATGATCTGCCAGCCGGTGACGAGGGTTTCCGATGCGCTGACCGGGTAGAACGTGCGCAGCGTCAGTCCGAAGCTGAGGTCGATCAGGATGAGGCTGGGAAAGAACACCGAGTTTCGTGCGAGACCGAACATCGCGTTGGCGTAGTTCTCACCGAACGCCTGCTCGGCCTGTGATCGAAGGCCGGCGAGGGTCTGTTTCACACTGTCGGTTGCCAGCGGGAGTCCGTTGGCCGGATACATCAGTGTGGCATGCCCGTTCGGGAACTCGGTGCCCATACCGGCCGGCGCGACACCGTTGACGGTGTCCTTGCCGAGCATCGGGGGTGTGGCGCCGAGCTCCATCATCATCTCGAAGTAGGTGTGGTGGACGGACTTGGCGTGATATCCGTCGATGCTGTTCTCGACGAGGAGCTTCCAGTTGGCCTTCAGCGAATACTTGTGCGTTCCCTCCAGGATGGCGACGCCTTCGGGGGACTGATCGGCTGCCAGATCGATGAAGTGGCGGGCTTCACCGAGGAACGTCAGCAGATCCGGTGCGTCGGGATCGAAGTTCACGAAGTAGAGCCCGCGGTAGGAGTCCACCTGTGCGGGGGACTGCAGGCCCTTGTACACGGCCGCCGGCTCGCTCTTGTAGTCCTCGTTGCCGGGCACGTTGACCAACTCGCCCGAATTCCGGTACGCCCAGCCGTGGTAGAAGCAGGTGAAGATCTTGGCGTTGCCGGAGCTGTGCCGGCAGACGGAGGACCCGCGGTGCAGGCAGGTGTTGAGCAGCACCCGGACGTCACCGTGGCGGTCGCGGTTGAAGATCACCGGTCGGCCGCCGACGTCCCGGGTCTGGAAGTCGTTCTTGCCGGGAATTTCGGACTCGTGTCCGACGTAGAGCCACGTCTTGCCGAAGATCTCTTTTCGCTCGCGCTGCAACACGTCTTCAGAGGTGAAGGCTTCACGGTTGACCCGGAAGAGGTTGTTCTCGCGGTCGTCGATGATGAATTGCTCTGCGGTCATGAGGATGATCCGTTCTGATGAGTGCGGGCTGCGGCGGCGGGAGTCAGTGCTGGTCGGTGACGGCGGGATTGGCTGCGGCGAGGTCTCGGAAGAGCCAACTGTCGGGATCGGAGCCCGTGGCCGGAACGACCAGCACGGCGGTGGGGCCGATTGCCATCCAGTTTCTTCCGTCGTCGTCCGGTTCGGCGGGCAGAATTTCGACGGTCGTGAAGACCTCGTTGCTCAGGTCGTGCGTCCCGATGATCACGTTGACCTTGCAGCCCTCGGTCTCGATGTGCAGGATCTTGTCCGGGCCGCCTTTGAAATGCTGGATCTGACGCATGATTACCTTCCTTATCGGGCGGGGGTCTGTTGGCCGACGAGGTCCCCGAGACTCCCGCCGCGACGGTGGTTCTTGCGAAACGCCGCGACGACTCGGGCGTCGTTGACGCTGACCTGGGCGATCGGCCTGTCGTCGGCGTCGGTGTAGACGGCACGGAACCGGCCCTCCGACATCGACCCCTCACGGTGGGCGAGTTCGCCGAGCGACGGCATCCCGACGATCTGGATCCGGGAGCCGTACTGGTCGGACCACACGTACGGAAGCTGCGGTGCAGGAGGCTCGCCGCCGGTGACGATCGCGGCGACGGCGTCGGCCTGCTCGCCGGCACTGGTCCAGTGCTCGATCCGAGCAGTCACACCCAACAGCGGATGCCGACGCAGAGCGAGGTCGCCTATGGCGAAGATCGACGGGAAGCCTTCGACCTCGAAGCGGTCGGTGCACTGCACCCCGCCGTCGATGGGAAGCCCACTTCCCCCGAGCCACTGCGTATTCGGTACTGCGCCGACGCCGACGACGACGAGGTCGGCGGGTACTTCAGTTCCGTCGGCGAGGGCGACCCCTTCGGCCCGCTCGCTGCCGAGGAAACGCTCGACCCGCGCTCCGGTGACGAGCTTTGCCCCGCCCAGTGTGTGGATCGAGGAGATCTCATGACCGACCTCGTCGCCGAAGATGTGGCTCATCGGGACGTCGAGTGCCTCGATCAGGGTGACGTCGAGTCCCCGGCCTCTCGCCGCGGAGGCGAATTCGGCGCCGATGAATCCGGCCCCCACCACGGCGACGCGTGGCCCGGCGGCGAGTGCTTCTCGGAGGGCCGTCGCGTCGTCGAGCGTGCGCAGCGTGTGAACCCCGGCCGGAGCGTCGGGAATCGGCAGCGTGCGCGCGTGGGCGCCGGTCGCGATCATCAATTGCACGTAGGAGAACTGCTCGCCGGTGTGGGTGAGCACCACCCGCCGTGCCGGGTCCAGGCGGGTGGCGCGCACGCCCAACCGGACGTCGAGGTCGAACTCTGCTGCGAGGTCGGGGGTGAGGAGGCGCGGCACGTCCGGAACATCTCCCTCGGCCAGAAGATCCTTGGACAGCGGGGGCTTGTCGTACGGCCAGTGCTCCTCGCTCTCGAGGAGCACGATGCGCCCGGCGAAACCGCGCTGCCGCAGAGCGATTGCTGTTCTGGTGCCTGCAACCGAGGCGCCGACGATCAGGAAGGACATAGTCGAAACGTAGCGACGTCGCGCGCCCGCGTGGTGCGTAGTTCCGGCCGCTGGAACACCTCAGAGTGCAGATCAGCCTGGATGCACTCGTCGCACGATGCGCAGTACGGCCGCTCCTCCAGCGTTGGTTACGACAGCCGCCGCGGCCACACACAACAATGTCGCCGCCGTGCCGATCGCGAACGAACTGTGCAGCCAAGCGATCGCGGTCGGTAATCCGAACCCCAGGTAGCCGAGGCAGTAGACCCGCCCGGTCATGGTCCCCAACCTGCCGGGCGGAGCCAATCGCTCACAGTCGCGCAGGCAACCGACCAACGTCAACCCGTAGCCGATCCCCAGCACTGATGCGGCGACCACGGCCAGCCAGAGCGCCTCGGTTGCGGCGGCGCCGGCGGCCGCGAGCGTGCCGGTTACAACGAGTGCCACTCCTGTCGTCCGCGCCGGACCCGTTCGCCGTTCGGCGGTCCCGACCAGCCGCTGCGCGAGGAAGCCCAAACCCAGACTGAGGAGACATAGCAGTCCGGAGAAAGCAGTGGCGAAGCCGTTCAGTTGGGGCGCGACGATGGACGGGAGGACCGCGTAGGCGATACCCAGCGCGCCGAAGATCCACGGAGCCGCGGGGATCACCAGGAGATGAAATGCGCCGGGGAGTGGTGTTCGCGCCGGCGCCCTGCCCGGCGGTACCGCCGGTGTGCGTGCTGTCTTCGGTGTGAATCGCACGACCAGCACCGCACCGGCAGCGCAGAGGATCACGTGCAGGGCATAAGGCGCAGTGGTCGGCGCGGGTGCCCACTGGGCGAGGGCGCCCGCGGCGCCGGCGCCCACGGCGAATCCGCTGGTCAGACTCATCGCCGACGCTCGTGGAGCGCGGCCGGGTGTGTTCGTCAGCGAGTCGAGCGCCAGCCCGCCGACCACCATCCCGATGCCCAGTGCCACGCCGGTCGACATTCGCCCGGCGAACATCAGAACGGGGTTGTGCGACCCAGCCGCGACCAGGATCGAACCCAGTGCGCTCGCGGGCACGGCGAGAACGAGGGGACCGCGGGGGCCCCACCGCTCGGCGAGTCGATGGGCGAGCAGAAGCGAAGGTATCAAGCCGATCACATACGCGAACAGCAGCGTGTTTACGGCGAGTTCGCTGTACCCGCGCTCCGCCCGGTACATGGTCAGCAACGGCGTGAACTGATTACCGCCCCACGCCACCACGAACATCGCGGCACACACTGAAAGCCAGTCCCGGTCACGACGACCGGGTTCCCGCGCCTCCGTCGTGGGGGTTGGTGACTTTCCGGTCGAAGCAGTGTGCGGCACAGACATCGAACACGTCCTAGGTTTCGCGAGGGGGTGAAACGGCCGAAAGGCCGACACCGAATCCTGAGATTCGGAGCCGGCCGTCGGTGGAGAAGTCAGGCAGGGACCAGGGAGCGATCGATCAACGGCAGTTCGGGGCGACGGTCGGAGACGCCGGCGGCATCGGCGAGATCTCCGGAGACCTTGCCGTCCCGGAAGAACTCCAGGAAGACCGGGTTGAACAGATCGGGCCGGTCGGTCTGACCCTGGTGGCCGCACTCGTCGGGGTAGAAGAACTGGACATTGGGCAGGTGGTCTTCCTGGACGTATCCCCACTCGACCGGAGTCAGGATGTCCTGGCGGCCGTACAGGTAGAGCCCCGGAGTGCTCAACCGGTCCAGACGCCCCTTGGTGGCCAGACGGGCGGCGCGATTCTCGTCTGTCCAGTCGGTGATCCGGCGGTACTGCAACAGAGTGGGCCAGAACTTCGCGTGCGCGTCCATCCGGTCCCTCGCCGAGAGGTAACGCATGTCGATCAGATCCTCACTGATCGCCTCGCCGCGGTGGATGATCGCCTCCATCATCGTGCGCATTCCCTCGCGTGTGCCGTCGTAGGCGGTGAGACGGAACTCGCCCGCCGGCGGTGTCAAATGTTCCGGGACCACGTCGCCGACGTCTCCCGCGATCAGGATGAAGCTCTTGACCTTGTCCGGGTGTGCGACGGTGTAGTTGACCGTGTTCATGCAACCCATGGAATTGCCCGCGAGGTGGAACTCGTCGAGGCACAGCGCGGTGGCGAACTGGTCGATGAAGTCGACGAAGGACTCCATGCCGCCCGGCCAGTACTCCTCCCGCGTGTCCGACAGGCCGAAGCCCGGCATGTCGGGGCAGTAGACGCGAAAACCGTTCTCGCCGAGGTAAGGAGCCATGAAGCGCCATCCCGCGAGACCCGACGACCCGGGTAGGCCGCCGTGGAGCAGGATCACGGCGGGGCCGGACGTGCCGGCAGTCATGTAATGCGCGCGAGCGCCGTTCGCCAGTCGGACCCACCGGCTGGCGAGCCCGGGAACGTCGACGAGATTTTCATCAGTGAGTGCCATAGTGATCTTCCTTTATCGGTGAGAAGTGATCGGTGACGAGCGCGCCCGAGGACAGTCCGAGGAATTCGAGTGCGTTGTCGCGCAGGATTCTCGGTACCGTTCCGGGCGGCAGGTACTGTGCCGCAGAGTCCAAGTCCGCCAGTCCACCTTCGGGTTCACCCGGGATGAACGGGTGATCGCTACCGAGCAGCACCCTGTTCGAGCCGAAGCGGTGCACCAATGCCGGCAGGTGGGCCGCATCGAACACCAAGGTGTCTGCATACAGCCGCGATACGAGGTGGTCCAGCTCCTCGGGGAGGTGGGTGGCGGCAATCTGCGCGCCGAGGCGCAGTCGCGGGTACGCCCAGGGGAAGGTGCCGCACCCGTGGACCATCGCGATGCGCAGTCCTCGATGGCGGTCCAGAACCCCGCCGAAGACGAGCGCGGTGGCCGCCAACGCGGTGTCCGACGGCATCCCCAGTCCGAAGTCGTAGGTGAATCCGGAACGGCGCACCGCGCCGCCGCCGCCGTCGACGGGATGGACGAGCACCGCGAGCCTGAGGCTGTCGGCGGCGTCGAAGAAGTACGCCAGCGCCGGGTCGTCCAACTCCATTCCATTGATTCGCGTGCCGATCTCGACGCCGCGAAGACCCAAAACCTCGGAAAGGTAACGTAGTTCGGCCAGGCAGCCGGGAGGTGACCCGAGGGGGACGGTTCCGATGCCGATGAGTCTGCCGTTACTTTCTGCCACCGCGCCGGCGACGGACTCGTTGATCCACCGGCAGTACGCGGCGAACGGTGCGGCCGGGGCACCGTACGCCAGTGTGACCGGAACGGGAGAGATCGCCTGCACCCCGATACCGGCACGATCCATGTCCTCCAGACGCGCCCGTACGTCCCAGAGTGGGCGCCGGACGACGCGGAAGTTGTCGGACCCGCGAACCAGCCTTCCCTCTGCCGGAGAGTCGACCACCAATCGAGGTGCTCGCGAAAAACCTGCGATGACCTCGGCAGGAGGAGCGCCCGGGGGGAAGTAGTGCGCATGCACATCGATGGTGCCGGGTGGAACCACGAGGTCTCCTTTCGTGCGCAACCTGTTGTTCGAGGGAACGTTAGGTGGTCACCCGAGACGGCGGCGGCCGCTGTTCCGGGGGCTGGAACCGGGCGGTGAAACCCGTACCCTGAATGCCGGCACGTTGTGACCGCCGTTACAGTGGGTTTCCCCGTGGGTCGGCGGAGCGGAGAGTGCGGAGGCCCGGATGGTGCACATGGCAGAAGACAAGCAAGACGTCGGTGGCGCGGAGAGTACGCCTCCCTCCATCCTGGCGAAAGCGTTCTTGGTCATCGGAGCGTTCAACGAGCGTGATCGGGTGCTGACACTGACTCAGATCAGCAGGAAGACGGGTCTGCCCAAGTCGACGGTCCACCGTTTGCTGCAGCGTTTGGGTGAGCTGGATGTGATCGAGGAACACGGTGCGGGGTACAGGCTCGGCATTCGGCTGCTGCAGTTGGTTTCTTCTATGCCGGTGGACGGAATGCGTGAGGTGGCGTTGCCGCATCTTGCGCAGTTGCAGGCGTGGTCGAAGGAATCCGTGCACTTCGGGGTGCTCCGGGGCAACGAGGTCGTCGTGCTGCAGGCGCTCTTCGCCGTGGATCACGCGCGGCCCATCGGGGAGGTGGGCACCCGGATCCCCGCGCACCTGTCCGCGATGGGCCGGGCGATGATGGCGTACCTGCGTGAAGACGAGCTCACCGAACTGCTGTCCGGCCCCCTCGTCGGAATCACGCCGAAGTCCATCACGGACCCGGCCCGGATTCGCGAAGAACTGAAGCAGGTGCGGGTATCGGGAGTTGCCGTCCAGAAGGATGGTGTGGTTCTCGGCCTGGGCAACATCGCTGCGCCCGTCCTGATCAAAGGCCGGCCGATGGGTGCTGTCGCCGTTCAATTCGACTCGTCGAAGCAGGTTTCGGAGTCGGTGATCAACGCCGTGAAGCTGACTGCGCACCGCATTTGTAGTGACACCACCCAGATGCTCGCCCAGGGTAGGGGAGATCTGTTTCCGTTCGACGACTGATCACCGCGTTCCGGGCACTGGAACTTGCTGTGCGTGGAGCACGCGCACGTCACACGATGGGGAGCGATACGCCCGGCGCGTGTGACGGTGCCGAGGCGCCACCTCAGAAAGGACGGCCAATGGGAGACTTCCTCGCTCTCGGCATGACGCACTACCCGCTGTTGGCGGGAACCGACGAGCACATGGCAGGTCTGCTTCGATGGACCCTCACCGATCCGGATATCCCGGCGGATGAGAAGGACCCGGCACATTGGCCGGACCGGATGCGCCGCGAATGGTCGGACGACGGCGGAACGGCCGCCGCAACCGCACATCGCGCGGAACTGGTGTCGAATCTGACTCGGGTGCGTGAAGCCGTCGACGAGTTCGCTCCCGACGTCGTCGTGGTCTGGGGCGATGACCAGTACGAGAACTTCCGCGAGGAGGTGGTGCCCCCGTTCTGCGTGCTCGCCTACGGCGACCTCGAGGTGCCCGCGTTCGAGGTGATGAACGAGAGGGGCAGTCCGAACTACTGGGGTAAGCCTGACGACTTCGAGATCGTGATGCACGGCGACGTGTCCGGAGCCAGGCAACTCACGGACGGCCTGATCGAGCGCGGATTCGACATGGCGTACTCGTACAAGAAACGCGCCGGCGCGCATTTTCCGCACGCCATCCTCAACACGCAGTTATTCCTCGACTACGAGAACGCCGGTGCGGAGATGGCGTACCCCTTCATCCCGATGACCGTCAATTGCTATGGGCAGCACGCCATCGCACGAAAGGGCGGACTGGCCAGATTCGCCGATATCGAGTCGGAGGTGCTCGACCCGGCGGGCCCGACACCGGCGCGGTGTTTCCAAGTGGGTCGCGCGGTCGCGCAGCACTTCCGCAACCGCGACCTCAGGGTGGCATTCGTCGCCTCCTCCAGTTGGTCCCACGCCTTCCTCGCGGACAAACTGTGGCACATGCGTCCTGACACCGAGGCCGACATGCGCATCTACAAGGCCCTGCTCGAAGACGACTTCGCGCTGATGCGCAACTACGCCAGCGCAGAAGTCGTCGACGCCGGCCAGCACGAGATCCTGAACTGGTTCTGCATGCTCGGTGCGGTCGAGGAACTCCGTCTACGCCGGGAATGGTCGGACCTCGTGGTGACCGACGTCTTCAACTCCAACAAGGCATTTGCGGTCTACGCATAGCCGGGTGCGACGGTCATGGCCGGTGGTTCGAGAACCACCGGCCACTGTCATGTTCCGTGCAGGGAGTGGAGGGTCACGCCGCCGAAATTCCCCCGTTCACGCTGATCGCCTGTCCGGTCAGGCGGCGCGCCGCCGGCGATGCGAGGAAGACGGCCAGTGCGGCAATGTCGTCGGATTCGGGAACGCCGAGATGCGCCTGCTGAGCGGCCTTGGCGAACAGCTTTGCGCTGAATCCGTCGGAGGTGATCCGTTCGGTCGACGCGGTCCCGTTGACGAGTGAGGGCGTCAGGACGTTGGCGCGAATCCCGCTTCGCTTGGCTTCGATGGCGAGGGTGCGAGTGAACATGATGATCGCCGCCTTCGCCGCCCCGATCACCGATTCGCCCGGCGTCGCGGTCTTGCCCGCATCCGAGGCGACGTTGATGATCACGCCACCCCTCCTCGCCGTCATGTGAGGGACGATCTCGCTCGCGAGATACATGGATGGCAACGCCAGTTGGTTGAATGTCCTTGCGATGTCGTCGGTGGGAATGTTCGCGAAGAGTTCCGGCCGAACGTCGGCGGCCGTCGTGGAGACGAGAATGTCCACGCCGTCGAGGATCCGCTCGGCCTCGGACGCGATGTGAGCGGCGCCGTCGACGGTTGACGCGTCAGCGGACAGGAAGATCACGTCGCATGCCGAGTTGACGGATGAGATGTGCTCCCGAGCAGCCTCTCCGCGTTCCGCTCCACGTCCGACGATCAGGATGCGCGGTGCCCCGGCCTGCGCCAGTCCCACAGCCGTCGCGAGGCCGATGCCGGCCGTGCCGCCCACGATCAGTCCACTGCTGTCCTTCAGTTCCTTCGGGGGCGAGATTTCGTGCGTACCCATTCGTGTACTCCGTTCGGGGGTGATGTTGTCAGAGGGATACTGTGCCGCGCGCGAAAATGTCCTTCGCGATGATCCGCTTCTGGATCTCTGCAGTGCCGTCCGCGACGAGGTAGGCGGTGACGTCGCGGTAGCGTTGCTGCAGGGGAGATTCCGTGGAGTAGCCGAGGTTGCCGTGGACTCGCATCGCGAACTCGATCGCGTTCTTGGCCACGACGGGCGGCCACCACTTGCTCATCGACGCCAGCGCAGTGTGCGGCTGGGCCGTTTCCCGGAGCCACAGCGCACGGTAGCAGATCCAGCGCGCACCCTCCAGATATGTTGCGTGTTCGGAGAATTGGAATGCCAGACCCTGGTGTTCGGAGAGTGGCTGCCCGAACGTCTCCCGCTGCTTGGCGTATGCGGCGGCTTCCTCCAGGCTTTGCTTTGCCGCCCCGAGGCACATCAGACCGAGGGCGGCACGGCTGAAGTCGAAGTGGTCCATGACCGAGTGGAAGCCCCTGCCGAGTTCACCGACGAGGTGGGATTCGGGAATCAAGACATCCGACAGATGAATGCTTCCCCAGCCCAGCGGCAGACAGCCCATGCCGGGCATGTGGCTGACGGTGACGCCTTCCGCGTCGAGTGGCACGACGAAGCAACTGACGCCCCGAGCGCGACTCGATCCGGGCTCGCGCGCATAGACGAGGGCCGCGGTGGCATTCATCGCCCAGGAGATCGCTGTCTTCTCACCGCTCAGGCGCCACCCGCCGTCGACCGCCGTTGCGGTGGTGGTCAGTGCACCTGCGTCGGACCCCGACCCGGGTTCGGTCAGGGCGATGGCGATGGTCTGCTCACCGCGGATGAGGGGAGGAAGATAACGCTCCTGAATCTCGTCCCGGCACAGCGCCAGTTGGGAGGCGACGAGGCCGATCTGGACGGGGGCCGACGCCATGTTCACGTCGCCGTAGGCCAGGGTTTCGGTGGCGAGTCCGAGCAGAACGGGATCCTCGGTGCCGGTTCCGCCGTACTGCTCGGGCAGGCCGATGCCCAGCAGACCGAGGTCGCCGATTTTCTTCATGATGTCGAAGGGGAATTCGGTCGACGCCGCGCGGTCGCGGTAACCCGGGAGGAGGACACGATCACTGAACGCTGCCAGCGTCTTCCGGAACTCTTCCTGTTCGTCGGTGAATGCAAATGAAACCATCGGAGGCGCTCCTGTGCGTTGCTTGGCTCGGGACGGGGAAGACGAAGCGCGGCGCGCAGTGAGTAGCCGGACGGTCCGTTCCGTGCCCTGAAGAAGTATTCTAGGTTTGAATAGTAGGTCGACAAAGCATCTGGGGCAAGGGGTGTCCACCAGGTAGTTGCACTTCGTCGCGGAACGGTGGTCGGACTCGACCGGTCAGCAGGGAAGAGGGGCTGGGCTCAGTTCCCGGTCTCGACGTCGCCGACGGCGCGACGGACCTGTTGAAGCTGTCCGATCACCGCTTCCAGCGTCTCGGTATCGACCGACGCCAGGCCGAAACGAACCCCGGCGAGAAGATCATTCGCTTCCTCGACCACGGTCATGCCTGCCGGGGTCAGCGTGGCGAGAACGGTTCGGCGGTCCGTGGTGTGCGCGCGGCGTTCGACGAGGCCGGCCTTCACGAGTTGATCGACCGCCATCGAGACCGTGGTGGGGTGGACCATGAGGTATTTGCTCAACTTGCCGAGCGTCCGAGTGTGTTCGTCGGACAGTTGTAGCGAAGTGAGAATGAGGTATGCGTTGCGCGACAAGCGAAGTGAGCGAAGCTCCCGGTCCATGGCGCGGACGACCCATTGATGGGTGCGCAGCAACGCCATCGTCGTGGCGAACTCCAGCTCGGCCGAATCCCGCGACTCCGCCCATTCGGTGCGCATCCAGTCGACCACATCACCGCGATCGTCGTCGGCGGGCGCCGGCGGTTCACTCGCCACTGAGCGTCCTCTCCTCGTCACCGAACCACGTTGCGGTCGATGATAGACACCGCTCTCAGCCGTGGGACAGAACGACCTTGCCGAATCCGCTTCCCTGCTCGAGATGCTTGTGCGCGGCCGCCGCCTCCGCGAGCGGGAACACGGCACTGATGGGGACCGGAGGAACGTCCTTCGCGTCGAGCAGCGTCAGAAGTCCGGCGAAATCCTGTGGGCTGCCCATCGTGGTTCCGATCAGTTCGTACTGGCCGAAGTAGAACGGCCGGACGTCGAGGCTGGCGAGATCGCTGCGCGACGCCCCCAGCACGACCAGCCGGCCACCCGGTCGCAGCGCTGCGATGGACTGCTCCCACGTCCCGACGGAGTCGAGGACGAGATCGAACCCCTGCCCCTCCGGGGACAGCGCTCGCGCGGCGTCCGGCCACTCGGGGTCGGTGTAAAGGACGCCGTTGGCGGCGCCGAGCTCCTGGGCCTGCGTGATCTTGGAGGCAGAAGAGGACGTGACGGTGACGTTGGCGCCGATCGCGGAAGTGAGCATTACTGCCATCGTCGCGACGCCACCGCCGGCGCCCAGGACGAGGAGATTCTCACCGGCGCGGAGGCGTCCGCGGGTGAAGAGGGCGCGGTAGGTCGTGAGTCCGACCAGGGGCAGGGCAGCCGACTGTTCCCAATTGAGGCCACGAGGCTTCGGGGCGACGCAGTTTTCCGGGACGCGGACCAGCTCGGCGTAAGTGCCGCGCTGGTGGTCGCCGAGGATCTCCCACTGCGCACCGGGGGCCGCCTCGCGGTCGCCCCACCACAGCGACGGGAGGACGAGGACCTCCTCGCCCGTGTCCGTGCGGATACCCGCGCCGTCGGCGCCGAGGACATGGGGCAGTGGGGACGAGTACTTGCCCTGGCGAACGAGAACGTCGTGCCAATTGAGCGCGGCGGCCTTCAGTCGGACAGTGACCCAGCCCGGGCTCGCAACCGGATCGGGAATCGATTCCAACCTCAAGACGTCCGGCTCCCCGAACTCTCGTAAAACCACGGCGTCCACAGAATTCCTTTCGGTCGTACCTTTTTAATGGTAACATTGTTGCAGCAAAGAGCGCTGCTCGGCCGGGCAGGCGCACGGTGTCTGGTGCCAACTCTGGAACGCGCACCCTCCCAACGCTATTGGTCACTCCATTCTGTGTGCGGCACGTCTTGCCCTCAGTGCGCGAATCGTGTTTAGTGATGGCAGTCACATATACTGGGTTGTCGGATGAGGAACGTCTGCCTTGCGACGCAATCCGCGTCGTGAGGCAACTGAACTACGGAGCGTGATGAGTCGGACAGCGCAGTCGGTCGCAGTGCGGGACGAGGGCCTCGTTCAGCACGCGCACGAGTATGTAGAACTGGCAGCGAAGATCCTCGGGCCGGGTTTCCGTGCTTGCAGCTTCAATGATGCCTATGTCGCACTCGCCGCTGCCCGACACCAACTCGGGGACGCGCTGACCGAAGGACGCCTGCCCGAGGCTGACATCGAGGAGGCGTGCTTCCTCCTGGTCCGGATCGAAGAACACCAGGAGCGGTGCGCCGAGAGCGCGGCCATCAGCCGTGCCGCCGAGTTGCGTGCCGTCCACGACGCCGCGGCCGGGCTACGGGATCTCGCATCCGATGACATCGTTCAGGCGGCACCATTGGCGATCTGTTCTGCGCTCCCGTTCGCGCGCGCCATGATCTCGGCGATCAGTGGATCGCTGTGGCGACCGCAGAGACTCCACGTGCAGCCCGAATTCGACGGGTCACCGATGGATTTCTCGTACTTCGTTGATTCCGCGGAATTTTCGTTGTCGGAGGCGCGGCTGGAGACGGAACTCGTCCGCAGGCGAGTGCCCGCCCTCGTTCCAGCGCCGGCAGACGACGACCGGACGTTCAAAGAGATCGTGGCTGTGTCACGCTGCTCCAGCTATGTTGCCGCGCCCATAGTTTCCAAGGGCAGAGTGATAGGCCTCGTACATGCTGATCGTCCTGGCGTGCGGGACTCGCTCGACCCGGACGACCGCGACCGATTGGACGCGTTCGCAACGTTCTTCGCTCTCGTGTACGAGCAAGCGGTACTGCGGGAACGAATCTGCGCGCAGCGGACGCGACTCGCAGCCTCCTTCGACGCCACCGATTCGATGCTCGAACGCATGCAGAAGACGGAACTGGGCCTGCGTCCCCCGCCGGACGTGCGGTCCTCCGTCCCTCGACGCATCGTCGACGAGACCAGCGCGGTGGAGGTGAACGCGGTCTTGACGTTCCGCGAGCGCGAGATCCTCTCCCATATCGCGACCGGAGCCACCAACAATCAGATTGCGCAGACACTCGTGATTTCCGAGGGAACTGTGAAGTCACACGTCAAGCACATCCTCAAGAAGCTGCGGGTGCCTACGCGGGCCGCGGCGGCGGTGCTCTATTCCCACCAGAACCGACGATGACGGGCACGCCATCGTGAACAATGGCCAATCACCGGCACAGAACTCGGCACGGTCGCGAGCCGAGGCCGAAGGTCTGAAGACGGCCACATCGCTTCTCGGCCGCTTGCGTAAGGAATTCGGTTTCGGGCCAGAGTCCCCGACTGAGACGCGGAAGGCGTCACCGGGCCTCGTGCTCGCCATGCTGGACGAGGCGACCGAAGCAGGACTCCGTGGACTGTCGTCGATCCCAGCGGACAAGAAGGTGTCCTTCGGGCGGCTCCTCGTCGAGATCCGAGAGGTCCGCCTCCGTCTGCACGCAACGCCGTCCTCGTCTGGTGTTGTCGGTGCCGCCGACTTCGCAGGCGCCGTTCGACGTCTTCGCGGTGCCGAAACGGTGGCCGGGTTGTCCAAGAGTGTGTGCTCCGAGGCCGCCGCGATGACCGGCCTCGGCCGGGTGTTGCTGTCCGAGGTTCACGATAACGCGTGGACCATCGTGGAGACGCAGTTCGAGAAGGGCTCTGCGCCGGACGTGACTGCACTGGCGTCGACAGCGATAGCGCCGGGGTCGCCGGAGGAAGAGGCAGTCCAGAAACGCGCTGCAGTCCTCGTACTGCCGAATCCGCAGCTTTCGACGGGGAACTCCACGGCCGTCCCAGGTGTCCCGTTATTTGGTGCCGGCGGGTACGTCCTGGCCCCGATTGCGGTCTCCACGGGGGTAATCGGCCTGATTCACGCGTGTCGCGCCGACGAGCGAAAGCCGAGCGTCGCCGAGCGAGACCTTCTCGATGCTTTCGCGGGTAGCTTCGGGACGCTCTTCGAACGGGCCCTCGTCTCCGAACGGCTCAGCGAGCAGAAACGGTTGATCCTCGAACGCCTGCAAGAGGAAAGTCGTGAGGCGGAGGGACTGTCGAACGCCGAAGTCGCTTTCGGAAAGCCGAGTGGCGCCGGTGCGGCGGCGTGGTCGCCGGTGCCACTGCCTTCTGATCGTCGCGCACCGGGCCTCGAGGAACTCACCAGGCGCGAGCGCGAAGTCTTCCAGCTCTTGGCGGCGGGAAAATCCAACACGGAAATTGCGGATGAACTCGTGATCAGCGTGTTCACCGTGAAATCGCATGTCAAGAAGATCCTGCGGAAGCTGGGGGCGATGAACCGGTCGGAGGCGATCTACCGGTACCTCGAGATGACCGACTCCGACGCCTCGTCCCGCCGCACCACCTGAGTCAGCCGTTGGTGTCCGGTACGACGACTCGGACACCGTCACACTGCCCGTTGACGATCAACTGGCACGACAGGCGTGAATGTGACTGCACCCCTTCGAGGTATTCGAGCAGATCACGCTCCTCGTCGGTGGCCTCGTCGAACAGGCCCGTGGAGTCTTCGTCGAGAATGACGTGACACGTTGCACACGAGCAACTTCCCCCGCATTCGGCGATGATCCCCGGAAGGTTGTTGCGGACCGAGCCGTCCATGATGCTCTGGCCGGTCGGGACGTCGATCGTCGACTCACTTCCGTCGGGCAGCACGTAGGTGATCTTGCTCATTTCGATTCCTTTCGAGGTCTCTCGTGTGATCCAAGTCTCTCCTGCGCCGCCCGATGACACGTCACCTCGACGAGAGATCTTCCTACGCCCTTGGGGTGAGATTGCTTCGTCGGGAATCGGGGTAACGAAACGGGGCTGGCGCAACCTCGTTGCGACAGCCCCTGCTCGTGGTATCCGGCAGTGCCGGAAGGTGTTACGCGTTGCCGGTCAGTTCGGCCGCCTGCTTGCGAAGCAAGAACTTCTGAATCTTTCCGGTGGCGGTGGTGGGAAGCTGATCGACGACGACCACCTTCTCTGGAATCTTCTGCATCATGGCCTTCCGCTCGTTTCGGAGGAAATCGGCCAGCTCGTCCAAGGTCGGCGCCGGACCGTTCACCTCGATGAAGGCGCACACCTTTTCTCCGAGGCGGGGATCCGGCATGGACACCGCGGCCGCGCCCGTGATGCGCGGATGTGCCAGCAGGTGTTCTTCCACCTCACGCGCGGAGATATTCATACCGCCGCGGATGATCAGGTCCTTGATCCGCCCCGTGACCCGCAGATAGCCCTCTGCGTCGACGCGCCCCAGATCACCCGAGGCGAGGAAGCCTCGACTGTCGACCGATGCCGCCGTCCGTTCGGAGTCGCGCCAGTAGCCGAGGAAGACCCCCGGACCCCCATAGAACATCTGGCCTTCCTCGCCGGCGGGTACGACGGCACCCTCCTCGTCGCGGATCTCGAGATCGACCCCGTCGAAGGCCCGTCCGTCGGAGGAAAGCACCTTCTCGATGGGGTCGTCCGCGCGTACAGCGGTCACCAGAAGTCCCTCACTGCTGCCGTACACGGGGAGGAGGAGGCATTCGGGAAGTGCCTTTTTCCATGCCCGCAGCAGCGTTTCCGGAATCGGAGCGCCGGCACTGACCCACATGCGCATAGAACTGACATCGTGATCGGCACCCGCCTCGATGGCTCCGAGAGCCATTTGAAGGAACGGTGTCGCCGCCATGCTGATCGTCGTCTTGAACTCCGCGATACGCCGGAGGCCCTCGTTGGGCTCCCACACATCGAGGAGGTGGATCCCGCTACCGAGGATCAGCGGTGCCGCAACACCCACGGCAAGTCCGGTCGCATGCGTGACGGGGGAGGGCATGAACATCACGTCAGCGGGGTTCAGGCCCATCACGTCTCCACCCAATCCGTGGACGGTGAACGAGAGCGTGTTGAAAGTGTGCTGGCAGCCCTTCGGCCGCGACTCGGTTCCCGAGGTGTAGATGATGGCGTGGGCCGCATCGGCGGACGGCGGCGGCCCGAGTTCGTCGTCACCGGGGACGCGGTCGCCGACGGTGAGTGACTCGAACGCGATCTCGCCTGCCCGCGCTGTTCCGCGCACGACGACGACATGCTCGAGTCCGGGCACTTCCGGGCGGACCTCGGCCAGCATGTCGGTGTACCGGAATTTGCGGAATTCCTCTGTGACGAAGGAGATCTTGGCGCCGGAGTGCTCGAGTACGTACCGGACCTCGTCGTGCCGGTACACCGGCATCGTCGGAACGAGTACCGCGCCGATCCTGGCGAGCGCCACGTAGATGACGACGAATTCGTTCCAGTTCGGCAACTGGACCTGGACGCGGTCGCCGCTGTCGACGCCGAGCTTCTTCAGTGCCGCCGCGAGGCGGTACGCCTGCGCCCGCAGCTCGCCTCGGGTGAGTGACCCGTAGCCGTCGGTGACAGCCACGAAGTCCGGATCGATAGTCGCCCAGCGATCCACGTGCTCGGCCAGGCTCTCGTCGCGCCAATAGCCGTTCGATCGGAACGCCTCGAGGGTGCTCGCACTGTAGCGGTCCTCGGGGAGAATGGCTCCCGCGTGTTCCATGACATCCATGCGCGGATCCTTGCTTTCAGGTGCCTCTCCTCGACAGGAGACAGGCCGGAGTGATTGGTCTAACCATAATGTCGACCGGGGTGGGAAAAAGGTATGAAACGGACGTCTTCTCCTCCTCTGGGATGAGGGAAATACCCCGTCGGGATGAGTGCTCCGTGGAGGGTGCGGGTACGGCGCGTGTGCCGCACCCGCACCCGGGTGTCACAGGTAGATCGACTTCTGCACGAGGTAGGCGGGGAGTGCTTCCGGGCCCAATTCACGGCCGAGGCCGCTGGCTTTGACACCACCGAAGGGTGCCGTGGGATCGGGAAGGTAGCCGTTGATCCCGATCGTTCCCGTCTGGACGCGCCGGGCGACGGCGACCCCGTGGTCGTGATCGGCCGTGAAGACGGTGCCACCGAGCCCGAAGTCGCTGTCGTTCGCGATGCGGACCGCCTCCTCGTCGTCGCGGTACGAGATGATCGAGAGCACCGGGCCGAAGATCTCCTCCTGGGCGATGGTGTAGTTGTTGTCCACGTCAGCGAAGATGGTCGGCTCGACGAACCATCCCTTTTCGAGGCCCTCGGGGCGTCCGCCGCCGACTGTGATGCGGGCGCCGTCGCCCTTGCCCTTCGCGATGTAGGACTCCACGCGGTCGCGTTGCCGGGCGCTCGCCATGGGGCCGATCATCGTGGCGGGGTCGAGGGAACTTCCCACGGTCAGCGACCCGGCCAGAGCGCTGAACGTGTCGACCACTTCCTGGTAACGCGACTGCGGTGCGAGCACGCGGGTGCCGAGGTAGCAGACCTGCCCGTTGTTCAACATGGTCGCGCCGAACAACTGCTCCCCGACGGTGGCGAGATCCAGGTTCGCGTCGTCGAGGATGATGGCCGCCGACTTGCCACCCAGTTCCAGTGTGACCGGCCGGAGCAGGCGACCGCAGGCCTCGGCGATGTTGCGGCCGGCAGCAGACGACCCGGTGAACGCCACCTTGTCGATGCCGGGGTGCGAGACCAGGTACGCGCCCAGTTCGCGGCCGCCGGGAACGATGTTGATCACGCCGGCCGGAAGGTCCGCCTCTTCGATCGCCTCGGCGAGGACGTAGCTGTCGAGCACTGTTTCGGGGGACGGCTTGATGACGATCGTGCACCCGGCAGCGAGGGCCGGCGCATACTTGAATGCGGCGAGCGCCTGCGGGAAGTTCCACGGAACGATAGCGCCGACCACACCGATCGGGGCCTTGGTCACGAGGGTCGACCCGCCCAGCAGGCCCGGACGCGTTTCCTCGAATCCGTCGTTCTCGATCAGGCCCGCGTAATAGCGGAGCAGGATCTGCGGGAAGACCGCTTCCAGCTTCTCCGCGACGGCGACGGGCATGCCGTTCTGCGAGCTCACAGCCTGGACCATCTGGGGTGCGCGCTTGTCGAGCGCATCCGCGAGGCGCTTCAGTGCCGCCGCTCGCCGCGACGGCTCCCACTGCGACCAGCCGGTGGGATCGTCGAAGGCCTGGCGCGCCGCATCGACAGCGGCGTCCATATCGGCCTCGGCGCCGTCGGGGGCGTGACCGACCACCTGCTCGTCGTTGGGTGACACGACCGTGATCACGTCACTCGAAGTGGGCGCGTGCCATTCGCCTCCGATGAAGAAGGCGTTGTTGTTCGTCGTCATGACGGGTTCCTCTCGTTGATCTGAGTTGTGTTGCTCTTCTTGCCGAGTCGTTTGCTCGGACGACGGATTACACGGATTCGAGGGGTTCCTCGTACAGCGGGAATTCCTCGGTGTCGTACGTCCCGAAGCCCTCCTCGAAGCTTTCCTGGATGGCGATCTGGGCGCTCTCGGGCAGAGTGTGCATGATCTCGCGGACGCGTTCCTGGCGGCGGGCGACCGCCTGGCGGAACGGCATGCCCGGGGTGGCCTTCATCTGCGGGACGATGCCCTCGACGTCGTCGACACCGCCGGCGTGGTGGCCGGCGTCGACCATGGCCTGTTCGGCGGCCATGGTGGCTTCGTCCTTCTCCTCGGACATGCCGATCGGGCCGATCATGGTGCCGTTGAGGAACTGCTTGACCACCGGTTCGTCCGAGGTGAGTAGCACCTCGCGGGGTCCGAACATCACCAGTTTCCGGCGGAAGAGCATGCCGATGTTGTCGGGAACGGTGCGGGCGAGGTTGATGTTGTGCGAGACGATCAGGATGGTCGCGTCGATCTCGGCGTTGATGTCGATCAGCGTCTGGGAGATGTAGGTGGTGCGCACCGGGTCGAGTCCGGAGTCGGGTTCGTCGACGAGGATGATCTGTGGGTCGAGGACCAGGGCGCGGGCGAGGCCGGCGCGTTTGCGCATACCTCCGGAGATCTCGCCAGGCAGCTTGTCCTCTGCCCCCAGTAGACCGACGAGTTCCATCTTCTCCATCACGATCGTGCGGATCTCGGATTCGGATTTCTTGGTGTGCTCCCGCAGCGGGAACGCGACGTTGTCGTACAGGTTCATCGACCCGAACAGGGCGCCGTCCTGGAACAGCACCCCGAACAGCTTGCGGATCTCGTACAGCTCCTTCGAGGAGCACTCGAGAATGTTGGTGCCGTCGATCACGATCGACCCCTGCTCCGGACGGAGCAGACCGATCAGCGATTTCAGGAACACCGACTTACCCGTGCCCGACGGCCCGAGCAACGCACTGACCTCACCGGCCGGAAGAGTCAACGAGACGTCCTGCCAGATCTTCTGCGAGCCGAACGACTTGGTCAGTCCTTCGACGGATACCTCGACACCCACCACTACCTCCTACTATTGCGAAAACATCGGCTGATCCCCATATTTCGGGGAACCGGTCAGACCGGGGTCATTTCCGTCATGACCCACGCACCCTCCTGTTCGGTCATGCCGACGCGGACGCGGCTTCCGTCCAATTTCGGGGCGGCACTGTCGGTGCTGGTGGTCGACTGGTTGACGAAGAACAGCAGCGTCACTGCGTGTTCCGACGCGGAGACGACGGAGGATTCGACGACGGTCGCCGAGGTCACGACCTGGCGTTGTTTCGCCGACGGGATGATGACCTCCTTGCCGACGCTGTCGAACTGGCCGCGCAGGTCTCCGCCGAGACTGGGAAGGATGTCGGCGAAGTGGGCGTCGATGGTGTTGAAGTCGTAGGAGAGTACGTCGGCGACCAGTTGGGTGGCGCGGTCGCGCGCCTGCCCCTCCGCGGTGTCGATCTGGCGGCGATCGTGTACCTGGAGAGCGATGGCGACGGTCGCCGCGACGAGCCCACCGGCGAGGAGCACGGCGAGGTATCGGGTGGCCCGCCGCCGCGCGAAGGACCAGGATGCGACTGCTTCGGGTATCCGGGCGAGTGTGTTTCTCATGCTACGAACTCCACATCTGAGACGAGCCAGTTGCCGTCCACCGAATCGAGAGAGACCTTCATGCGATAGACGCGGATCTCGCCGTTGGGCGCCTCGGTGTTCTTCACTGTGGACGTCACGGCGGCGAGGACGACGGCATGCTCGTCGTCGGACGTGACCAGGCCGGCTTCCTTGACTTCGCCGGTCGACTCCACCTGGCCCTGGTTCAGCACGTCACCGAAGCTGCCGGACGCACTGGTGAACTGCTCCCGGAACGGCCCGGTGGTGCCGTCGGCGACGCGCTGAATGTCCTCGTCCACACTCTGATGCCTCAGCGTGACCAGATTGACGACCACTTGGCGGGCCGTCTCCAGTATCTGCTCGTCTCGTGACTGTGCTGCTTGCTCCGCTCGCAGGTTCGTCCACGAGACGCCGCCGACGACAAGGGCGGCGAGGGCGACGAGTGCGATTGCCGCCATCGTCGCGATGAACCCTCGGGTACTTTGACGCACCTCGGAGTCGGCTGTCGCGGCCGTGGCATCTTTTCCGGTGTGATCGAGGTCCGGTTCGACCTCTACCGGAGCAGTAGTGCCTGCCATGTCAATTCCTCCTCTAGCTTTGGTGCAGAAACGCTGGCGATCGAATACAGATCGCCGTTCGGTGCCCGGAAGTTCCCGGTGATCGGGTCATACGGGACGCTGGTGGTGCCGTCGGGAACAATCGCCTGCGGGGGCGTCCACGAAGCCGGTGCGACGGTCAGGGGTTCGGGAACTTCGGGAGCCGGCCGGTTCGCGATCGGTCCCGTGTCCGGTGCTCCGGTGTCGGTCGACGGGGGAGAATACGGTTGTCCGGGCCGTGCCAGCATTTCCGGCCAGGTGGACGGCAGGCCGCCGGGGCAGTTCGCGATCTCGGCGGTGCGCACCGCGGGATTCGTGGCGCACGGGATATTCCGTGCGCCACGTGCGACCCGCGGATCTGCCTGCGGGAGCTTGCAGTAGGAATTTTCCGGCGCCGGAGCCGAGCTGACGTCGCTGGGGTCGCGGCGCTGCGTTTCCTGGTAACCCTCGGTGCAGGGGAGCGGGTTCGCGGAGTTGCCGAGTTTGACGTCCAGGGCGCCCTGACCGTACACCCGGTCGTCAGTTTGGACTCCGCGGTGCATGTAGTTGATCGACGCGGACACCGCCGGATAGATCACCAGGATCTGCTGTATCCCGGGGATGTTGACCCGTGCCACCTCACCCACGGTCTGGAGATTCGCCAGCAGCAGCGGAACGGTGGGGCGGACGTCGTCCAGGGTGCCGCTGACCGTGTCGAAGAACTGGGAACCGTTGTCGAGGACACCGCGAACCTGCGCGTCGCTCATCACCAACTGCTCGGAGAACGAGGACAGATCACGGGAGAAGCTCGCGATGTCGGCGCGGGAGTCGGCACCGGCCTCGAGGACGGGTTCGGCGTCATCGAGCAGTGTTCTGGTGGAACCGATCTTGGCCTGCGCGAGTTCGATCAGCGGGCGCGAGGAGTCGATGAGCCGCGACAGGGCCGGTCCCGCCCCGTTGAAGGCGGTGTAGGCCTCGTCGACCGTGACCCGGAGATCATCCTTGGGCAGCTCCGACAGGAGCACGTTCACCTTGTCGACGACCTCGGAGGCGGGCACCGGGATCTCGGTGTTCTGCTCGGTGATCACGTCGCCGTCCTCGAGGAAGGGGCCCTCCGAGGACGCAGGAACGATGTCCAGATACTGCTCGCCGATGGCCGAGACGCTGCGGACGAATGCCTGGCTGTTCGCCGGAACAGCGAAGTCCGAATCGAGCTGCAGTTCCGCGGACGCCCGATCAGGGCGGACGTCGATCGACTTCACGACGCCGACGTCGACGCCGCGATACGTCACCAGGGAGTTCACATAGAGTCCTCCGGCGCGGTCGAACTCCGCCGTGATCGTGTACATGCCGATCCCGGTGACCCTCTTCAGCCCGAGATAGTTGACCGCAGCGTTGCCGACCGCGAGAACTGCCACCACGCTGAAGACGATGAGCTGGAAGCGAACGAGTTTCGATCTCATCAGCGCGGTGCTCCGTTCTTCGGTGCGGACGTTGCGGGTCCGCCGGATGTCGTTGCACCGGTGGGTGCCAACAGCGGATTCACCGCTTGGCGAGCCGGGTTCAGTCCCGCCAACTCGTCGAGGGGAATGCTGCCGAGAACCTTGCCGCCTACCGTCTCGGCGCTGACGTCGAGCGTGAGGAAGAGATTCATGTAGTCACCCTTGATGGCGCGCTGAGTGGTGGTCACCGGGAACGGGACCGTCGCCGCGATCTTCAGTGCTTCCGGAAGGTGATCGCCGGCCGCGGCGAGCTGCGAGAGCACCGGCTGCAGCGACCGCAGATTCGCGTCGAGATCCTTGCGGCTGCTCTCGAGCACCTTCGTGGCGATCTCGCCGAACCGTCCCACGTCGTTCAGCATGGTCGTGAGTTGCTTCTGCTGCTCGTCCAGGATCTGCATCGCCGGCTGGATCGAGGTGATGCCTCGGTCGATCGTCTGATTCTGGCTGGCGAGTTCCGCGCCCAGGCGGTCGAGCCCGTCGATCGCGCGGACGATGTCGTCGCGCTGCTGGTCGACTCCGCCGACGAACTCTTCGAGGTTGCCGAAGAGGCTGCGCAACGATTCCTCGCGGCCACCCAGAACACGATTGAGTTCGGAGGTCACGGTGCGGATCTGTTGCAAACCACTGCCGTTGAGTACGAGGGCCAGCGCAGAGAGCACCTCCTCCGTGGACGGGTACTGACTGGTGCGGTCGAGGGGGATCACGTCGCCGTCGGCGAGTGCGCCGACCGCGTCGACACCGGGCGGCACCGTCAGCTCGAGGTACTGGGAGCCGAGCACGCTGGTTTGCGCGAGCTTGGCGCTGACGTTCGCCGGGATCTCGGCCTCGGGATCGATTTCGAGTGTCAGTTTGGCGCCCCAGTTGTCACCCGTGATGTGGCTGATGTTCCCCACGATGACGTTGTTGGCCTTCACCGGCGAGTTTCCCACCAGATTTTGGATGTCCGCCAGTTCGACCGTCACCTCGTGTGCGTCACCTCCGACCACGTTGCCGGGCAGTCCGATCGAATTGATTCCGTCGAATCGGCACCCGGCCGCCGCGGCCACAACGCCGACGAGCATGGTCGCGGTGAGCGCCGACCTCCGAATTGAGTTCGTCATCGTGGTCCCTCCGGAAGAATGAGGTTCTGGAGACTCGTGGTGATGGAGGAAACGGGATCACTCGGGCCGGGGGATCCCGGAACGCCCGCCGGCGGAGTCGGATTGGCGACCGGTGCCGACGTTGCCTGTTGCACGGCCGCATTGGCCAGGGGTGCGGCGAAAGCTCCTGCAGCAGTCGCGCATTCATTCGCCGGTGCGTTGACCGTGGTCAAGAGCGCGCAGATGAGCGAGCGCGGGTCCGGCATCTCGGGCACGGCGAGGGCACCCGTGAGTGAGTTGGCGTCGGGATCGTAGATGTTGTAGAAGTCCGACAGCGCCGTCGGTCCGGCGTGCAGGATCGACATCAGGGTGTCCTGCCGGTCGACGAGCAACCGGGTGATGGTTTCGAGCTGCCCGGTATTCTCGACCAGTGCCCCACGGTTGTCTTCGACGAACTTCGTGACTTCCTGGAACGTGGTCAGCATGCTGCTGAGCAGTGCGTCGAGTTCGGTCCGGTTCGCGTTGAGCAGTCCCGACACGTTGGCCAGTTCACCGCTGAACGCCCGGATCTGCTGGTCGCTCGCGGCGAGGGCGGTGGTGAACTTCTGCAGGTTCTCGACGGTGCCGAACAGATCCTCGCCGCTCGCGTTCAGTGTGGTGGCGGCGTCCGAGAGGTGGGTGAGGGAATCGTGCAGCGCGCTGCCCGTTCCGTCCAGCGTGTGGGCGGTGCTGCTCACGAAGCGATTGAGGGAACCGTCCGGGTGCTCCGGGGTGCGGCCCGCATCCTCGCTGAGCTTGACCACCTGCTTCTTGATCTCGTCGAACTCGACCGGCACGGCGGTCCGGTCGAGGGGGATCTCGTCACCGTCCGACAGGGTCGGTCCACCCGAGTACGCCGGTGCGAGCTGAATGTAGCGGCCGGTCACCAGGGTCGGGGCGACGACCGCAGCCTTCGCGTCGGCGGGGACGTCGTACTCGTTGTCGTAGTCGAACTCCACCCGGACGCGTTCGCCGTCCGGTTCGATCGTCGTGATGCGGCCGACCTCGACGCCGAGAATCATCACCCGGTCTCCGACGTACATGCCGGTGGTGTTCCGGAAGTAGGCCGTGACGTGGTTGACGGAGTGGTTTTCGATCCAGGCGGCCGTCAGCAACCCGACGAGGGCCACGGCGATCATCACGGCGAACAGCCTTGCCGGCAGTTCCCGTGCCATTTCGCGTACCGATGCCATCAGCGCGGCCCCCCGAAACTTCCCGGAAGCTGCCCGGACAGATTGGCCGGGACGATGTTGTGCAGCAGCACCCCGAAGAACGGTCCGCTGCCCACCGCCTCACCGACCTGCCTCGCGAACCGTTCGAGGCCGGTGAGCGATGCGTTGATGTTGTCGTAATTGCTGTTCAATGTGGCCACCAGAGTCTTCATCTGATCGAGAGTGGGTCCGAGTGTTGCCGCGTTGTCGCGGGACAGCCCGGTGAGCGCGTCGGCCACCTGACGGGACTGCACGAGGACGCGATGGATGGTGTCCGCCCGGTTGTTCAGCGCGGCGAAGAGCGACTGGCCTTGGCCGAACAGCGCGGAAACCTGGCCGTCCCGATCCGCGAGGATCTTGGACACATCGGCCGCACCCGCGAGCAACCGACGCAGTTCCTCGTCCCGGCTCGATACCGTCGCGGACAGGCGGGACAGGCCGTCGAGAGAGGACCGCAGGTCCGGCGGAAGCTCGTCTTCAACCGAAGAGACCTGCTCGAGTGCGCCGGACAGGTTGACGGTGTCGGTCTCGGACACCTTGTCGGTGACTTCCTCGAGCGCCCGCGTGATGTCGTATCCCGAGCTGGTCTGTGCGAGGGGGATGGTCGCGTTGTCGGCGAGTTCGCCGTGACGCCCGGGAGTGATCTCCACGTACCGCCGACCGAGAGCAGTTTCAACCTTGATCGCTGCCGTGGTGTCGTCACCGAGCCCGACCGCGCCACTGTCGACGTCGAACTCGACGTCGACCTTTCCGTCGCTGATCGAAAGCTTCTTCACCTCACCGACTTTCACTCCGGCAATTTGTGTCGTGTCACCGACGGCGAGGCCGCTGGCATCAGCGAACTCGGCATGGTAGGTGGTGGCCCCGCTGATACCGGGGATGGACTTGAAATTGAGCGCGAGGAACAGGACCCCGATCAGGACCGCTGTTCCGATCAGGCCCATGCGGAACGCATCCCGCTCGAGGAAGGATTTCTGAGCCATTACTGGCACCTTTCTGCGGGAGCCTTGAACATCGGTGTGACTCCGCCGGGACCGGGCCCGGACGCGTACTTGATCGCGAGACCACAGACGAAGAAGTTCACGAAACTGCCGTAGCCCGCGACGCGGCTGATGAGGCGGTAGTTCTCGGGCAATGTGGAGAGCACCATGTTCAGGGTGTCGGTGTTGGCGTTGAGGTTGCCCGCGAGATCACCCAATGCGACGACGTCCTGCGCGATCGCCGGCCGGTTCTGGTCGAGCACACTCGAGAGACTGTCGGTGACGTGGTCGATGTTCACCAGGGAGTTGGTGATCAGATCACGGTCACCGTCGAGGCCCGCGACCAGCCGCTGAAGCTGATCGATGAGCGTCGAAAACTGGTCACCGCGATCGTTCACGGTCCCGACGACGGTGTTGAAGTTGCTCACCACTTGACCGATCGCCTGATCCCGGTCCGCCAGCGTGTTGCTCAAGGACCCGATCTGACTCACCAGACGCCCGATGCTCGCCTCCTGGCCGTTGAGTACCTCGATCAGGGAGGCGGACAGTTGATTGGTCTGATCCGGGTCGAGCCCCTGCAGGAGGGGCCGGAACCCGTTGACCACCTGGTCGAGGTCGAGTGCCGGGGTGGTCTGCTGGAGTGGAATCGGGCCGTCGAGCGCACCGATGGCACCCGGTCCGTTCGACAACTCCACGTAACGGTCACCGATCAGGTTCTTGTACTTGATCCGTGCCGTGGTCCCCTCCGTCAGAGGGCGCTCGGTGGACAGGGAGAACGACACCACCGCGGTGCCGTCCGCTGCCAACTCCACCCCTTTCACCTTGCCCATCGGCACACCGCCGACCTTGACGTCCTCGCCGTTGCCCAGTCCGGACGCGTTGGCGAAGACGGCCTGATACGTGTTGGTGCTGCCGAAGCGCATGTTGCCCACCACCGTCGCCACACCGAATCCGGTCAACGAGGTGACCAGGACGAAGATCAGCAACTTGATTCCGGGTGCCTTGGTCATCAGCGCCCACCTCCGAACATGAACTGCGCGAACGGATTGCCGATCAGGTCTTCGACACCACGCGCGGGCTGATATGCCTTGCTGCCGTCGTCGAAATCGGTGTGCCCGGGTGCCTGCGCGAGGTCGTAACACCGCGGTGCGCCGTCCGCACCGTTCTTCGGCGCGTTCTCCGGGTACGTGTACGGCGGATCGCCCATCAACAGGGTGCCGAGGATGTTCAGCCCGGCCTGATCACTACCACCGACGGTGCGTTCGAGATATTTGTTGGTCTGGTCCATGCTCGCCAGGAAGCACGGATACATCGGCGCATTCTGCGCGAGCAGTGCCGTAGTCGGTTCCAGCGCATCCAGCGACTTCTCCAACGGGTCACCGGAGGCCTCGAAGAAACTTCGTCCGCTGTTGCCGAAGCTGCTGAAACTGAGCAGGAACGCGCTGAACTGGTCCTCCTTCTCGGTCACCGTGTCACCGGTGGTGCTGACATGGTCGACGGTCCGAAGGAGGTCCGGAGCGGCGTCGGCGAGGACCTCGGAGACCTCGGCACCCTTGACCAGATCGCGCTGCAACGTGGGAAGACTGCCGTTGAACTCGGACAGGTACGTGTCGAGCTCGACCATCATGTCACCGAGTTGGTCGCCGCGGCCCTGCAGCGACGTGGACAACGCACTCAACGTCGCGTTGACCTTCTGTGGTTCCACAGTGCGCAGCACCGTCACCAGCGAGTCGAGGAGGTCGTTCACCTCGGTGGCCACGCCGGTGCCCCGGACTACCGAGCCCGCCGACACAGTGGTCGCCGAGGGATGTTCCGGCTGCACGAGTGTGACGAACTTGCGGCCGAACAATGTGGTCGGATCGATCACGGCAGTGATGTTCTCCGGTATCGCCGACGTCCGGCTCTCGTCGATGTCCATGGTGATCTGGGCCTGGTCGTCCACCAGCTGCACCTTCGAGACCCGGCCGACGACGACGTCTCTCATCTTGATATCGGATCCGGGTTCGAGCATGAGACCCGACCGCGCCGAATACAACGTCACCGGGACGGTCGAGGCGAACGATCCGCGATAGACGCCGACGGATACCGCCGTCGCGATCGCGAACAGCGTCACCAGACACACACCCAGGAGCACATACACCAGGCGGCTTCGCTCTTCGATATGGCCACCCATGTCAGCCCGCCACTTTCACGGCGCCGGCGGAGCCACCGTAGACGGCGATTCCGATGAGCAGGTCGATGACCATGATCGCGATCAAGGAGGTGCGCACGGCCCGCCCGACCGCGACGCCGACTCCCGCCGGCCCGCCCTTCGCGTTGTAACCGTGGTAGCAGTGCACACACATCACCACCACCGACATCGCGAGGACCTTCACCATCGACCACGCGACGTCGCTGGGCACGAGGAATACGTTGAAGTAGTGCTGGTACGTTCCGCTCGCCTCGCCGAGGTATTCGGTGACGAGCTGGGTGGCGACGTATCCGACGAACAACGCCACCGCATACAGCGGAATCACCGCGATGATCCCGGCCATCACCCGGGTCGTCACCAGGTAGGGGAGCGACGGAATGGACATGGTCTCCATGGCATCGATCTCCTCGCTCACGCGCATCGCGCCGAGTTGTGCGGTGAAACCCGCACCGACCGTCGCCGTCAGCGCAATACCTGCGATGACCGGAATGGCCTCCCGGGTATTGAAGAACGCCGAGATGAATCCGGACAGCGCGCCGATCCCGATGCGCCCCATCGAGGTAGCACCCTGCTGGCCCACTTCGTATCCGACGGCGGTGGTGAGCAGGGAGATGACGACGAGAGTTCCTCCGATGACCGCGAGGGCGCCGGTGCCCATGCTGACCTCGGCGAGTAGCCGGAGCGTTTCCTTCCGGTACCGCCGGAAAGTGCGTGGAATCGCGGTGACGGCATGGCTGTAGAAGTGGAGCTGTCGCCCCATCTCCTCCATGTGGCCGATCGGTGCGTCGACCACGCTGAGCGCGACCTTGGCAACCCTGGGTCTCGCGCCGGTGGCCCGAGTAGCTTTCGACACAGAATTCTCCCGTTGACAGCCGTCTTCGCGGCTTGAGGTGGAGCGCTGTCAGTGCAGCGCGAGAGTCGTGATAACCGAGTTGGCGAGGAAAAGCAGCAGAAAGCTGAACACGACGGTCTGGTTCACTGCGTCTCCGACGCCCTTGGGTCCGCCCTTCGCGTTGAGTCCCAAATGGCACGCGACGAGGCCAGCTAGCAGGCCGAACACCGCCGCTTTCACCTCGCTGACGAGGAAGTCGGGCAGTTTGGTCAGGATCGAGATCGCCGTGACGTACTGGCCCGGCGACGCACCCTGCATGTAGACGGTCGCGATATATCCGCCCACCAGGCCGACCGCCGAAACGAGGCCGTTCAGGAACATCCCGATCAAAGTCGACGCCAGCACCCTCGGCACAACCAGGCGTTGAATCGGATCGATCCCCAGCACCTTCATCGCGTCGATCTCTTCACGAATCGTCCGTGAACCCAGGTCGGCGCAGATCGCGGTCGAGCCGGCACCTGCCACGACGAGAACCGTGACAACCGGGCCGATTTCCCGAATGATCGCGACGCCGGCGCCGGCGCCACTGAGGTCGACCGCACCGATCTCGGCCAGCAGGATGTTGATCTGATAGACGAACATCATGCAGAAGGGAATCGCCATCAGCAGCGCCGGCATGATCGACACACCGGCGATGAACCACGCCTGCTGAACGAACTCGCGAGCGTGGAAGGGGCGCTTGAACATGCATCGGAACGTCTCCATCGACGTCGCGTAGAACGCGCCGACCGCCGTCGGCGCGACCTGGACGGCCTTCCGGACAGCACTCGCCTTCGGCGGGCGTGCTTTCAGATCTACAGACATCGACCAGCCTTTCTCACTGTTTCCGGAGCATCCGACGGGCAAACAGGGTTGGTCATCACTCGTGGACGAGGACGACCTTCACCGCCTCACCTCGATGTTGCACGGCCACAGCCTCGTTGATCTGGGAGAAAGGCATCGTCGTGATCAACTTGTCGAACGGGAACTTGCCCTGACGGTGGAGATCGAGAAGGTGAGGAATGAACGTGTCGGGGTCGGCATCTCCCTCGACGATCCCGCGAATCGTGTGACCGAACAGCTGCGTCGGCATCATGCCGATCGGGAGTGTGGCGGTCGGGTCGGCGGGGACCCCGATGAGGCCGAGGGAGCCCCGGACACCCAGTGCCTGCAAGATCTGGTCCAGCACGGGAAGTAGGGCGGTCGTATCGATGGCATAGTCGGCGCCGTCGGGAACGATTGCCCGGATCTGCTCGGAGAGTGCACCGTTGGCCGGATCGACCACGTGGGTAGCGCCGAGGGAGAGCGCGAGCTCGCGCCGCGACTCGTGAGGCTCGACGACGATGATCGTGCCGACCTCGCGGACCACGGCAGCGAGCACTGCCGCCAGGCCGACCGAACCGGCTCCGACGACGACCAGTGACGACCCCGGAGCGACGTCGAGCGAGTTCAACACCGCGCCCGCGCCGGTCTGGATTCCACAGCCGAGCGGACCGACGAGTTCGAGAGGGGCGTCGTCCGCGACCTTCACGACATTGCGCTCGTGAGCGATGGCATGTGTCGCGAGGGAGGACTGGCCGAAGAAGTTGCCGCCGAGCGTGGTGTCTCCCGAGGTGAGTGCCGAACTGCCGTCCGGGCGCCCGCCCCCGAAGTTGAATGCCATGAAATTGTGGCAGTAGGCAGGCTCGCCCTTGCCACAGTGGGCGCACTGGCCACAACTGTTGAAGCTGATGGCGACCCTGTCGCCCTCAGCAACCTTGGTGACCCCCGATCCGACTCCCACGACCGTGCCGCTGCCTTCGTGGCCGACGACGCCCGGGAGGGGGAACGGGAGATGCCCCTCTTTGACGGCCAGGTCGGTGTGGCAGAGACCGACGCCGGCGATCTCGACGAGGACTTCGTGTTCCGTGGGTTCGCTCAGAGACACGGTCTCGATGGCGAAGTCTCCCGAGACTTCGTTGATTACGGCGGCGCTGATCTGCACGATTGCTCCTAGATTCAGGTTGTTTCGGCGTTCACCCGTAGGCGGGCATCACTTCCGTACGGGTGATGTTAGGTAGGTCACAAGGGTGAAAAACAGGGGTGAAGGGCAAGTTCGCTCCAATCTCCCCCTTCACCCCCCCGGTGGGGGGAGGTGGGAACTCGGGGCCACATCGTGGGATGACCGACCGTCGCTCCGATGAAGTACCCGAACCACCCTCTGGTGCGACGCGGTGACGAAGGCGGGCGCGAGAGACTCGAGTCACATCTCAGGGTTTCTTTGGCCTGGCTCACACTTCAGGAGGAAACGAATGTCTGTTGATCCTTCGGCGATCATCGTCGGGGTAGCCGCGGCAATCGGGGGCATCGTGCATGGAACGGATCTGCCAGAGCCCGCGCAAGGCATTGCGACGCAACAGGTTCAGTCGATCGTAGAGGCCGCACCGGGGTTCGACGCGCAGATCGACCAGGCCATTGCGAATCTGCCCCCAGAAGTTCAGGACCCGGCTCGTCGAGCTGTCGACGCCGCGGCCGTTGCCGTTGCGGACGCGGTAGCACCATATCTACCTCCCGCGCCGGTGCCGGCACCCCCGCAGGATCCGTTGCCTCCCAGAGATCCCCGACCTGAGGGCAACGTGAGTCCACAGTCCTCCGGGCCGGTCGCTACGGAGCCGTATTCCCCGTCATGGTGGCCGTCACCGACGGCGAACGATGCACTTGCGCAGGGAGAGAGTGATGGTGTGCTGTCGCAATGGGTGCCGTCGGTGCTCGATCCCTCCGCAGCGACGTCGTCGGCTATCGGTTCGATCGCCGTGTTCGTTCCGTGGTTCCAGAAGGCGGGCGCCATCTGCGACGGCGTGAAGGCGCCCGTTCTTGCCGCGCTGTACTCCGCGGAGAACGGCTTTCGCTATGGTGTCACTGCTCCGGTGTCGCCGTCCGGCGCTCGCGGTCCGGGCCAGTTCATGCCGGCCACCTGGGCAAGGTACGGCAAGGACGCCGACGGCGACGGGAAGGCCGACATCCTCGACGTCGCAGACTCGGTGATGGCCTCGGGCCACCTTCTCTGCGACATGTACGAGCAGATCGAGCAGTGGAAATCGCAGGGAGAGGTGGTCGGCGACACGCTCGACCTCACGATCGCGGGGTACAACGCGGGCGTCGGCGCCGTTCGACTGCATCGCGGTATGCCCTCGGGTGAAGCAGATTACGAGAATCAGACGAAGCCCTACGTTGCGAAGATCCGCGCTTCCGAGTCGCGATATGCCTCGCTTCTCGGGATCTTCGGAGGCGGGGCGGACGGCATCGGCGGCAAGATCGTCGAAGCCGCCGTCCGGTATCTCGGTCTCCCGTACGTGTGGGGCGGCGGTAACGTGAATGGCCCTTCGGCAGGCGGGTTCGACTGCTCCGGTCTGACGTCCTATGCCGTCCACGCGGCCACGTCCGGGTTTTCCCTTCCCCGCACCTCCGAGACGCAGTGGAATGTCGGTGTGGAGGTTCCGCTCGCGGATGCGATGCCGGGAGATCTGCTGTTTGGGAACTGGGGCCCGGCGGGCCCCGGGCATGTCGCGATCTACGTCGGGAACGGGCAGATGGTCCACGCCCCGACGACCGGCGACGTGGTTCGCGTCGCACCGGTCTTCGAGGGGATGAAGGCTCGTCGGGTGGTGTGAACGGCACCTCGGAACGCGAAGTG
>NZ_JBLWIT010000148.1:0-93166 GCF_048381435.1 Rhodococcus mengyinensis | reverse complement strand
CGCACTTCGCGTGTTGTGTACCTGCCGGCCGGCTACATGCTTTGCGTGGCGCTGGATTCGCGGCCGTCCGACGGCGGCACCGGTTGTCCGGGAGCGCGGCTCGCCAGGAACCGCTCACGAACAATGAGATAGAACGGAAAGGCCATCGACACGCCGATGTAGGACAGCAGAACGAAGACCACGCCCCATTTGCGGCCCATCCCGATCCGCACGGTGTCGGTGAGAACCCACACGATGAAGACCGCCCACGCGATCAACATGTCGATGCTCAGGAAGGCCGCCGTGCCGCCCGGTTCGATGCCGTCACCGAAGAACTCGACCGGGTTCAAGATGTTGCCGCCGTCGCCGATCCAGTCGAACGCGAACGGCCACGTCAGGAGTAGCGCCGTGATCCCGGCGACGAGGTAGCAGGCATGCCGGACGTTCATCGCCGTGCTGCGGTGTAGTTGCGTCGTCACCATGTCACCTGCTGTCTGCGACTCGGACGTGGATCTCGGCATCGCAGTCACCGACGACGAGCTGGCAGGACAAGCGGGAATCGTCGTCCGCCGCATCCAGATATGCGATCAGGTCCGTCTCCTCGTCGGTTGGTTCGGCGAAGAAGTGGGTGTACTCCTTCGGGAGATGAACGTGGCAGGTCGCGCACGCGCAACTGCCGGCGCATTCGGCAACGATGCCGGGGAGATTGTTTCGGAGCGACGCATTCATGAGCGTCTCGCCGAGTTGGACGTCGACCTGCTCGGTCGTCCCGTCGGGCAGATGGTAGGTAACTTTCGTCATGATGTGGTGGCGCTTTCTCGCGGGAAGGAGTTGCGCCGAAGCGGTTCTCGCCTCGGCGCACCACCGGGTCAGGCGAACGTCAGGTGGACGGGCAGGCGCCGGAGTCCGCCGACGAAGTTCGTCTGGATCATCTTGGGGTCACCGGTCACCTCGATGCGCCGGAGTGTGGGCAGCAGCTCCTCGAGCATGACCTTCATCTCGAGCTTGGCGAGATGCTGTCCGATGCACATGTGCGGGCCGTAGCCGAAGGCGATCTGCTTGTTCGGGCGTCGATCGATGTTGAAGGTGTCCGGATTGTCAAAGACTTCGGCATCCCGGTTGCCCGACTGGAACAGCAGCATCAGGCGGTCGCCGGCCTTGATGGTGCGTCCGCGGAGTTCGTAGTCGCTGAGAGCGACGCGGGTAAACTGCTTCACCGGCGACACGATCCGCAGTGCCTCGTTCACGAGGTGTGGAACCAGGCTGAGGTCGCCCTGGACACGCTCGAGGATGTCGGGACGTGCAGCCAGCTGTTGCAGGCATCCCGCGAGGGTGCTGGCCGTGGTGTCGTGGCCGGCGGTGGCGATGGCCACGAACCATCCGTAGGCGAAGGTCTTGGGGAAGTACTCCCCGCTCGCGTCCTTCGCGACGGCGATGAGGGTGGCCAGATCGTCGCGCGGTTCGGCGCGCCTGCTCTCGACGAGAACATCGAAATACGCGTAGAAGTCCGCGATCGCCGCCGCCCACTGCTGTGCCGCGGCGTCGGGAGAAAGGGTTTCGATGTCGTCGCGCTTCGCGTCCGGGTCGGCGACTCCGAAGAGGTCCTGCGTCAGCGCCATCATGCGTGGTTCGTCTTCCACGGGAACACCGAAGAGTGACATGATGACGTGCAGCGGGAAGAAAACCGCGAACTCGTGCACGGCATCCAGGTCTTGCTTTCCGGACACGAGGCGCGCGACGGATTCCCGCGCGGTCTCGCGAATGCGGTCTTCCCACTTCTTGAGGTTCGCCGGGCGGAACCAGTCGAACGCAACGTCCTTGATCGTGGTGTGTTCCGGCGGGTCGAGGTAGGGCAGCGCGTCGAGGATGCGGAGACTGCCACCGGTGAGTGTCTTCGTGAACTCGTCACCGGCCTGATTGGTGAGAATCGGGTTGTGCGAGCCCTTGTTCTCGCCACCACCCGCACTGAAGATCTCTGGCTGTCGCTCGATCTCCATCAGGTCGGCGTGCTTGCTGACCAGCCAGAGGGGGTCGTACCCCTCTACCCGTGCCTGCCCGAGGGGCTGGTTCTCGCGGAGCCATCGGTACGCCTCGTAGAGTTTTGCGTCGTCGCTGTGTCCCTCGGGGAGGACGATCTGCCTGCCTATCTCGTCGGGAACTGTTGTAGTGTCGGCGGATTCGACTGTCGTCATGATCAACCTTCTCTCTGGGGTGGGCTGAAGAGAGCCGGACGCATGAGGGTCACCCCCTACGTACTCATGCTCTGTGACTCGAGTCTCATGGATGGTCGAGATGGGTGCGTCACCCGGATGAGGTGTTTTGATCCCGCTTCGGAGGGGTTGAGCGGTGCTGAGTGCGCGCGGGGCGGCCTTGACTGCTTTGGTCGGATAATTTCTATACTTAGACCGAATTGAGTGGCAGAATACTGTCCATGGCGCGGACGAGGCGATGGTCGTTCTTCCTGGCAGCGGTCGTAACCGCGATCCGGTGTACTTGCGCGCGGCATCATCTCCGGCGTTCTCGCGCCGGTCATCGGCCCTCGGCTCGCGACGGTCGAACCGAAACTCGTCATGCGTGCAATTCTGCGAGGTGGTCTCGTCGACGACTCCGCTCTGACGAACGAATACTTGGACGAGCTCCTCGCGGTGGGGAAGCGGCCCGGTTATGCCTCGGTGGCCCGTGCCGTGTACGGCGCTCTGCCGAGTCTGGTCGCTGCCAGGTCCGTGTATCCACGGGTGACGGTTCCCGTGAATCTGGTCTACGGGGAACACGATTGGTCCAGGGCGTCCGACCGCGACGCGAACAACCGTGCGCTGCCCGGTGCCGAGTTCGTACAGATACCGGATGCCGGGCATTTTTTTCCCGCGAGAAGCCCGCTGTCATTGCCGCGCTGCTGGATCGGTCAGCAGTCGGGGAGGATCACGAGTACGGGTAGCTGAACCGTCCGGGGTCGAATGAAGGCCTCGCTCAGGCCACCTCGAGGACCAAGGCACACCGCCTCCTCCGCGAGACGATCGATCTGCCCCCGAACTCGAGCCAGACGTGGCTGGCGGGAGATCGCTGAGCGCGAGGCGAACGAAGGAACGCTCGCCGCGACGGAGGACGCCTACGCCGCACCGAATCGGGCTACGCGATCGGTGTCTGCGCTGAATTGGGAGCCCAGCCCGCTGTGATCACAGTGAGAGCGGCTCCGAGATAGCGGGGCTTCCTGTGTCGAATGTCCGAGACGATCTCCGGACCACGCCGACACACGCCGACACACGCCCGGAATTCGTCACCGACTTCGGTTGGCCTCATCCGCCCACTCCGTCATACCGAGCCGGCTTCTGTTGATGATCGGCAAGTGGTCAATGGTTGAACCTGTCGATGAGTCATCCGACAGCGGTCGGATTGTCGAGGAGCAGCCCGGCCGAATGCCCTGCAACCCCGGCTTGCGGGAGCAGTGGGGGCGTGTCGAGTTTTGCGACGGTCACGTCGGCACCCGCTGCACGCCAGGCGTTCGCCATTTCGTAGGTGTCCGCGGCAGGGGTGACGTCGTCGCTGACGTTCTGGGCGACGAGTACGGGTGCGGCAGGAGCGCTTCGGCCCAGGTCGAAGCTGTCGAGGACAGCCTTGATCGCGGGATAGGCCTCGAGTTCGTCCACGATCGGGCGACCGCTGACCGACAGCGAGCTGGTGGACTGAAGGCATGGAGCACGGCGGTGCCATTGCATTCGGTCGCGGTGCGGTGCAGGAAGTCGATGCCGGCGGGGTTGAGCATCGACGTGACCGTCGTCGTGAATTCCGGGTGACTCGGCGCTGGTCCGGTTCGACCACGAGCGCAAAACAGATCCGCCCCGCCGCCGAGCACGTGAACCTGCTGATGGAGTGCGACCTGGACCCGTGGGGGCCCTGGACAGGTGGTCCACCGAGAATCAGCTGATCGGGGACCAGCGGCCAGTGGACCGACTCAGCGCGCACGCGCTGACCGAGGCAGAGGTGGAGCTGATGGTGGCGGCCGAGCAGAGGGGGGATGGAGTGATCCCGGGGCACAGTGCTGCAACGGCCGGCCCGCAGACCAGGCTTATTCTCGCGGGCACCGCGCTGCACCGGATCTCGAGTACCGGGTCCGGGCACCCGCCGAACTCGTTCAAAGCCAGTGGCATCCGAGCGCCCGGTCACCCACTGCCCGGGTGGTTTGATCTGATCGACGAACTCCCACGGCGGCTACCTGTACGTCGCATTGTCCCTTGCGGGAGCCGTCACCGGCATCCTGCGCGATATGCACATCCCGCGATCGGGGACCATGCGCCGGAAATGGCTCGCCGACAAGGCACACACCCGGAGGGTGTGGATCGGTACGTCATTGCGGCGTCCCTGCTGGACGGCGACCTCCGATCGCTGAACCTGTCGGGGACCTTGGTGGGCTGTGACCGCGGTGCCTACCCCTGGTCCCGCACCACCTGCCATCAGATCCTCGACGTCAACCCCGGCGCCGACGGGTGAACTATCACTGCCGCTGCAATCCCGCCGAACTCGCCCTGATGCTGCTGGACCGCGGAACCCTCGACTCGACCGCACTCACCATCGCCGAATCCCACGACGTGCTGACCGACCCGGACACCTTCGACGAGGTGGGCGAGGTCCTCGACGAGGTCCACCACCTGAACTATGTGGGTGCGGGCAGCGCACGACAGCCTGGCACATGGTCCCGACACCGCACGAAGCCCCGCATGTGCGCCGCGGGCGGACGGGCCGAGCTGACCGGTTCTTCAGCGGCAGGCGGCATACCCCCGGCAGGAGGTCATCAGGTGAGTCGCCGGCACCAGCCGTCACGGGTGCGGTAGCGGCCCCTCCCGTTTCGCGCTATCATGAATTTGTGTGTGATAATAGATGAAAGTAAGGGGTTGGGCGTGATGAACGAGGCCACCGATGCCAGCACCGAAGCCCGCTACCTGCGCGGCGATCTCGGTTTCGAGGAGGCGCTACGAGAGGTGACCGGCACCGACGTCGGACGCCAGTTCTTCGCCCAGATCCTGCACAGCCTCTCCGACCGGAACCCGGCGGCACCGCCGCTGTCCGACCACGACGCAGCCCTGCTCGATCAGGCCGGGTTCGTCGACGACCCGGCCGCGGCGACGACCGCACGAGTGGACCGCGACATTCGCATGCAGGAACTGGTCCGCCACTCCCTGTCGATCGCGGAGGCCGCGGACCGTCTCGGGGTGACCGCGGCCCGGATCCGGCAACGCCTCGGCGAGGGCACCCTGTGGGCGTTCGCGTCGGGCCGGAACCGGTTGCTCCCGCCCGCCCAGTTCACCGACACCGGCGCGGTGCCGCACCTCGACCAGGTGATGCCGTTGCTGGCGAAGGACCTGCACCCGCTGACCGTGCAGGCGTTGCTGACCCGCCCGCAACCGTCCCTGACCGTGGAGGGCCGGCCAGTGTCGATCGTGGCCTGGTTGACCGGCAGCGCCGGAACCGCCGCCGACATCGAACAGGTCCACGACGTGATCATCGCCGCCGAATGGGAATCGGCATAGATGGGGTCGATGCTGCCCGCACCACCGACCCTCGCCGACCTTCGTGATGCCGGCGTGCGCGGCGAGGAAGTGATCGACTGGCAACCGGCCGAGGTGGTGTGGCGGGTGCATCGCACCACCGGCACCCACGTGCTGCCCTGGAACGGACTGCGCACGTTCGGTCCGATCCTGCGGTTCGACCACCACCCGCCCCCGCGCGCCGAGCATCCCGATTACGGCATCTGGTACGGCGCCTCCAGTCCCCGCGGCGGGCTGGCCGAGGCGTTTCAGAGCGCCCGGGTGATCGACCGCCACCGCGGCGACCCGTATCTGACCGGGCTGCGATTCACCCGGCCGCTGAGACTGCTCGATGTGTCCGGCATCGGCGAGGGGACGTGGGCGACACGGGTCGGCGGCAACCACGCCCTCGACTCCGCCGCGCACGGCCGAACCCAGCACTGGGCCCGCACCATTCACCAGGCCCATGACGATCTCGACGGGATCGTCTACCGCGGCCGGTTCGCCGGCGGTGTCTGCATCGCGATCACCGAACGCGCCGCCGACGCGTTCCCCGTGCTGCCGGCCTTGTCGCTGCCGTTGTCGCATCCCGGGTTGTCCGGGCCGATCGACAGCGCGGCCTGTCAGCTCGGCTACACCATCACCTGACGCTGCGATACACGCGAGGGCGAATCGGTTGGGATCGCGGCACATGGCGTCCCGGCACCGGGGCCGCGATGCTGACGCTCGTTGCGCGGCGAGTAGGAGCTCCCACCGCCAAAACGCGAGTTCCAAGAGCAGCCGTCTCCCGGTACCGGTCCGGGGAAACGAACGAGTTGCGTGCCGACGCCAGCAAGAAACTCAAACTCGTGAAGGCCCAGGAAATCATGAAACGCGCCGGAGTGTTGCGCCCGGACGGAACACCGAAAAGAGCGGTTATCCGGGTCAAGGGTGGTGTCGTGGTCCGCAACGGTGCCGACGAGGGCTACGTCGTAGGCCTCGAGAATTTCCATGATGTCCCTGTCAGACTTCTTCATGCGTCCCTCCGGTGGGAGTCGCTCAAGGTGGTCGAAGGCCTCGAGCAAAACCCCGGAGGGGCGTCGGTGTCAGGACCGACACACCGCCGGCCCCATGCCCATCGACAGGGCGATCAGCTGTCCGTCAGCAGGGACGAACGTGTCCGCCTACAGGGAGGTTGGCATGTCCGCTAGCAGTCTGCGTGTCGAAGACGGTCGGATGGCGGTGGTTCCGCGAGGCTGGCGGGGTGATGCCACAACCTCTACCTGATCGTGCTGTCGCCTCGCAGCGGTCGGGACGAGAACACCTCTCTACAGCTATCATGCGGAGGGGACGAGTTGGTCCCCGTCCCGGTCCAGACGAGTTCGTCCGTCAGGCATGTGCTGCGGGGGATGCGGTGCAGGTGGTTCGTCCCCCCGACGGAAATCGCACCGCCACTTGATCTCCGGTGCACTGGATGCGGTCGATTTTCCTCGCGGCCCGTTTCGCCGGTGTGGCTCCCGTTGACGATTGCGTGTGACACCCGGAATCTCAGAGCGGATAGTGCGTCAGCACTCCCATCGGGTCGTGACGCTGCCGCAGTTCTCGCAGTCGGCGAAGGTTCCCGCCGTAGGCCGCGTCGATCTCGGCGCCGGTCTCGGGAAAGCCCGGCCGGACTTCGACGCTGTAGACGCCGATCGTGTGGGGTGCGAGCGCGTCGAGGGTGCCGGCCGCCCACGACAGGCAGGCGGCACCGTCGTAGGGGTCGGACCAGATGGCGTTGAGCGGAATGTTCCACTCGCCGCTCCGCCCCCAGAACGCGGTGTCACCGTCACCGACGTCGGCGAGGGCTCCGCCGGTGTGCTGGAAGTCGATACGACATTCGCGCGTCGGCGCCCCGCGGATCTGGGTGGCCAACGCCTCCGCGAGTGGGGAGTCGAGGGTCGGTCCGGTGAAGACCGCCTTGCCGAAGAACGACCCCCGGCGCTCGCCCGGTCCGGGCAGCCGGATCGGTTCCGGTTCTGCGCCGCCCGGTCCGGGTGGCGCGAATTCGGGTAACCCGGTGAGGTAGGTGCCGGACAACTCCGACCGGTACAGGACGCTGCCCGACACGTCGGCGACCGCGGTGGCAGCCGCCCGGGCGCGGTCGATGTCGGATTCGTCCCCGCTCGCACATGCGGTGTACACGAAGAGGACGGGTTCGTCGGGAGACAGTGCGCTGTAGCCGAGTACCGCGCCCATCGCCGTGTCCCGCGGAAGCGTCGGGGCGACACGGAAGTAGGTGGCGAGCGCCTCGAGTCCGAGCACCATGCGGTCGACCCACACCGGACCCACCGGGTGTGTCCGCAGCACCGCCGACGTCACGACGCCGAAGCACGGCGCGCAACCCCGGACCGCCCACCACAGATCCGCCTCGTCGCCGGTGCTGGCATCGGACAGGTGGACGACCTCGCCCGACGGAAGCACGAGTTCGACCTCGACGAGCTGATCGAGCGTCAATCCCAGACTGCGAGTGAGGTATCCGACGCCGCCGCGGGTGACGAGTCCGAACCCGGCGTGGCCCACGATCCCCACCGGTACCACCCGGCCGGTGGGTGCGAGCGCGTCCAGCATGGTTCCCACGGTGGCACCGCCGGCGACGACCACCCGGTCGTCGTCGGGTCGGGCCGTGTTCAGGTGCGCCGACAGGTCGAGCATGACGGCATCGTCAGCGACGCAGTTGGAACTCAGCCCACCGCCGCGGACGGTGACGGTGCCGCCCGTCCGATGCGCGACCCTCATGACGGTGGAGATCTCCTCCACGGACACCGGTTGGACGACGCAGGACGGCCGGCGTCTCGCGGCATCGGGAAAGAACACTCTGCCCAGTGCGGTGCGGTAGTCGTCGGTGTCCGGCAGATGAACCCGGTGCGGGAGAACCGCCTTCAACTGCGCGACACATTCCGCGGATGGTGAACTCACGAGCGCCTCCTATCCGGTTGCGTTACCTGCCTGCCACTGATCCCACGGGACCTCCCAGTCCCCGTACGTGTCCCACACGGGCAGGAGCGGTCCGCCCGAGTTGGTGATCTCGACGACATCGCCGATACCGAAATGGTCGAACATCCACTGGGCGTTGGCGGGTGCCAGGTTGACGCAGCCGTGGGAGACGTTGCTGCTGCCCTGATCACCCACCGACCACGGCGCCGAGTGGACGAACTCGCCGTCGTTGGAGATCCGCAGGTTGAGATCGACCTTCTCGCGGTAGTAGTCGGGATCGCCGGCGCAGACCCCGTACGTGCAGGAGTCCATGACGATGCTCTGCTGCTTGTCGGAGATCACGTGCGGACCCTCGTGCGAGGGGTGGTCGGGGGTGCCGAGACTCATCGGCATCGCGTTCTCCTGGACGCCGTTGTGGAAGACGGTGAGCATTTTGCTCGCCCCGTCCGCCTTGGCCACCCACGAGTCGTGCACGGTGTAGTCGGCAGAGTTGTTCTCGGCGCCGAAGACGCCGTCGCCCAGATCGACGCCGTACACGTCGGCCTCGATGTGGATCTTGGTGCCGGGCGCCCAGTATCCCGACGCGCGATAGTGCGCGTTCTGGTCGTCGGTCCAATACCAGGCGCCGGGCTGCGGCGGTGTCGTCGTCACGTGCAGTCGCTGCTGCACCTCGGCCTTGTTCACGACCGGTGCGGTGAACTGGAAGACCATCGGCTGGCCGACGCCGATGCCGGTGTCGGCGACGACCTCGGGTGCCGGGACGACGTTCGCGTACGCGGTGGTGCCGGGCGTCAACGTCGTGACGGTGAAGGTCTGCTCGACCGGGGCGCCGTCGGGGTTGACTGCGTCCGCGACGACTGTGTACGTGGAGCCGTAGCCGAGTGGTTGGCTGCTCGTCCAGTTCGTGCCGTCGGGTGTGAGATTGCCGGCGACCGGGGTGTTCTGCTCCGCGGGATTCGTGACGGTCACGGCGGTCAGCTTGCCGCCTGACGCGGTCGCCACGATCGGGGTGGTCGGATTGATCGGCGCCCCGTCGGCAGCGGGGACGGCAATCGAGGCGGGCGCGGACTGTGACGTGGTCGGGGGTTCCGACGTGCCGGTGTCTCCGATGGTGCACGCCGTGGCCAGGAACGTCATGGCCACCACCGCAACAATGCCGGCTGTCCGTGTGCGAAGAGTCACGACCACCTTCTTTCGGATCTGGATCAGCGCTCGCCGTCCTCATACTGCCAGCGATAGCCTCGGAGTTTCCTGTGAGACGCGTGCCCAGCCCGCCCCACCTGCAGGAATTCGAGCGCGCGACGCCTCCCCGCGACCATTAGACAGCAGTGCTGATGAAATTCGGCCTCAGAACAACCACTATCCGCGGTAGATGAATCATTGAGGAATGCAAATAAAACAGCTAGACTGGCTAATGAACCTGACCAGTGAGAGGGAGGCAGCCACATGGACCAGAAGGTCGATCAGCTCCGCGAGGACGTCGTTCTGTTCAACCGACGTATCCGAACCCAGCGCTCCGGGCACCTGCTCACCCCCTCGCAACTCCAAGCCCTCGCGCACCTCGACCGGGAAGGTCCGATGAGCGCACGCGCTCTCGCCGATCTCGAGCAGGTCGCGCCGCAGTCCATCGCGCGGACCGTCTCGATACTCGAGGAATCCGGCATGGTTACGCGGACCGTGGATCCCCAGGACGCGCGAGCGAGCATCGTCGCGATCACCGCGCTGGGGTTGCAGACGCTCGTCGACGACCGGTCGCGGCGTAGCGAGTGGCTGACGGCCGCGCTGGCCGCCGAATGCACCGACGCCGAACGTGACCTCCTCTTCATCGCCGGACGGCTACTCCGCCGGCTCGCCGGAACTCCCGAACCGGCGCCGCAGGCGTCACTGATGAACTCGTGAGCGCGACCGTCGCCGATACCGGCCTCGCCCAGAAGTCCCCGTCCGTCCCGTTCCGGGTGAGCGGTTCCGTCGCCACGGGAAGCATCCTCCAGCCGCTGAACTCGTCGATGATCGCGGTGGCGATCGTCGGCATCGCCGCCCAGTTCGGCTCCTCGTCCGGGATCACGTGGGTGATCTCGGGGCTCTACATCGCCACGGCCGTCACCGCCCCGATGGCAGGCAAGCTCGGCGCGCTGCTCGGAGCCCGGAAGGTCTACCTCGGGGGCCTCGCCCTGGTAGCGCTTGGCTCGATCGCCGGTCTGCTCGCACCCAGCGTCGGCTGGCTCATCTTTTCCCGCATCCTCGTCGGAATCGGAACCGCGACACAGTATCCCAATGCGATGACGATGATTCGCGGGTACGCGGAGCGACATGGCGCGCAACCGCGCACCGCGATCACGACCCTCGCGATCTGCAGCCAGGCTGTCGTGGCACTGGGCCCGACGCTCGGCGGACTGCTCGTCGGGGCGTTCGGGTGGCAGTCGATCATGTGGATCAACCTCCCGATCGTCGCGTTCAGCGCGGTCGCGGTCACGAAATTCGCGAAGGTCGGCTTCGTCGGCGGCATCTCGGTCAGCGGCCGGCAACTGCTGCACGCGCTCGACGTGGCCGGGGTCGTCCTGTTCCTCGGACTCGTCTCGTCGACGATGCTGTTCCTGCTGTCGCTCACCACCGACCCCGTGTGGTGGCTGATCCCCGTGTGGGTGCTGGTGCTGGCCCTGTTCGTCCACTGGGAACGGCGGGCGGACGAACCGTTCATCGACGTTCGGGCCCTGGCCCGGAACCGTGCGCTGAGCGCCACACTCGCCCGCACCCTCCTCACCTACACCGCGTTCTACTGTGTCTTCTTCGGCATCCCGCAATGGTTGCAGTACTCCCGCGGAATGAGCGCCACCGAGGCAGGTCTGACGATGCTGCCCGTCGCCGTCGTCGGTATCGGCTCCACGTTGTTCGCGTCACGGACGTATCGGCGGTACGGGGTGCGCCGAACGCTCACCGTCGGGACATGTGCGCTCCTGGTGGGCGGGCTGCTCCTGGCGTCGGTGGAGAGCAGTACGGCCCCGATCGTCGTGCTTCTCCTGGTGGCCGCGGTGCTGGGAATTCCCAATGGATTCAACAATATCGGCAATCAGAATCTGATCAGCTCGGTCACGTCGGTGGAGGAAGTGGGCACGGCGATCGGGATGTACCGCACCGTGCAGTACATCGGAGCGAACCTGTCCGCCGTCGTGCTGCAGACCACCGCCGGTCATGTGATCGGCGACGACGGACTGCACCGCACGGGCTGGTTCATCGCCGTCGCCGGCGTTCTTCTCCTCATCGGTGTCCTGATGTCACGGAACATGGGGGACCGGCGGTCGACGAACGCGTAGACGGCGTAGCAACCGCGTCAGGCCGGCGGCGTCCCGCCGACGGCCCGCCAGATAAATGTCGCGGTCCGGGCCGGCCAATCGGCGGGTGGGCGATCACCGGCCAACGCCCGGCCGTACCAACTGCCGGTGGTCATGGTGACGGCGACGTCGAGATCGGCGTCGGCGTCGATCAGCTTCAGTTCGGCGGCGCGGTCCAGGATGGCGCGGATTCGGCGCCGGCGCGGCGCCACCACCCGGGCGCGGTACTGCGCGCGGACGTCGGTGTCCGTCGTGTCCTGCAGCATCGTGCCGACCAGCGACAACCGGCCGCTCCGCGACACCCCGCGCTGGAAGTCGGTCAGCTCGCGCACCAGATCCCCGAAGGGGTCGGCCGAGGCCCGCCCCGACCGTTCGTCGGCCAACTGCGCCACGACGGCGGCGGCGAGCTCCGACTTCGACGCCCACCGCCGGTACAGCGCCTGCCGGGTGGTGCCGGCCTCCGCGGCGATCGCGGCGATCGACATCGCGTCGTACCCGGCCCGGGACAATTGCCTGCCCGCCACTTTCAGCACGCGAGTGTCGATATCGGTGTCGCGACTGCGCCCGGCCACACTCATGCTCGATCCTCTTTTCAATTCAATACTGGTGTGTATTGTAACGGACAGACGACGGAAATCGGGAGCTCACATGAGTGATCAGGAAACACCGTCCCTGTACGAATGGGCGGGCGGTGAGCAGTCGTTCCGGCGGCTGATCGACGCCTTCTACGACCGGGTCGAGCGCGACGACCTGCTGTCCCCGATGTTCCCGGGCGGAGTGCACGAGGAGCATCGCCGCAACGTGACGCTGTGGTGGTGCGAGGTGTTCGGCGGTCCACCCGGCTACACCGACCGACTCGGGGGGTACGAACGGATGCTGCGGCACCACATCGGTCTGGGCATCACCCCGGAGCAGCGGCACCGCTTCGCTGCGACGATGAGCCTCGCCGCCGACGACGCGAAGTTGCCGTCGGATCCCGAATTTCGCTCCGCCTTCATGGCATACGTCGAGTGGGGGACCAGGCTCGCGCTGCAGAACTCGAGCCCCGGCGCCGAGGTGGTCGAGCACGCGCCGGTGCCGCACTGGGGTTGGGGCGTGGCCCCGCCCTATCGCGGCTGACCGGAGATCGGGCAACCCGAGCTGGCGGCCGGGAGAAAGTTCGGGCGGATGTCCATGTCGGGTGCGTCGTAGAGCCGGTGGAAGGTGGGCGTCAGCGCCGCCGACATCGGCGGGTTGATCCACGACCAGTCCGTCGGGCACTTCCGGCCGAGTGACTCTTCGCGTTCGACGTGGCTGATGAACTGCTTGGCAACGGTGTGATGGTCGACCATGTGCACACCGGCCTGCCGGTAACTGTGGATCACGGCGCGGTTCAGTTCGACCAGTGCGCGGTCGCGCCACAGCGTTCGCTCCGACGTCGTGTCCAGGCACAGCCGTTCGGCGATCGCGGGCAGCATGTCGTACCGATCCTGGTCGCTGAGGTTGCGGGCCCCGACCTCCGTGCTCACGTACCACCCGCTGAACGGGGCGAGGGGGTAGATCAGCCCGCCGACCGAGAAACTCATGTTCGACACGGCGGGAACGGCATGCCATTTGAGGCCGAGATCGGCGAACCAGGCGTAGTCGGGGTGCTCGATCTCGACCTCGAGGACCAGGTCCGGGGGAACGTCGTACCAGCGCAGCGTCTCGTCGGGGGTGCTGACCAGCAGCGGCAGCACGTCGAACGGCGTGCCTGCGCCCCGCCATCCCATCTTCGTCACCGTCTCGGTGATTCCGACCTGGGCGGGGTCCCCGGTCACCGTCCCGTCCGCGTGGCGGTAGCCGGCGTACCGGATCAGTTGCGGGCTGACGATCTTGTACTCGCGTCCGTCCGCCAGCGGTAGGGGACCGACCGTGATGACCGAGCGCAGGGCGCCGCCGTTCGTCGCGACCCGCAGGTGCTCCCAGCACGCCTCCGCAATCTCGTCCGCGGTGGTGACGTGCCGGGCATCGATCAGCTTCAGCGTGCGCCAGTGCTTGCGACCGACGCACCGGGCGTGGTTGCGCCACGCCAGCTGCGAGCCGACTTCCAGTTCCTCCACGGTGTGCTCGTAGCGGCCCGTCTCGGCCAGCGACTCCAGTGCGTCCGCGAGGCGGGAGGTGGGCAGGTGGGCCAGCTCGGGCTCGCTGAAGAACTCTGCGCACTCCCGCATCTGCGCTGCGGACCGCGACGTGACGTCCAGCGAGTACGACATAGTCCCCGTGCTGCTCACCATTGACCTCCCGGCGATCGTGGATCCTGCGGCGGTCAGTATGTCAGCGAAGCGCGCACACTCGTCCACCGAGTGCGGACGGGGTGAGGAAATACCGCCGGCCGGACGGCGGTTCCCCCGAGGGTGAAGCTGTCGATTCTGGACCGGTCCCGCACGCGCCAGGGTGCGCTGGACTCTGCCGCGCTGACCGGGACGATCGAGCGGGCGGTGCATGCCGAGCAACTGGGGTTCCATCGGTTCTGGGTGGCCGAGCACCACGCCGTGCCGGGCATCGCGAGTGGGTCGCCGCCGGTTCTGCTCGCTGCCCTCGGCGCCCGCACCGCCCGGATCCGGTTGGGCTCGGGTGGCGTGATGCTGCCGAATCACCAGCCTCTCGTGGTGGCCGAACAGTTCCTGATGCTCGAGGCGATGTTCCCGGGCCGGATCGACCTGGGCGTCGGACGGTCGCTGGGATTCACGAAGCCCGTACGCGAGGCGCTGCGCCGCGACCGCAACGCCCCCGACACGTTCGCCGGCGACCTCGACGAGGTGCGGAGCTACCTCGAGGGCAAGGGCGCCGTGACGGCCCGGCCCCACGTGACGAGTCCACCGCCGATGTTCGTTCTCGCTACCCGGCGCGGGCTCGACTTCGCCGCGAAGGCCGGTCTGCCGGTGGTGGTCGGTGGTCCGGTACTCGGAGGGTCGGGCGCCAACGTCCCGGAACTGGACCGGTACCGCGACAGCTTCGTCCCGTCCGCCGGAAACCGGTCCCCGTACGTGGTCGTCTCGCTGGAGGTGATGATCGCCGAGGACGCAGACCGGGCCCGTGAACTGCTGCTTCCGGAGGCGTGGGCGCTGGCACAGTCGAGCCGGACCGGCGAGTTCCCGCCGCTCGAATCGGTCGCGGACATCCGGGGGCAGGCGTGGACTCCGCGGCTGCGCGAACAGGTCGACGCCTCGATCGCGAACTCCATTCACGGCACCGCGGAGCAGGTGAGGGAAGCGCTCGAGGCCCTCGCCGCGCGCACCGGTGCGGACGAACTCCTGGCCTCGACGTCGACGTTCGACCGGGCCGCGCTGTTCGAATCCGATCGGCGGTTGTCGCTCCTGTACGTGTGAACACGCACGACGCACACGCTTGCCGCAAGCCTTGCGCAACTATTGACAATCTTGCGCAAGCAGGCGGATAGTGTGTGTCGGCAGTCACAACGAACAGCGAGGCGGTAGCACCGTGGCACCCACCTTGACCGAGGTCGCACAACGCGCAGGGGTATCCCTGTCCACCGCGTCACGGGCATTCAGTGCCCCGGACCGGATCGGACCGGACACGCTCGCGCGGATCATCGCGGTCGCCGACGAGATCGGCTACCGGGCGGCGTCACCGACCCGGACCGACGTCGTGCGCCCCGCCGCCACCACCGTCGCGGTCGTGGTACCCGACATCGGGCACACCGTGTTCGCGAGCTTCGTGAAGGCGGCGCAGGCGCAGGGGTGGCACCGGCGCCAGACCGTGCTCCTCACCGACACCGACGGCAGCGCCGACCGTGAGCGTGAGGTTCTCGGCGAGTTGCAGGGGCGCGTCGACGCACTCGTGGTCTGCGCTCCACGGCTGCCCGCATCGGACATCGTGCAGCTCGCCGGCGACACACCCTTGGTGCTCGTCAACCGCTCGTCACCCGAATGCGATTGCATCGTGGCGGATTCGGAAGACGGAATTCGCCAGGCCATCGACTACCTCGTCGCCCTCGGACACGAGCACCTCGCGTACGTCCAGGGTTCGCCGCAATCCTGGTCGAACCAGCGCCGCGTCGCCGCGGTCGAGGAATTCTGCAAGGCCCGCGACGTGCAGCTGAGTCTGCTCGGCTGGCAGCAGGAAACCCTCGCGGGCGGTCACGCCGCGGCCGCGAGCGTGATTGCGACGGGTGCGAGCGCCGTGATCACGCACAACGATCCGATGGCCATCGGAGTGATGAACGGCGTCCGCGCAATGGGCTTCTCGGTGCCGGCCGACCTGAGCGTCGTCGGCATCGACGACTCGCCGCTGGCCGAACTCGCCAGCCCCGCACTCACGAGCATCAACGTGCCGATGGCACGAGCCGGTGTGCTGAGTCTGGACCTGGTGTTCCAGCGCGCGAACGAGCCGGACTCCGATATCCGAGAAATCCATCTCCCCACTCAACTGGTCGTCCGGGCTTCGGCCGGACCGGCGCACGATCGGGTGTTTCGCCCCGGAAAAGAGAGCCGCTAGATGAAAATCGTTGTTGCCGACAGCAACCTGATCCCGCACCGACCCCGGCTCGAGGCCGCAGTTCCGTCCGATACACGGTTGTCCTGGCACGACAGCTTCGACGAGGTCGCCCTGATCGAGGATCTGCGCGACGCCGACGTCTACGTCGGGGGAAGGTTCACACCGTCCATGGCGTCGGTTGCCGAGCGGCTGCGTCTGGTCCACGTCGCCGTTGCCGGCACGGACAACATCACCTTTGATGCCCTGGCACCGGACATGCTGGTGGCGAACACCTTCCATCATGAGAAGTCGATCGCCGAATACGTCGTGGCGGCCACGGTGATGCTTCGGCGCGGCTTCGTCGCGCAGGACACGGCGCTCCGGCAGGGCGTCTGGGCGACCTCGGTCTACGACGACCGTCTCACGCAGTCGAATTCGCTGCAGGGCGCGCGAGTGGGCTTCGTGGGGTTCGGCCACATCGGCCACGCCACGTGGACTCTGTTCCGAGCATTCGGCGCGACAGGAGCGGCCGTGACCGGTCGTGGCAACGTCGACGCGCCGAGTGCGGGACTGGACTGGGCGGCCGACGTTTCCCAGCTCGGGCGTCTCCTCGTCGAATCCGATGTCGTCGTGGTGTCCGCACCGCTCGACGACCGGACGCGGGGCATGATCGGCGCCGACGAACTGCGCGCACTCGGCAGCGACGGGGTGCTGGTCAACGTGGGCCGCGGACCCCTCGTCCAGGAGCAGGCCCTGTTCGACGCACTGTCCTCGTCGACCATCGCGGCCGCTGCCATCGACGTCTGGTACGACTATCCCGGACCCGACGGTCGCGGGACACCCAGCGCTCTGCCGTTCTCCGAACTCCCCAACATCCTGATGACACCGCATTCTTCCGGGGTCTCACAACAGACTTTCGTCGGCCGGGTCGACGACATCGCCGACAACATCACTCGACTCGCGCGCGGTGAGCAACTGCGCAACGTCGTCGCACCCGCCGTCGGCTCGAAAGGATCACGAGCATGACCGACAAGATCATCTCCGCGGACGTGCTGGTCTGCAGCCCCACCCGCAACTTCGTCACCCTCAAGATCACCACCGCCGACGGCGTCGTCGGCTACGGTGACGCCACGCTCAACGGCCGTGAACTGTCGGTCGCGTCGTATCTCCGGGACCATGTCGCGCCCTTGCTGATCGGGCGTGACCCGGCGCGGATCGAGGACACCTGGCAATACCTCTACCGCGGCGTGTACTGGCGGCGCGGGCCCGTCACGATGGCCGCGATCGGAGCCGTCGACGTCGCCCTCTGGGACATCAAGGGCAAGACCCTCGGCCAGCCCGTCTATCAGTTGCTCGGCGGTGCCGTCCGCGACCGGGTGCTCTCCTACACCCACGCGACCGGGTGGGACGCGCCCGCGCTCCTCGACTCCGTCGACGCCAAGCGCGCGAAAGGCTTTCAGGCGATTCGAGTGCAGTCCGGGGTACCAGGCCTGGATTCGGTGTACGGCGTGCACCAGGGCGCCACCGGATACGAGCCCGCGAGCCGCGGCGCCCTCCCGGTCGAGGAAGTGTGGGACACCGACGCGTACCTCAACCATGCACCCCGGATCCTCGAAGCCGTCCGTGAACACGTCGGCCCCGACCTCAAATTGCTCCACGACGCCCACCATCGGCTCACCCCGCAGCAGGCCGCGCGACTGGGGAAGTCGGTCGAACACGTGGACCTGTTCTGGCTCGAGGACGTCACGCCGGCCGAGAACCAGGACGCACTGCGCCTGGTGCGCAACCACACCACCACACCCCTGGCGATCGGGGAGGTCTTCAACACGATCTGGGATTGCCAGCACCTGATCACCGAACAGCTGATCGACTTCATCCGGGTGGCCATCGTCCACGCGGGCGGAATCAGCCACGTCCGCAAGATCTTCGCGCTCGCCGAGGTGTACCAGATTCGTGGCGGCCCGCACGGCCCATCGGACGTCTCGCCGATCTCCCTGGGAGCGAGTCTGCACCTCGGTCTCGCAACGCCGAACTTCGGAATCCAGGAGTACATGGGTTACGACCCGCTCGTCAGCGAGGTCTTCCCCCACGCGTGGTCGTTCTCGGACGGGCACCTCACCCCCGGCGACGTTCCGGGCATCGGAGTGAGCATGAACGAGGAACTCGCGGAGCAGTATCCGTACGAGCAGGCCTATCTCCCGGTCGCCCGGCGCCGTGACGGCTCCATGACGGATTGGTGACGAGCATGTCCGAACCGACACTTTCGCGCCGAAACGTTTCCGCTGCGGCGTTGATTCACCGGCGGGTACCGGAGGGGACCGGGATCGTTCACCTGGGCCTCGGCAACTTCCACCGCGCACACCAGGCGGTGTACACCGCGCTCGCGATGGAACGGGAACCCGGACCGTGGGGCATTCTCGGTGTGGCGAGCCGCTCGAGTACCGTCGCCGATGCGATGAACGCGCAGGACCTTCTGTACAGCGTCGTCGAGATCTCGCCGGACGGTGCTCGTGTGAGCGTCCCGGGTTCACATACCGGAACGCTGGTGGCCGAGCAGGACCCGGAGTCCGTCGTCCGTGCGATCGCGGACCCGGCGACGAAGATCGTCACGATCACGGTGACAGAACACGGGTACACGGTGTCACCCGAGACCGGTTCCCTCGACCTCGATTCCGACGTCGTTCGCCGCGACCTCAACGAGGTGCGGACGCCCCGCACCACGATCGGGCAGATCGCTCGCGGACTGGCCCTGCGGGCGAGCACGCACGGCGCCCCGGTCACGATCCTCAGCTGCGACAACCTGCTGTCCAACGGGCGACAGACCGAAAGACTCGTCCGCGAGTTCGTCGGCACGTTCGCCCCGACTCTCCGCGATGACCTGCTGTCCTGGATGGACTCGTCCGTGACGTTCCCCAACTCCATGGTGGACCGGATCGTGCCGTCCGGCTCGGACCGCTACAACGAGACGGCACGGGCACACCTCGGCGTGCGCGACACGATCGCCGTCCCCGCGGAGCCGTTCACGATGTGGGTCATGGAGGAGCGGTTCGCCGCCGGCCGCCCCGTGTGGGAGCACGGTGGCGCGCTGTTCACCGACGACGTCGAGCCGTACGAGCTGATGAAGGTCCGGCTGCTCAACGGGACACATTCGCTCATCGCCTACCTCGGCGCACTCGACGGGCGCGCCACCATCCCCGAGTCCGTTGCGCAACCGTTCGTCGAGGCCGCAGCGCGGCGGATCCTCTGCGACGAGTACCTGCCGACGGTCACCGTTCCCGCATCGGTGGACACGGACGACTACATCCGGCAGCTGTTCTCGCGTTGGTCCAATACCGCTCTGGGACATCGCACCTCACAGGTCGGATCCGACGGATCGGTCAAACTGACGCAGCGCATCCCGATCCCCGCGCTCGAACACCTCGGCCGCGGTACGGTCCCGCAGTACCTTTCTCTGACGGTGGCGGCATACCTCTGCTGCATCGCCCCGCCGCCCGGGTTCGACCCCGGCCCCCACGCACGATCCATGACCGACCCCGCTCGACCGCGCCTGGCAGGAATGGCCGACAACGCCGCGTCCACTACCGAATTCGTTCGCTCCGTCTTCGTCGACGGAGGTCTGTTTCCCAGCACTCTCGCTTCGCACACCGACTTCGTCTCGCGGATCGCCGACTTCGTCGACATCATCGTCCGTCACGGGCCGGCAGTCGCCGCCGGCGAAGCATCCGACCCGGCCCCGGACCTCGGGACGATCACGTCGCTGCGGTCCAGCGCGACCATCTGACTCCCTCACCCCTTGCCCGGACTATTCCGGGACCACCAATGGAGGAATCCATGGACACTACACTCGACCCCACGGTGAACCCGAAAACTCCCGGCCGCGGTGGCGGTACACCCCAGACAGACCCGTCCGCGGTCCGCCGGGCGGCGTGGGCGGGGCTCATCGGCACCACGCTCGAGCAGTACGACTTCGTCATCTACGGCACCGCTTCGGCGCTGATCTTCAACACCCTGTTCTTCCCGAACATCTCGCCCGCGGCGGGCATCCTCGCGAGCTTCAGCGCCTACGCCGTCGGGTTTCTCGCCCGGCCGCTCGGCGGCCTGTTCTTCTCGCGGTACGGAGAGCGTCTCGGCCGCAAGTGGGTGCTCGTCGCGACGCTGATGCTGATGGGCGGCGCGACACTGGGTATCGGCCTGCTGCCCACCTACAGTCAGGTCGGGCTGCTCGCACCCGCTCTCCTCGTCGCATGCCGATTCTTCCAGGGGTTCGGAGCGGGAGCCGAACAGTCCGGCGGTGCAACCCTTCTGACGGAGACGGCGCAGATAGGCAGGCGAGGTAGGCTCGCCGCCCTGGTGATGACGGGAGCCGCACTGGGCACGGCGCTCGGCGCAGTCGCGTGGATCGCCGCGCAGCTCCTGCCGGAAGAGCAGCTCATGTCCTGGGGCTGGCGTCTCGTCTTCATCAGCAGTCTGTTCGTCACGGTCGCCGCGTTCGTCATTCGTCGCAAGCTCAACGAGAGCCCGGTGTTCCAGGAACTCAAGGAGCAGCACCAGGTTCCGAAGACGCCGGTGAAGGAGATCTTCGCGAACGGCAAGAAGCCTCTGTTCATCGTCATGTTCATGACCATCGGCATCAGCGCGCAGTCGTACACGTACCAGGTGTTCATGGCGTCGTACCTCAAGAACGACGTGCACGTCGACCCCACGTTCATTCCCAAGGTGCTGCTGGTCGGGGCCATCTGCGGCGGCATCGCGGCATACGGGTTCGGGCGTCTGTCCGACCGGGTGGGCCGCAAGCCGGTGTACATCTCGATCGTGATCGCCCTGATCATCCTGCCGGTGCCGACCTTCCTGGCCCTGAACACCGGCTCACACCTGCTGATCACGATGGCGATGATCGTCGGCTTCATCCTGGCCTGCCAGGGCGCCGTCGGCGTCACCATGAGCTACTTCCCGGAAATCTTCGGCTCCCGCTACCGCTACGCCGGCGTCACTCTCGGCCGTGAATTCGCCTCGATCTTCGGGGGCGGTGTCGCACCACTGATCTGCGCGGCCCTCGTCACGGCCTTCTCCGGCTCGTGGATCCCCGTGGCCGTCTACATGATCGTGATGGCCGTGACCGTTCTGATCGCCTCGACGATGGCACCGGAAACCCGCGACCGCGACCTCACGCTGGCCGCCAACTCCACCGACCGGGAGGTGACGGCGGCATGATCTCCCCCGTCATCGCGGTGCTGCGCGCCGCGCACGCCGACCGGTACGCCCCCGTGGTGACCGTCCTCGCCGAGAACGGGGTGCGCGCCGTCGAGCTGACGATGAGCACGCCCGGCACCCTCGAGTCCCTGAGCAGCATCCGGCGCGCCGCACCCGACGGCGTCGAGATCGGGGTCGGGACGGTCACCACCGTCGACCAGGCCCGCGCCGCCCTCGATGTGGGTGCCGACTTCCTCGTGACGCCGACGACCAACCTCGACGTCATCGCCACGGCCGTCCGTGCCGGAGTTCCGATCTACCCCGGCGGATTCACCCCTACCGAACTGTGGAACGGATGGGACGCGGGTGCGACTGCCGTGAAGCTGTTCCCGGCGTCGGTGGTCGGGCCGGAGTACATCGGGCACCTGCGCGGCCCCTTCCCCGACATCCAGGTGGTCCCGTCGGGTGGGGTGGGCATCGAGGACGTCCCCGCGTGGTTCGCGGCCGGAGTGGCGGCGGTCAGCCTCGGCGGACCGCTGATCGGGGACGCACTCCGCGGCGGCGACCTCGGGCAGCTGGCCGAACGATGCCGGCGCCTCGGCGACGTCGTCGCCGAACTGGAGGTCGCGTGATGACGGTGCTGACATTCGGCGAGACGATGGCCCTCACCAGGGCGGTGGACACCGGACCGCTCGCCCACACCTCCACGCTCCACCTGGGAATCGGCGGCGCCGAATCGAACTTCGCGATCGCGCTGCGGCGACTCGGCGTCGACGTCACCTGGATCGGGCGCGTCGGCCAGGACAGTCTGGGTGACCTGATCGAACGGGAACTCCGGGCCGAGGGAATCACCGCCGACGTCGTCCGCGATCCGGATGCTCCGACCGGACTGATGGTGAAGGAGCGGCGAACCGCCACCGCCACCCGCGTCTGGTATTACCGGACCGGCAGCGCGGGGTCGCGGCTCACGATGTCGGACATCGCGGACGACCGCCTCGAGTCGGCGTCCCTGCTGCACGTCACCGGCATCACCCCTGCCCTGTCCGACACCGCCAGGAAGACCACCCTGCACTGCGTCGAACGGGCGCGCGCACTGGGCATTCCGGTGTCGTTCGATCTCAACTATCGCCGCGCGCTGTGGTCGCCGGACGACGCGGCCCCCGTCTTCCGTGAGCTGATCGCGTTGTCGGACATCGTCTTCGCAGGTGAGGACGAGGCTGCGATCGCGGTGGGCGAGGGCACCCCCGCCGAACTCGTCGCCCGTGTCCGCGACCTCGGACCACGCGAAAGCATCCTGAAGCTGGGCGACCAGGGATGCCTCGCGATGGTCGACGGAGAGACGTACTCCCTGCCCGCGGTGCCGGTGAGCGTGGTCGACTCCGTCGGGGCCGGAGACGGTTTCGTCGCCGGCTACCTCGCGGAACGACTGGCCGGTGAGGCACCCGCCGACCGCCTGAGAACCGCTGTGACGGTCGGGGCGTTCGCGTGCACCGTGTCCGGCGACTGGGAGGGAATGCCGCGCCGGGACGAACTCGGGCTCCTCACCACAGCGGAACCCGTCACCAGATGACAGGCTCCGACCTCCGACAGAACTGGACTTCACCGATGAACACCAGCCCGACCGCCGCTTCACACGCCACCGAGGTTCCTACGCACGCGCAGGCGGTCGTCGCCCACGGTGCGCAGGACCTGCGCGTGGAGGAGGTGCCGATCGCCGCACCGAAACCGGACGAAGCGGTGATCCGCATAGCCTATGGCGGGATCTGCGGATCCGACCTCCACTACTGGCAGCACGGCGCCGCCGGCGAATCGATCCTTCGCGCACCGATGCGGCTCGGACACGAGGCGTCGGGAACCGTCCTGATCGGCGCGAAAGACGGAACCGGTCCCGGCGCAGGCACCCCCGTCACCATCCATCCCGCGACCCCCGGCGGCGACAGCGCGAAATATCCGGCCGATCGCCCCAACATCTCGCCCGGATGCACGTACCTGGGCAGCGCGGCACATTTCCCGCACGCGGACGGGTTGTTCGTCAGCCACGTCGCCGTCCCGACCCGCATGCTCCGGGTCCTTCCCGACGGTCTCGATCTGCGTCTGGCCTCACTGGCCGAGCCGGCGAGCGTGGCGTGGCACGCGGTCGCGCGGGCAGGGGAGGTGAAGGACCGGTCGGTCCTCGTCATCGGTGCCGGACCCATCGGCGCGCTCGTCGTGGCGGTGCTGAAGCGGGCGGGCGCCGGGAAGATCACGGCGGTGGACATGCACGAGTACCCGCTGAGGATCGCGCGTGCCGTGGGTGCGGACGCGACGCTCACCGCCACCGATGCCGACGCAGTCGCGGCGGTGGAAGCGGACGTCACCATCGAATGCTCCGGCAACCATCGCGGTCTGGCATCGGCGATCCACGGGACGGCCCGCGGTGGCCGCGTCGTGATGGTCGGTCTGCTTCCGTCTGGGGATCAGCCGGTACCCGTGTCGATCGCGATCACCCGGGAACTCGATCTGGTCGGCTCGTTCCGGTTCAACGACGAGATCGACGAGGTGGTGTCCGCCCTCGCCGACGGCTCCCTGGCGGTGGATCCGATCGTCACGGCGGAGTACGACGTCGCCGATGCGCTCACCGCCTTCGCGTCAGCCCGGGATGCGTCCTCGTCGAGCAAGGTGCTCTTACGGTTCTGATCCGGGGAACGTCGCCCCGGCCTCGTCTGCGGGACACGGCTGTCGCATGATGGTCTCGACGCACCCCCGAGGTCAGGAGAGCAAGCTGATGAAGGAATTCACCGCCTGGATCGCTCGCGAGAACGAGGGCGCCATCGGCCTCTCCCAGGAGACGGTCGACGAGTCGTTCCTGCCGCAGGGCGAGGTCACCATCCAGGTCGAGTACTCCAGCGTGAACTTCAAGGACGCCCTGGCGCTCACACCGAAGGGTGGAGTGGTCCGCGAATACCCCATCGTGCCCGGCATCGACGTGGCAGGCACCGTCGTCGAGTCGCAGTCCCCGGAGTTCTCCGTCGGTGACACGGTCGTCGCGCACGGTTACGACATCGGCACCGCCCGTCACGGCGGGTACGCGCAGTTCGCCCGCGTCCCGGCCGACTGGGCGGTGAAACTCGACGGCATGTCCACCCGCACCGCCGCCGCGATCGGGACCGCCGGTTTCACGGCCGCGATGAGCGTGGAGGCGCTGCTGTCCCGCGGAGTCGAGCCGGGCAACGGTCCGGTGCTCGTGACCGGTGCGAGTGGCGGCGTCGGCACCGTCGCCGTCGACCTGCTGTCCGCGGCGGGCTTCGAGGTCGTCGCGTCGAGCGGAAAGCCGGAGAAGGCGGAACTGCTCACCGAACTGGGCGCAAGCAAGGTGATCGGCCGCCTCCCGGAGCCCGACACGAAACCGCGTCCGCTCGGCAAGGCCCAGTGGGCCGCCGCCGTCGACTGCGTCGGCGGCGCCACCCTCGCCCACGTGCTCAGCACCATCGAGTACGGGGGCGCGGTCGCGGCGAGTGGGCTGACCGGCGGACCGAAGTTGGAGACCACGGTCCTGCCGTTCATCCTGCGCGGTGTCAGCCTGCTCGGAATCGATTCGGTGCAGTACCCGATCGAGCAGCGGCGCCGGCTGTGGGGCCGTCTCGCGTCCGACCTCGCGCCGTCCCGGCTCGAGTCGATCACCCACGACGTTCCGATCGCGGACGTCGTCTCGGTGATCGACCAGGTGCGGGCCGGCACCTACTCCGGCCGGGCCGTGGTGGGCGTCGCCCCTGTGAGTACTTATTAACGTCCCGCGGTTAATAAGTACTCACGGGTGCCGGAGGCGCACGATCCAGGCACGGGAGTCGGCCGGGTCGATCACGTCGTCGAGTTCGAAGATCGTCGCCGCGTTCAAGGCCTTCCCGTGCTGGTAGGCGGCGTCGACGAGTTGCGCGAACGCGGTGTCGCGCTCGGCGGGGTCGTCGATGGCCTCGAGTTCCTTCCGGAATCCGAGCCGCACCGCGCCCTCCAGCCCCATGGCCCCGATCTCGCCGGTCGGCCACGCGACCGTGAACTCGGACGCGTGGAAGGAGCCGCCCGCCATGGCCATCGCGCCGAGGCCGTACCCCTTGCGCAGGATGATCGTTCCGTACGGCACGGTCATCCGCGCGCCCGCGACGAACAGGTTGCCGAACCGGCGAACCGTGGCCTCCTTCTCCGAATCGGGGCCGACCATGAATCCCGGTGTGTCGCACAGTGAGACGACGGGCAGACCGAACGATTCGCACAGCTCCAGGAAGTGGGCCATCTTGTCCGCCGCGACCGCGTCGATCGCGCCGCCGAGGTGGTGGCTGCTGTTCGCGACCAGCCCGTACGGCGCACCTTCCACCCGGATCAGCGCGGTGACGATGCCGACGCCGTGGTCGCGGCGTAGTTCGAGGACCGAGCCCACATCGGCGATGGATTCCATGGCACTGCGAACGTCGTAGGCGCGCAACCGGTTCTCCGGGACGACGTGGCGTGCGAGCCGCTCGTCGGGGGCTTCCCAGTCGGGGAGTGCGCCCTGGAAGTACGACAGGTACTTCTTGGCCAGTTCGACGGCGTGCGCCTCGTCCCGGGCGAGCAGATCGATGACGCCGTTGCGCCGCTGCACGTCGACGGGCCCGATGTCCTCCGGCCGGTACACACCCAGTCCACCGCCCTCCACCATCGCCGGGCCGCCCATGCCGATGTTCGCGTCGGGGGTGGCGATGAGGACGTCGCAGACTCCGGCGAGGGCGGCGTTCCCCGCGAAACAGCGGCCGGAGACCACCGACACCAGCGGAACTTTCCCGTTCAGTGCCGCCAGCGACCGGAAGGTGTTCAGGTCCAACCCTGCTGCCGGGCCGGCATCGGTGTCGCCCGGCCGTCCGCCGCCGCCCTCGGCGAACAGGACCACCGGAACCTGCTTGCGGCCGGCGAGTTCGATCACCCGGTCCGTCTTCGCGTGGTTCCGCATGCCCTGGGTTCCGGCGAGCACCGTGTAGTCGTACGACAGCACGACCGCCTGGGCGTCGCGCGAACCGAACACGTCACCGTTGACGGTGGCGAGCCCGGCGACGAGACCGTCGGCGGGGGTGTTCTCGATCAGGTCCTGCTCGGATCGGCGGCTGCGCTGCGCGGCCAGGACGAGCGGTCCGTATTCGACGAAGCTGCCGGGGTCGACCAGATCGTCGATGTTGGCACGTGCGCTGCGCCGTCCGAGCTTCGTGCGCTTCGCGATCGCGGCGGGCCGGGCGGCGTCGAGGGTCACCTCGTGCCGCTGCCGGATCTCCGCCAGGTCCGCGCGCTCACGATCCAGATCGGTTGCGCTGTCGGCGACGTCGCCGGCCTTCGATCCCGTGCGGCGGATCACGACCAGCGGGTCGCCGGCGTTGACGTTCTGCCCGGGCGCGACCAGATTCCGCTCGACCACCGCACCGGCGGGCGCGGCGATCACGTGCTGCATCTTCATGGCCTCGAGCACCACGAGCTGAGCACCCGACTCCACGGTTGCACCTTCGCCGGCCGCCTCCACGACGGTCCCGGCCATGTGGGCGCGCAGCACGTCCTCACCCGCCCGCAACTCGAATGCCTCCGACGCCACCTCCGCCGGCTGGTGCACGTGCGCGGCGTCGACGAGCGCGCTCATCCCCTCGGCGAGATGGTCGGTGCCGACGATGCCGTCGGCGAAGCCGGGGTCCGCCAGAATCGCCCGGAGGAAGCCGATATTGGTGGGGACACCCTCGACGACGAACTCGGCGAGCGCCGCATCGGCCTTGCGCACCGCGGCCGAGAACGACGGGCCCCGCGAATGCACGATGACCTTCGCGAGGAGCGAGTCGTACCGCGGGCTCGGCGACAGTCCGGGCCGGCCGTAGGTGTCCACGCGCACACCCGGTCCCGTCGGCGGTGAGAAGACGGACAGGGTGCCCGCGGCGGGAACGGCCTGACCGTCGGGGCGCATCGTCTCCATGTTGACGCGGGCCTGGACGGCGATTCCGCGCGCGGCAGCGGGGGTGCCCGACGTGTCGAGCCCCACGGCGCTGACGCCCCCGGGCAGCGACAGGTCCCCGTAGTCCGCGCCCCGGGCGATGTCGATCTGCACGGCGACGAGGTCGATCCCCGTCACCTCCTCGGTGACCGTGTGCTCCACCTGGATTCGGGGATTGACCTCCAGGAACACGAAGCCGTCCCTGGACACCAGGAATTCGACGGTGGCGAGTCCCCGGTACCCGACACTGGCGCACAGCCGGGTCGCGGCCTCGTGCAGTTCGCTGCGCAGTCCCGGGTCGAGCCCCTGCGCGGGGGCGATCTCGACGAGTTTCTGGTGGCGGCGCTGCACGCTGCAGTCGCGGTCACCGACGGCCAGGGCCCGCGTGACACCCGCCTGAGGGGCCGCCACCACCTGCACCTCGATGTGCCGGGCGCCGTCGAGGAGTGCCTCGGCGAACAGTGCGGGGTTGCCGAATCCGAGTTGCGCCTCGGACGCGCACAGCCGGTACTCCTCCTCGATCCGGTCCGAGCTGCGGACGGCACGGATGCCGCGACCGCCGCCGCCCGCGAGCGCCTTGATCATGATGCCGCCCGGGTGTTCCGCGAAGAACGCGCGGACGCCGTCCAGGTCGGTGGGACCGTTGGTCGCGGCGAGCACCGGCACCTTCGCGGCCACCGCGGCCTCACGCGCCGACGACTTGTCGCCGAAGATGTCGAGCACGTCGGGGCTCGGACCCACGAAGGCCAGTCCGGCCTCGGCGCAGGCGCGTGCGAAAGCGGCGTTCTCGCTGAGGAATCCGTATCCGGGATGCACTGCCGTGGCACCGAACTCGGCGGCCGCGTCGAGAATGGCCCGAGGATCCAGATAGGCGGAGGGGCCGGAACCGCGGAGCGCGACCGCTTCGGTTGCCGCGCGCACGTGGGGGCTGTCCGCGTCGTCCTCCGCGTAGACGGCGACGGTGTCGACCGACATCTCCTCGGCGGTGCGGATGATGCGGAGCGCGATCTCGCCACGATTGGCGACCAGCAGGGTCACTTGTACTCCTCGGCCAGGGCGAACAGGTCGGCCTTGCGGACCTTCCCGGTCGCCGTCATGGGTAGTGCGTCGAGCACCTCGACGGTGGGCACCTTGTACGTGGCCATGTTCCGGGCGGCCCACTCCCTCAGTTCTTCGCCCGAGATCTCACGGTCGGGCAGGAGCTGAACGAACGCGAACGGCACCTGGCCTTTGCCCGGATCGGGCTTCGGCACCACCGCGGCCGACTGGATGTCGGGGTGCAGCATGAGCAGTGCCTCGACCTCGGAGGGGAACACGCTCATTCCGTTGGTCTTGATCATTTCCTTGTTGCGCGCCAGATAGTGCAGTGCGCCTTTGCCGTTCAGCTTGCCGACGTCGCCGGTCTGGAGCCATCCGTCGCGGAGAGCGGCAGCGGTGGCGTCGGGTTTGCCGTAGTAACCGGTGAGCAGCGACGGACTCCGCACGACGATCTGTCCGGCTTGCCCCACCGGCACGGGCGCCCCGGCCTCGTCGACGATCAGCACGTCCGTGCCCGGAACCGGAAGTCCGCAGAACACGGGTTCGCTGAGCAGGTCTTCGTCGTCGGTCTGGAAACCGAGTGTGATGGTGTCGGCGGTGTGCGTCTCCGTCATCCCGTAGCTGGCCTCCCGCAGCACGTGCCCGGTGGCGTCGCGCCAGCGGCCGCGAATCGCGGGGTCGAGCTTGAGCACGAACGACACGGCCATCGCGTTGTCCAGCGTGGAGAAATCACGTTCGGTGAAGCCGGGCAAATCCATCAGTTCGACATAGTTGTCGACCGTCCCGACCATCGATGTCACCCCACGACTGTCGACGAGGGTCGCCGCGGCGTCCGGGTCCCAGCGGTTGAGGAGCACCACGGTGCCGCCGTTGATCAGCGGGTACAGGATGCCGAAGTCCTCGCCGGCGATCCAGAAGATGGGCAGGAACCCGAGGACCACCGGGGGAGCCTCGCCCACCTGCCTGCCGCCGGCCAGTGTCGCGGTGGCGGCGGTGTAGACCATGTGCGCCTGCGTGTGTTCGCAGCCCTTCGGCATCCCGGTAGTGCCTCCGGTGTAGTTCAGTGCCGCCAACGCATCGGGGTCCATCGGAATAGGCTCGGCGCGTGCGGAGTTCACGATCTCCGCCCAGTCGGTGGGCGCGGAGGTGGCGGGGAACGGCGGTGCGACGCTGGGTTCGGCGGGCAGCAGGTCCGACAGGGCGGTGATCGCGACGTGCCGCAACGCCGTCTGGTCGCGCACGGAGTCGACCATGGCCTCGAACGAATCCTGCGTCAGCAGGATTTCCACGCCGGCGTCGTCGAGTTCGTACGCGAGTTCGTGCTCCCGGAACAGCGGGTTGATCGGGACGTGGACGGCGCCGATCTTCAGGATCCCGAGCATGGCGACATGGAACTGGGGACAGTTGGTGAGGTGGACGCCGACGCGGTCACCGGCGGACGCGCCCCGCTGCAGGAGCCAGCCGGCGAAGCGGTCGGAGAGTTCGTCGAGTTCGGCGTAGGTGATGGCACGACCGTAGAAGTCGATCGCGACGGTCTGCGGTCGTTCCGTTGCCCAGTGCCGCAGGTAGTCGATCACGGTGCGGCCCTCGATCGGGTACTCGACTGTCCGCGGTACCTGCGGTGGCCACGCGGCGTCCTGGAGTTCGCGTATCTCGGCGAGGGCCGATTCCAGGGCCGTGAGGTCACTCGAAGGCGAAGTGGGCATACCGAACTCCCGATTCTGTGCGGATTGTCGTTGTCAGGCGAAGCCGATGAGTCTTTCGGAGATGGCGGTCAGGTCGGCGGTGTACCGGCGTTGTTCGCGGGCGGTCGCATCGACCAGCCGGGCGGCGCCCGCGAGCTGGGCGTCGGCGAGGGTCTGCGCGATGCGGGCGGGTGGGGCGCACGGCGTGACGTCGCACGTGGCGATGATGCGCTCGATGAACCGGGTGTAGCGGCGGATGAGCCGGGTCTGCACGGTGGTCCAGCTTCTGCCGACCTCAGGGTCGAGCCGGGCGCGGTGCCTGATCAGTTCGAGGACGCGTCCGTTGGCGTACACGGCTTCCACGAACGCTTTCGTGGTGGTGCGCAGCACCTCTCGCAGGTCCTCGCTCGCCGGTCCTTCCACGTGCTGCGACTCGAGGAATTCCTCGCACACGTCGGCGGCGACGGCGTGGAACACCTCGTCCTTCGACGAGAAGTAGGCGTAGAACGTTGCCCGCGACACTTCGGCCCGAGTGGTGATCACCTCGACGGTCGCCCGGTCGTAACCGAGTTCGGCGAAGCAGGCGCTCGCGGCCCGGAGGAGTTCGCGGCGGCGGGGACCGTCGTTGTCTTTCCGCGCCGACCGCGCCCGCTCCTGAGCCTCGCTTGTGGTCACGGTCACAGTATGTGTTGATATTGACGTCAATGTCAATCGCTGCGTGTCATCTGCTCGAGTCGGAGCGGGAGCGCGCTGTGGCGCCGCACGAACAGGCTGGGGACCCACCGTGGCTCGGCGTCGACGGCGAGGGAGAAGCTGTCGGTGCGCGCGAGCAATGCGGTGGTCGCGGCGAGCGCCTCCATCCGGGCGAGCGCCGATCCGACACAGAAGTGGACGCCCTTGCCGAATGCGAGATGCGAACGGATGTGCGGCCGGTCGAGCACTATCTCGTCCGGACGCTCGAACACGGCCGGATCCCGGTTGGCCGCACCCCACAGCAGGAGTAGATGGCTACCGGCGGGCAGTTCGACGCCGGCGAGCGTGGTGTCGGCAAGCACGTGCCGGTGATGCCCGCGGAACGGGGACTCGAGACGAAGTGCCTCGTCGAGGAACGCGTCGACGAGTGCGGGTTGTTGCCGGAGCCGGGACTGCAGTCCGGGGCGGGTGGCGAGGAGACGTGCGGCGCCCCCGATCAGCCCCGCGGTCGATTCGCCGCCGGCGCCGACCAGCTGGACCAGGACGAGTGTCGCCACGTCCTCGTACAGTTCACCGGCATTGCATGCGTGCGCGAGGACGCCCAGAAGGTCGGCGCGTGGGTCCGACCTCGCCCGCGCGAGTTCGGCCCGTAGATAGCCGGCCAGTTCGGCCGCGGAGGTGACGAGGGGGCCGAGGCGATCCGCGGCGACGACCCCGCCGAGCATCTCCGTGCTGTCGTAGGCCCACGTCAGTAGCTGGGGTACGTCCGACTCGGGCAGGCCGATGAGATGCGCGACCATCGCCAGTGGCAGCCGGTCCGCCATCGCGGACGCCCAATCGATCTGCCCGTCGCGGAGGCCCTCGTCCCACAGCGTGTCGACGAGCGAGTACACGGTCGGGGTAAGGGCGCGGATGCGGCGGCCGAGCGTCGTCAGCACGAGTGTGCGGTGGTGCAGGTGCGCCGGGTCGTCGGCGGTGGCCAAGACGTGCACGGCCTGACCGCCGCCGTCCAGGTCGAACGTCGCGGGCGGTCCCGACGGCCGCTGCACCAGCACGCCGGTGAGGTTCGACGAGAAGACGTCGGTGCGGTTCGCCGCCTCGGTCACGAGATCCCACGTCGACACCAGAAAGAAGTCTGTGCCGGCGACCCGGTGGACGGGGGAGTGTTCGCGGAGGATCCGGTAGAGCTCGTTCGGTTCGTCGAGATGGACGGGATCGAAGATGTCGATTCCGTGGGTCGGCGAGTGGGCCATCGAGGACTCCTTGTTGACGAGAACCTGTTACAGATGATCACAGTTCGCGCCGAAGGAGGGTGCTGTCAAGGGTGGCCAGAAGACTGCGACTTCGCTGTTCAGCGGTAAATGTGCCCTTGTCTCAGCGTGAGTGGATCTGGAGCCATCGAGCCTGATCATGACCCCGATGTGGAAAACGTGTTCTAGAATTTCTCGGGTATCCGTCTCACTGTGAGACAAGAGGGCAACGACGTTTCGGACGGCGGCGCGGATGGAACACGCGGATTGGTTGACCGGCGGCAACCGGCGGGTGCTCGCCGTCGAGCGGATTCACGCCGCCGCGGCCGACCTCATCCGCGAGCGGGGCATCGACGGCGTCGGTGTCGACGAGGTCGCCGCGCGGGCAGGGTGCTCGCGCGCGACGCTCTATCGCTACGTCGGCGGCAAGCGGGCGCTCGTCGACGCCGTGATGTCCCGCGCCGCCGGAGCCGTGGCGGACCACGTCGAGCAGTCGCTGGAACCGTTCGAGAACTCGGAGCGGATCGTCGAGGCGATACTCGCGTCGGTGACCGCGATCCGCGCCGAGCCGACGCTGGCCCGGTGGTTCACCGGGTCACGGTCGAGAAGTACGGACGAGTACCTGGCCCGCGCACCCGAACTCGGCCGGGTGGCGATCTCTCTCACCCGCATCGCGCCCGACGAGGAGGCGGCGGGGTGGATCGTGCGCGTCGTCCTGTCGCTGTTGACCTGGCCATTGGGCGACGCGGCCGCCGAGCGTCACGCCGTCGAACGCTTCGTGGAGCCGGTCTTCAGGATTCGCGAAACTCCGTAGTCGGTCGCGTGGGCTCGAGCACGAACAGCCGGAACTCACGTCCGCCGGACCGTCGATGCTCCATGAGGTAGCCGGGCCAGTAGTCGACCACCAGTTTCCAGAGATTCTCGCGTTCGTCCCCGGTGATCATCCGGACGCTCATCCGGGATTCGTGCGACCCGGCCTTCACCTGGGCTTCGTCCGCCGCACGCAGATTGACCGACCACGTCGGATGCTCGGGACGTCCCCAATTCGAGCCGGTGACGATGTACCCGTCCCCGTACGGAATGCACAGAAGGGCCGTCGTGCGAGGGGTGCCGCTCTTGCGTCCCGGGACCGTCACCTGCACGGACTGCAGTCCGGCTATGCCGATCAGGCTCACCCGGTTGCCGGTCCACGCGCGCAGGTGCGACTCCAGCCAGATGATGATCGGCGCCATCCGCATCACCCATTCGCGGGTGCCGAGCCAGCGCGCAAGTATGCGGAGGGGATTGCGGAGCCCCCGCGGTCGGGGAGGTGTGGTGGGGGCAGAGTTCATAGTCGCCATCTTCCCTCAGATGACCGACCGGGGCCGACCGCGATGAGTTTTGCGATCCCCCCGGGTCTACCCGTTCAGGTCTCACCGACAAGACCTCGATTTCAAGCCTTGACCCAAACAATGGTTGAGGTTGCAGGATCGGTCAGTAGCACTTCGAGCCACTCGACAGGGAGAAATGAACATGTCCAGCACCGGAACCACGATTTCTGCAACCACGACCTCACGGATCAACCCGATGACGCTCGAACTGAGCCGCCCGTGGGCGATCGCCGCGACGACGATCGGCGCGCTCGTCCCCAACCTGGTGATCTGGCTGCTGGGATTGGCTGCCGGCGGTTCGTTCGAGATGACTGATGCCGGCAAGACCAGCAGCGTGGCGCCCGGCGGCGTCGTCATCCTGACGGTCGTTCCGATACTGATCGGAATGACACTGGCCGCGCTGATCTCGCTGAAATGGGTGGCCATCATCCGGCCGGCCGAAGTGATCGGCGCCCTGCTGCCGCTCGCGACGATCGCCCTGACCATTCAGGCCGACTTCGACACCGCCAGCACCATTGCGCTCTCGGTCATGCACGTGGTGATCGCCGCGGCGGTCGTCGCGGGCCTGGAAGCGATGCGGCGACCGCTGGTTCGCGCCGCGCACGTCTAGGGGGTGCTGTTCACCGGCGCATGAGCCTCGATGGTGAGTGCGATGTGCTCGACGATCCGCTTCTGCGAGATCTTCGGGCTGCCGGTGAGCCAGCGCTGGTACAGAAAGGCGATCGCCCCGAACAGGGCAATCGCGTTCAGCTGGGTGTTGACGGCGTCGCGGGGTGCGCCGTCGACACCCAGCATTGTCAGTGCCGCCGTCATGGGAGTGGTGAACTCGGTGACGAGTTGGTCGCCGCGCTGGGCCAATTCCGGCACGGATTGCGACTCGACGAACATGATGCGTCCCCGCCGCCGGTCCTGGGCGATGTAGCCGGTGAACGCCTTCACGACGTGGCGGACGAGTTCGCCCGGATCGTCGGGACCCGTCTCGAGAGCCCTGAGCAGGGTGTCCCTCGCGCCCAGGACGACGTGGTCGAGGAGTGCGACGAGCAGCGCCTCGCGATTGTCGAAACTCTCGTAGAAGTAGCGCTCGGTGAGGCCTGCCTGTCGGCAGGTCGCGCGCATCGTCGTCGCTGCCGTTCCCTCGGTTCCCATGATCTGCAGGCCGGCCTCGATCAGTGCCGCACGCCTCGCGGCGCGGCGGTCGGCCGGCTCCCGGCCACGCCATTTGCGCGGCGCTCCACGAGGGTTGTCGCTGTCGGTCACTTCGTCATCGTCTCATCGATCCCGGTAACGATCGGGGAGGCCCCGGTCCTGCGGTACCTCGGGCGCAGGCCGGACTGGAATGCCTGACAGGTCAGGTGCGACGCAGCCCGTCGAACGTCAGCTCGACGACGGCGTCCGCCAGGTCGGCGACCGTCCCGCCGGTGCGCGGACGGTACCACTCGATCAGCGAGTTGACCGTGCCGAACACGAGCCGGCTGGTGAGCGCGGGATCGATGCCTGGCCGCAGGTCTCCCTCTTCCGCCGCCGCGACGACGAGATCGCTGACGAACGCGTCGAACTCGCGGCGGCGGGCGAGCGCGCGACGCTCCACCGCGGTGTTGCCGCGAACGCGCAGCAGGAGCGTCACGTAGGGAAGCTCGGCGGCGAGGACCTCGACGCTGCGGCGGACGAGGTATTCGAGACGGTCGATGTACCTGCCGCTTGTGGCCTTCTCCTCGGTGGTGACCGCGAAGAGGGCGTTGAGCGCCCGCGACAGTGCCAGTTCGAGGAGCTCCGACTTCCCGGACACGTGGTGATAGATCGACGACTTCGTGATTCCCAGGCGCTGGGCCAGCACCTCCATGCTGGTGCCGTCGTAACCCTTGTCGTTGAAGACCTTGACTGCGACGGCGAGCAGCGAGTCGAGGTCGTAGCCGGGACGTCCGGGCGATCCGGTCTTCCGTGCGGGGCGTGCCGTAGTCATGCGCGCAATCCTTCCAGGTGCAGAACTCCACCGCATCGGTGCGCCGACATACACGGTAGCCGACCGAAGGTTCGGTTGAGGCGAGAATACCGCGACGGACGCGTCGGCGGTGAACCACGTATGACGTCCGAATCAGGCGCCGGTGGCCTGGGTCCGGCCCTCCTTGCGGGCCTTCGCCAACCCCCGCCGGGCCAGAAAACCGTTGGCGAGGAGCAGGAGGGTCTTGTTCGGCGGCGCCGCGAACCCGGTCTGGGTATGGGGTGCGTACAGCGCCTCGGTGCCCGTGACCTCGATCCAGCCGGAGTTCTGACGCGACTCGAGTCCGACGAGCTGGGCGCGATAGGCGTGGGCGAGCAGCCCTGCGCGGCGGCCGCCCTGCGGCACTCCTGCGGGCACCGTCAGGCGCACGCCCTCGCTGCTCGCAGAACTCACGTCGACCGGTACGACGGCCGGATATCCGTCCGCCTGACGGTAGGCGAGCAGCCGGTGCGACAGCTTCGCCGCGCGTTCCCCGGTCTTGGCCGCATCCACGCGGGGGCCGGTGCCCTTCTTCGGCGGGGGCTGGGGTTCCGCGTCCACCGCGGGTAACGGTGCGCCGAACACCTCGGGCGGGCCGGTCAGGTGCAGGTCGGGCCAGGCGATGACACGTGTCACCGTGACCGTCACCGGTACCCGGTCGGAGTAGTACGCGCTGAGCCATCGGTCCCAGAACACGCCTCGGCGTGGCTCGCCCGCGTAGGGGACCGAGCGTCGGCCGATCTCGTCGAGCAGTTCCGGGTCGGGGGTGGGATCGAACGTCGCGTCTCCCTGCACGAGCACATAGCGCTGATTGGTGGAGTCGCCAATCCCGTGCTCGCGGGCGTGGTAGGCGAGCGCGACCCGGGGCTCACCGGTGATGCGTTCGAGCTTGCGGCCGAACCCCAGTGAGGTGGTGAAGCCGACCGTTCCCCGCTCGCGGTCGCGCAGCCCGAGGGGCGCCACCGCTGTCACCACGGCCCCGCCTGCGGGCGTGATGTACGCGAACCCGCAGGTCAGATCGCCGCCGATGACGTCATCGACCTCGTCCGACCAGGTGACCGGCATGAGTCGAGCCTACTCAGCCGATGCGGCACCGGGCCAGTGCTCGGGGGTTGACGACACCCCGGAGTGAATATATCTTCACTTGAAGTGAGTAGTGACTCACAAATAGTGATCGTGTATTCAACACGGCATCGAGGAGCATCCATGGACCTGACACTGACCGCGGAGCAGAAGGTGTTCCGGCAGCTGGCCCGCGACTTCTTGAACAAGGAGGTCGTCCCACACCGCGCTGCGTGGGACCGCGCCGAATCGGTCGACACCGCGATCGTCGAGAAGCTCGCCGACATCGGCTTCTTCGGCATGACCATTCCGGAGGAGTACGGCGGCCTCGGCGGCGACTACATCACGTACTGCCTCGGCATGGAGGAACTCGGCCGGGCGGACTCCGCGGTCCGGGGCATCGTGTCGGTGTCGATGGGGCTCGTGGGCAAAGTGATCCTGTCGCACGGCACCGAGGATCAGAAGCACGAATGGCTTCCCCGCATCGCGTCCGGTGAGGCGCTCGCCTGTTTCGGGCTCACCGAGCCCGACAACGGTTCCGACCCCGGCAACCTGAAGACCAAGGCGGTACGCAGCGGCGACGACTACGTCATCAACGGTTCCAAGATCTTCATCACCAACGGCACGTGGGCGAAGTTGTGCCTGGTGTTCGCGCGCACCGGAGGTCCGGGGCCCAAAGGGGTTTCGGCCTTTCTGGTTCCGACGGACACCCCGGGGTTCGACTCGCGCGAGATCCACGGGAAGCTCGGATTGCGCGGGCAGGCGACGGCCGAATTGTCCTTCACGGACGTGCGCGTACCGGCGGGTTGCCTGCTCGGATCCGAGGGGCAGGGTTTCTCCATCGCGATGCACTCACTGGACAAGGGGCGCGTCTCGGTGGGTGCGGGTTGCGTCGGAATCATTCAGGGCTGCCTCGAGGCCGCCGTCGACTACTCCCGCGAGCGCACGCAGTTCGACCGTCCGCTCGCCTCGTTCCAACTCGTGCAGGACCTGATCGCCGACATGTCCGTCGACGCCGACGCGGGGCGGCTGCTCACCTGGCGGGCGGCCGACCTGATCGAGCGCGGTGAACCGTTCGGGACGGCAGCGTCCAAGGCGAAATACTTCTGCAGCGAGGCCGCGGTTCGTGCCGCCAACAACGCAATTCAGATCTTCGGGGGGTACGGGTATGTCGACGAATATCCCGTCGCCAAGTACATGCGTGACGCGCGGGTGATGACGCTCTACGAGGGTACCAGTCAGATCCAGAAACTGCTGATCGGCCGTGCGGAGACCGGGGTCAGCGCCTTCCTCTAGCGCCACCGAGCGTCGAGTGACCCTTGACACCCACTTCGGCGTGAATACACATTCATTTACATCGAATCGATATTCATACTTCATGAACATGCCCTCATTGCACAGTCCAGGAGAGGAATCACCGTGACCGACTACGAAGACATCACCTACGAGGTCGACGGCCCGGCTGCCGTCGTGACGATCAACCGACCCGCGCGCTACAACGCCTTTCGTGGCCAGACCGTCGAGGAGCTGATCAAGGCATTCCGCTCGGCGTGGGCCGACAACGCGGTGCAGGCGATCATCCTCACCGGTGCGGGGGAGAAGGCGTTCTGCACCGGCGGCGACGTCAAGCAGCGCGCGGAGACCGGCGACTACGGCCCGACCGAGAGCGGAATGTTCGAGATCGGCAACCTGCACAAGCTGATCCGCGACGTCCCCAAGCCCGTCATCGCGGCGGTGAACGGAATCGCGGTCGGCGGGGGGCATGTGCTCCATGTGCTCTGCGACCTCACCATCGCGTCCGAGACCGCGAAGTTCGGCCAGGCGGGTCCCCGCGTCGGTTCGTTCGATGCAGGCTTCGGGTCCGCGTTCCTGGCGCGAGTCGTAGGCGAGAAGCGCGCCCGGGAGATCTGGTACCTCTGCCGCCAGTACGACGCCGTCACCGCGGAACGGTGGGGCCTGGTCAACTGGGTGGTCCCCGCCGACCGACTGCTCGACGAGGCCAAGGCCGTCGCCGCGGAGATCGCCGAGAAGAGCCCCACCACCCTGCGTTTCCTGAAGCAGTCGTTCAACGCCGACACCGATCACCAGGCCGGACTGAGCAACCTCGCAATGTCTGCGCTGGACCTGTTCATGCACTCGCCCGAGGGTCTCGAGGGTGCGGCGGCGTTCGCGGAGAAGCGCAAGCCCGATTTCACCAAGTACGTGAACGCCTGAGTCCGACAGCACGGGAAGTGGGAAAAACCATGAGCAACACCATCGCAGTGGTCACCGGCGCAGGATCCGGCATCGGCCGGGCCATCGCCCTCGCGCTCGCCGAGCAGGGCGACACGGTGGTCGTCGCCGACCTCGACCTGCAGGCCGCGGAGAAGACGGCAGCCGAACGGCCCGACCGGCTCTTTCCGATGACCGTCGACGTCGCCGACCGGGCGCAGGTCGACGCCCTGCGCGACCGGGTGAGGGCCGAGGTCGGCGTCGCGAACGTCCTCGTCAACGCGGCGGGATGGGACCGCACCGACCAGTTCCTCAACGCCACGACCGAATTCGCGGAGAAGGTCGTCGCCATCAACTACCTCGGGCCCGTGCACATGTGCAGTGCGTTCCTCCCCGGCATGGTGGAGGCGGGGAACGGCGGGCGCGTCGTCAACCTCGCGAGCGATGCCGGCCGTGTCGGCAGTGCGGGGGAGAGCATCTACGCCGGTGCGAAGGGGGGCGTGATCGCGCTGTCGAAGTCGCTCGCCCGGGAGATGGCCCGATACCGCATCAACGTCAACTGCGTGTGCCCCGGCCCGACCGACACCCCGCTGTTCCAGGCTCAGGCCGAGAAGCTCAAAGAGGCTCTGGTGAAGGCCATTCCGTTCCGGCGGCTCGCCCGCCCGGAGGAAGTGGCGGCGCCGGTCCTGTTCTTCGCGTCCGAATCCGCATCGTTCATCACGGGCCAGGTGATCAGCGTCAGCGGTGGCCTCACCATGGCCGGCTGACCGGGTACCGGGACGGAGGACTCATCATGACGTACACATACGATGCCCACGCCTATCGTCAGTACTTCGAGCACGACTTCACCTATCTGAACGGCTTCCGGCGCAACACCCACCGGTATGCCGATCGACTCGCGATGCAGTCCCCGTCGACCGGCGAGAGCTGGACGTACGCCGAACTCGGCGATCGCGTCGACCGGCTCGCCACCGGGCTCGCCCGCGCCGGCGTCGCACCGGGCGACGTCGTGGCCTACCAGTTGTTCAACGGTCCCGAATTCGCCCAGCTGTACCTGGCCGGGCAGGCCTGCGATGCGGTCGGAGCGCCGATGAACTTCCGTCTCGCATCCGGGGAGACGGCGTGCATCCTCGACGCGAACCGCCCCACGGTGTTCGTCTACGACACCGAGATCGGCGAGATGGTGCGGGACGCCTTGTCGCGCGCCACACACAAACCCGCTCTCGTCGTCGCCGTCGGACCCGGAGAACCGCTGCCGAGAAACGGGTTCGAGGTGATCCGGTTCGACGAACTCGTGGCAGAGTCGGCGTCGCCGCCGAACGTGAGTCGCACGGTGTGGGACGAAACCACACGGCTGTTCACGTCCGGAACCACCGGCATGCCCAAGGGGGTTCCGCTGAACAGCATGATCGAGATCTTCAGCGCCCACGACGTGATCATGCACTTCCCGCTGACAGCGGAAGACAAGACCCTGAACATGACTCCGTGGTTCCACCGCGGCGGACTGTACTGCGCCGGGCCGAATCCCACGTTCTATCTCGGCGCCTCGCTGGTGGCGCAGCGCAGCTTCGACGCCGACGTGACCCTCGACTATGTCGAGGAATACGGGCTGACGTTCCTGATCGGTGCCCCGACCAACCTGGCGATGCTCGCTCGCGCACAGGAGAAGAAGCCCCGGGACCTGTCGACCCTCGACGGCATCGTGACGATGGGCGCGCCCCTCGAACGGGAAGCGGCACTGCACTATCAGAAGGTGCTGAATCCCCGCATCTTCAACGGGTACGGCAGCACCGAGGGATTCTGGAACACCTTTCTCCGGCCCACCGATCTGCCGGAGATGGCCGGGACCGCCGGGCGGGCCTGCATCGACGACGACGTCGCCGTGGTCAGGCTGTTCGACGACCGCCTCGCCGACGCTCACGAGACGGTAGCCAAGGACGGCACCGAGATCGGTGAGGTCATCGTCCGCTCACCGAAGGGCGCCAACGCCTACTTCGACGCCCCGGAACAGGAGAGGCAGAAATTCCGGAACGGCTGGCTCCACATCGGCGATCTGGCCACGTGGGACGACAAGGAGTTCGTGACGATCGTCGGCCGCAAGGACGACATGCTCCTGTCCGGCGGCGAGAACGTGCACCCCGTGCAGATCGAGGAAGCACTGGGCGAACATCCGTCGGTCACGGATTCGCTGGTGGTCGGGGTTCCCGACGACAAGTGGGGGCAGGTCGTCGTCGCGTACGTCGTCACCACCGCACCGGTCCCGTCCGCGGACGATCTGGACGACTTCTGCCGCAGGCACCCGATGCTGTCGCAGTTCAAGCGCCCCCGCGCCTACCGCTTCGTGGAGTCACTGCCCATGTCGGCGACGGGAAAGAAGTTGCATTACAAGGCCACCGATACCGCGCGCCGGGAATTCGAGAGCGGGGCATTCGTGGTCCCGAGTGCCCGCGCACCCCACACCCTCAGTTCGTAAAGGACACCGTCATGACCATCGAATTCGAGTCCGAGCACCACCAGTTCCGGGACAGTGTCCGCAGCTTCGTGCGCGAGCGGATCGTCCCGCGGCACGAGCAGTGGGAAAGTGAAAGCTGCCTCGACCCGGCACTGTTCACCGACGCGGGTAAGCAGGGGCTGCTCGGTTTCCCGGTTCCCGAAGCCTACGGTGGCCCCGGCGTCGAGGACTTCCGTTACAACGCGATCGTCGTCGACGAGGTCAGTCGCGCGGGCGCCGCCGCCGCGGGCATCGCGTTCTCCCTGCAGAACGACGTCGTGCTGCCATACCTGACGGACATGACGACCGAGGAGCAGAAAGCACGCTGGCTTCCCGGAACCGTCACCGGTGAAACGATTCTCGGCATCGCGATGACCGAGCCGGGCACCGGCAGCGACCTCACCGGGATCCGCACCACGGCAGTGCGCGACGGCGACCATTACGTGGTGAACGGCAGCAAGACGTTCATCTCCAACGGTCAGAACGGCACGCTCTTCGTCGTCGCCGTGCGCACGTCTGCGGACAAACACATGGGGCTCTCGCTGCTCGTCGTCGAATCGGACACACCGGGGTTCTCCCGGGGCCGCAACCTCGAGAAGATCGGGCTGCACGCCCAGGACACGAGCGAGCTGACGTTCACCGACATGCGCGTGCCGGTCGCCAACCTCCTCGGCGAGGAGGGGCAGGGTTTCTATCAGCTCGTCCACAATCTGCCGCAGGAGCGCCTGTCATTGTCCGTCGGCGCGGTCTCGGCCGCCGAGGGCGTGCTCGAGCAGACCCTGGAATACGTGAAGGAACGCAGCGCCTTCGGAAAGGCGATCGCCGGTTTCCAGAACACCCAGTTCGTTCTCGCGGAACTGGCCACGGAACTCGATCTGGCCCGCACGTATCTCGACGACTGCATCCGGCAGCACGTATGCGGAGAGCTGACCCCGGCCCGTGCGGCGCGGCTCAAGTGGTGGACCACCGAACTGCAGGTTCGCGTCGCCGACCGCTGCCTGCAGTTGCACGGCGGCTACGGGTACATGCGCGAGTACGCGGTGGCGCGCGCGTTCGTGGACGCCCGGATCCAGACGATCTACGGCGGTACCACCGAGATCATGAAGACCATCGTGGCGAAGGATCTCGGTATCTGACGCGGGCCGGACTGCGGTTCCGGCCCCGCGCGGGATACTGTGAATACTCGTTCACCGCAGGTTCTGCCAGCAAGGAGAGGTCATCTGTCATGGCGAAGGACACGTCCGCCGTTTCACTCGACGAAGCCGTCCGCGCCGTCCGCGTCAGCTCGAGGCGACGCCAGGTGCTCGACGCCGCGGTCACGGTGATGCAGCGGACCGGCTTCCACCAGATGTCCATGCAGGCACTGGCCGACGAGGCCCAGGTGAGTGTCGGACTGATCTACAAGTACTTCGGTGGCAAGGAGGACATCCTCCTCGCCACGATCGTCGACATCCTCGACGCCTTCCGCGATCAGCTCGAGCCCGCGATGGACGCAGCGGGCACCGACCCCGTCGAGCGGCTGGTGGCCGGGTTCCGGCGCTATGTGGAGATCGTCGACGAGAATCTGGATGCCGTCGTGCTGACGTACCGGGAGAGTCGGACACTCGACCAGGATGGGCGTGAGCGAATCAAGGAACTCGAGGTGGCGACGTCCAAGCCGCTCCACGACGCCCTCGACGCCGCGATTGCCGCGGGTATCGCGAGCGATCTCGACGTCGACCTGACGACGTTCGACATGATGATGCTCGCGCACGGGTGGGCGCTCAAGCACTGGCACTTCGCTGCCCGCTACACGGTGGACCAATACGTTACGGCGCAAACACGATTCATTCTCCGCGCCGTGCTGTCGGACCGGAGCGCCGCCGCGTACCGACACCTGACGGAGTGACCGCGCATACGCTGGCCGGATGACCAGATGGCGGTTCGACGGGGAGATCACGGGCCTGGGTACCGGTTCGGGCGTGCGCATCGTCGTCGGACACTGGTCGCGATCGCCGCTCGGTGAGTTCACGGATGTCATGGTCGAACTCGCCGACGGTCACCGCGTGCTCCTCGCCCCGTCGGACGCGGTCCGCGACTTCGTCACCGCGACGTACGTCTTCGACGAAACCGTGATCTCGCCTGTGCGGCGCTCGCGCTCCGGCGGCACTCGGACTGTCGAGGCCGGGGACCTGCGCGTGAGCGTCGAGGTCGGCGCCCGCACCGCGCTCGGGCGCCTGCTGAACCTGATCCCGCGGGCCGTCGCGAGTGCACCGTGGTTCTGTGTGGTCAGCGACCCGATCGCCCGCGCCGCTCTCCGTGGTGTGCGCACCCGTGGCACCGCAGGCAACGGGCGTCGCGAGTACTACGGCGCCGTCGATCAGCGGCGGCTGGTGGGAATGTCCGCATCCTGGCGCGGCCGGGACCTCGGCCCGCTGCGGCCCGTGGATCCGCCCGTCCGCTTCGGGTTCGGCTCGACGCCGCGGACCCCGGCTGTCACCTCGATCGTCACCACCATCGTCGACTAGTCGAAGAGGGTGGGGGCCTCTCCCGGCTGTTCCCGGTCGGCCGGTTCGACCTCACCGGCCGGGCTCGTCGCCTTGTGCACCACGGACAGGGTGGTCGTCCGAACCGAGAGCCGATGTCCGTCGGGATGCTGCAGCGACGCCATGCCCTTGCTGAGCTCGACCACCAGCCAGGGACCGGCGTGACCGGACGCCTGCACCAGATCGCCCACCTGTATCTGTACGGCTACCACCGCTTCCTCCCAAGGTTTACTGCATCGGCCTAGGCCCAGCGTAGCGACATCGGCGGGTGTCAGCCGAGTGACGGGAACTCGATCGGGTGAGACCGGACAGGCAGCTCGATATGATGCTCATCGAGGTCTGTCCGCGAACCCCACGACTGATCCGAGCATGCACGATGACGCGAAAGTGGTCACGGCGGTCAATCGGAGCGCTGTCCCGGCGCGGCGCGGCGTCCCCCCGGGCGGCTTTCGATTCGGACGCGCGCCAACTGCCTGCGCGTCTGATATCGCTCCTGGTGCGACCGACCACCCCTCCGTTGTGGTTGGGGATCGTGGTCGCCGCCACCGTGATCACCGTGGAGACCGTTGTGGTGCATCAGCTGAACAAGGTGGCACCGCAGAACGCCTTCGGTGCGGTGTTCCTGCTCGGGGTTCTGGTGGTCTCGGCTCGGTGGGGATTCGCGCTGTCGGTGCTGACGACAGTGGTGAGCGCCGTCATCTACGTCTACTTTCACCTGCAGGTGGAGGGCACGCTGCTTCCGGCCAAACCCGGCGACTGGGTAGCCGTCGTGGTGTTCCTGCCCGTCGCGCTGGTGGCCAACCTCATGGCGGGCCAGGCCAGATTGCGCACCGCGGAAGCGGTTCTGCGCCGCCGGGAGGCGGAGGCGAGCCGGGACGAACTCGCGATCCTCGCCGAACACCAAGCCGCACTGCGCCGGGTGGCGACATTGGCGGCCCGTGGGGAGAGCCCCTCCGAGGTGTTCACGGCGGTGGCCGAAGAACTCGCGCTCTGGCTGCATGTGGTCGACGCCGTGCTGATTCGCTACGAGGGAGACGGAACCGGGACATTGGTCGCTGTTCGATACGAGCCGGGGGAAACTCGGATGCCCGTCACCGGAGACACGATCTCGACGGAGGGCGACGACGTCGGGGCGATCGTATTGCGCACCGGCCACGGCGCCAGGATCGACAACCACGCACACGTCGGTGGGGCAGTTGCCACCCGCATTCGTGCGGAAGGCTTCGGATCGATCGTGGGAGTCCCGATCGTCGTGGACAAACGGGTGTGGGGCGCCGCGATCGTCGGATCGCGGCGCACCGAGCCGCTGCCCGCGGACACCGAGACCCGACTCGGTGACTTCGCCGATCTCGTCGCGACCGCGATCGCCAATGCTGCGACCCGTGCCGAACTGATCGCCTCGCGGGCCAGGATCGTCGCGGCCGCCGACGACGCGCGGCGTCGCCTGGAACGTAACCTGCACGATGGGGCCCAGCAGCGGCTGGTGTCGCTGGGACTCGAGGTGCGGTTGGCGGAGGCGTCGGTGCCGGCCGAGTGGGTGGACGTGCGGGAGCAGCTGTCGGCCATCGCGTCGGGGCTCACAGGCGTGTCGGAGGATCTGCGGGAACTCTCGCACGGAATCCATCCGGCGATCCTGTCGAAGGGCGGGCTGGGATCGGCGGTGCGGACGCTGGCTCGTCGTTCCGCAGTCCCCGTCGCTCTCGATGTCGCGATCGAGGGCCGGTTCACCGAATCGGTCGAGGTGGCCGCCTATTATGTGGTCGCCGAGGCGCTCACCAATGCCGCCAAGCACGCCCACGCCTCCGAGGTCGATGTGTCCCTGCGGGCGGAGGACGGCACTCTGCACGTGGTGATCGGGGACGACGGCGTCGGCGGTGCCTCGTCCGGTGCGGGCTCCGGGCTCATGGGACTACAGGACCGTGTCGAGGCACTCGGCGGCCACATGCAGATCACGAGCCCGCCCGGTCAGGGGACCACGCTGGACATCACCATCCCGGTCGCCGGCGAGTGACCGGGAGGATTTACCTGCTAGCGGGAATGCGTACCGGCAGGTACCCGGTCGACCATGGACCACATGGTGTTGCAACTCGGTCGTCTACGGTGCGTGATCGTCGACGACAGCCCACGTTTTCTGGACATTGCCCGGCGACTGCTCGAGCAGCAGGGGATCCCGGTGGTCGGTACGGCGTCGAACACTGCCGACGCGGTCCGGTCGGCCACGGAGTTGCAGCCCGACGTCATCCTCGTCGACGTCGAACTCGGACCGGAGAGCGGATTCGACCTCGCGGAGCGGCTCCACGACGAGGCGCACCCGGCCGCGGTGATCCTGATTTCCACCCACGCCGAGCAGGACCTGGCGGAGTTGATCTCCGGGAGCCCCGCGGTGGGCTTCGTGTCGAAGTCCGATCTGTCGTCCGATGCCATCCGGGATGTGCTCCGCGCCGGTGACGGAACCGAAGGGGAGCGGGTGGCCCCGGTCAGCGGGCCTCGAGGAAGGTGACGACCGCGAGTACTCGTCGGTGATCGTCGCCGGTCTCCGGGAGGTTCAGTTTGGTGAGGATGCTGCGCACGTGTTTCTCGACGGTGCCCTCGGTGACCCACAGCCGGCGGGCGATGCCGGCATTGGAACGTCCTTCCGCCATGAGGGCCAGTACCTCCCGCTCCCGCGCACTGAGTGCGGCGAGCGGGTCGTTGCGCCTGCGGGCGGAGACCAACTCCTGCACCAGCGCGGGGTCGACGACGGACGACCCCGCGGCGATGCGCTGGAGAGTATCGATGAAATCGTCCACGTCGGTGATCCGGCTCTTGAGCAGGTAGCCGATTCCCCGGCCGCTGGCCAGTAGCTCCATCGCGTGTTCGACGTCGGCGTGCGCCGACAGGACCAGGATGCCGACTTCGGGGAATTCGTCGCGGATCGCCCGGGCTGCGTCGAGCCCTTCGGTGGTGTGGGTCGGGGGCATCCGGATATCGACCATCACCAGGTCGGGCGCTCGCGCCCGGACCAGGTCGAGGAGTGTGGTTGCGTCGCCGGCCTGGTCCAGGACGTCGAAGCCGGAGCGCGTGAGCAAGCTCGCCACACCCTCGCGGAGCAGGACGTCGTCTTCGGCCAGGATCACGCGCAGCCTGGTCGGCGCCGGACGGGTCTCCGAACTTGCCGGTGCCCGAGCCGACTGTGGGTGTTCGCGGGCGTGGTCGTCGCCGGTGTCGGTGGGCACGGCCATGTCGTCGACGGTCAGGCCGTGGCGGCGTTGGATCCGCCGCAGTTCCTGCCCGAACTCGGCGGCGGTCGCGGGACGATCCTCGGTGTTGCCCGCCATCGCATGGTTGACGGCGGAGCGCACGTCGGCGGGTATGTCGGTCTGCGTGGCACCGGGCAACGTTCCGTCGGTGGTCTGCGGCACCTGAGTGGCCGTCTGCTCGGCTCGGGGGGCGTGACCGTTGAGCGCGCACAGCAGCGTGGCCCCGAGGCTGTAGAGATCCGACGCCGGTGTGGGGGTCTGTCCCTGGAGTACCTCGGGTGCGGTGAACGCGGGGGAACCGGAGATGAGGCCGGTGGCGGTCTCGAAGCCACCCGAGATTCGCGCGATGCCGAAGTCGGTGAGTTGAGGCTCCCCGTATTCGGTGAGCAGGATGTTCGCGGGCTTGATGTCGCGGTGGAGGGTGCCTCGTCGGTGTGCCGTCTCGAGTGCCCCGGCGATCTTGACCCCGATGTGCAGCGACTCCTGCCAGCTCAGCGGGCCCGCCTCGCGGATCAGCGCGTTGAGGGAATCGCGCGGGTGGTACTGCATCACGATGTAGGGTGCGCCCGATTCCGTGGTGCCGCTCTGGAAGATGCTGACGATGTTGGGATGCCCGGACAGTTTGCCCATGGCGTGCTGTTCGCGGAGAAATCGGTCGAGATTGTCCGAGTCGAGTGCGGCGGCAGTGAGCACCTTGATGGCAACAGTGCGCTCGAGGGAGCGCTGCCAGCAGCGGTAGACCGCTCCGAAACCGCCACGTCCGACTTCGTGGGCATCGTCGAAGCCGGCCGCGGCCAGCTCTACCGCAATCGTCCCGAGCGGATCGGACCGCGTCGCCGGAGGATGGAATTCGGCCATCGTCGACCCCGAGTTTCGCCGTCCGTGAGAAAAGAAAAGCGCGCGATCACCGTCGAAGTGACCGACTTCGAGAATACGTCATCGGTGCCGGGCCCGACATGCCATGACGCGGCCTCGCACACATCGAGCGGTCATGGAATTGCAGCTACCTGGAAGACCGAGATTGGCGCTGGTGGCATCCGGAAGCTCCTGCTGGCAGTGGCGACGCCGGGCCCCGTTTCCACGACGATTTACATCAATGGTCGTTCGATCATCAACCCATCACCTGCACCGCACAAGTCGGTGCGGCACAGAAAGAAAATGAAGGTGAGAACAATGAGCAAGTTCGCACTCCGCGCGGCGGTCGCCGTAGCCGCAATCGCACCCCTGGTCGCCCTCGGTGCCGGAACTGCTTCCGCCGCAACAGTACCCGATGTGGCTACTCCTGCCGCCCGCGTCGTGCCGGATGCGGGTCCTGTGACGGACCTTCCGGATTCGGGTTTCCCGTGGGGCTGGCCGGGAACGACCGGGCCTATCGGACCCGGACGCGAGGATGTGGGGCCCTTCCACGGCGGGTTCGGCGAATTCGGCGGCTTCGGTCACTTCGGTCACTTCGGTCACTTCGGCGGCCACGGTGGGTTCTAGCCGGCCTCGGCGCCCGGCCGGATCGTGCCCATCGCCGCCGCGGCGCTGAAGTCCATCGACCTCGTGACGGACGGCATGCCTGTCACCAACCGAAAGGATCACGGTCCGCCCCGGGTACCCACGTGTTGCCGGGGCCGGTCCACTGACGCCGTTTGATCATCTTGCGGGCGGCCCGGTGATTGCGTCCGATGAGCCGGTCGAGGTAGAGATGCCCGGCGAGATGGTCGGTTTCGTGCTGCAGGCAGCGGGCCAGGTAACCGGTGCCCTCGACGGAGATCGGGTTGTTGTCGATGTCCACGCCGACCACTCGCGCCCAGTCGGCCCGGCCCGTCGGGTAACGCTCGCCCGGAACGGAGAGGCATCCCTCGAGGTCGTCCGGGTCGGGCATGGTCTCGGGCAGAGGTGAAGTCTCGAGTACCGGATTGATGACGTGCCCTCGATGCCGTCGGGTGTCGTCGATCAGGTCGTACACGAAGATCGCTCTCGGGTCTCCGACTTGGTTGGCGGCCAGGCCGGCCCCGTGAGCTGCGGTGTTGGTCTCGTAGAGGTCGTCGACGAAGGCGGCGAGTGCGCTGTCGAACGCGGTGACCGGCACCGCTGGTGTGGTCAGTCTGGTGTCTCCGGCAATGAGGATCGGTCGAATAGCCATGCGAAAGAGAGTACTCAAATATGAGTACTCCGGTAGAACTGATGGCATGAATCCCACGCGGCTGTTCGTCCTCGGCGCTCTCGCCAAGCGGGGACCCATGCACGGTCACCAGCTGCGTCGCGACGCGCGTCTGGATCGAGCCGAATTGTGGTCACAGGTGAAGCCCGGGTCGCTCTACGGTGCGTTGCATCGGCTCGCGGACGAGGGTCTGATCCGGCCGTTGCGAACAGAGCAGGACGGTGCGCTGCCCGCCAGAACCGTGTACGAGATCACGGCGGAAGGCGCCAGGGAGCTTCGAGTGCTTCGTGACGAGGCGTTCACCGAGTTCGAACTCAAACCGGACCCCGTCGACCTCGCCCTGGCTGTGAGCGCGGATCTCGACCGAGAAGTACTTCGCGGCTACGTCGAGGACCGCATCGCGGTCCTCGCGGCACGCGAGCTGCAGTTCGATCACCAGCTCGATCGTCGATGGCCCGACCAGAGTGCGGCGGACGATCTCATCGTCGCCCACGCCAAGATGCGCATCCAGACCGAGATCGCCTGGCACAAGAAAGTGCTCGCCGACATCGACAAGCTGGAGGCACGGTGATCCGCGGAGGGGAGGAACCGGTCAACGGCGGCTGTCGGAGCGGAGTCGGCGGGCGTGCCGCCTGCGGTCGGCTTCGGTCATCCCGCCCCAGATTCCGTACGGTTCGTCGGCTGCCAGGGCGTGGTCGCGGCACTGGGCGAGCACAGGGCAGTCCTGGCAGATCTGCTGGGCGTTCGCTTCGCGACGGGCGCGGGCATGACCGCGCTCGCCGTCGGGAGAGAAGAACACCGACGATGCGACCCCGCGGCACGAGGCCAGCTCGCGCCAGTCCTCGGCATCGGGTGCGGCCACGGGGGCCGGTGTTCGTGACGTTTCTGCCAACAGCACTTCGGTCCTTCCGTTCCCGCCCGTGGAACAGAACCGCGTGGCGGGAAACAGATATCGATGTTCTTCGTGTGAGCGTCGGTATCGGTTACGAGCTATCCCGTTAACAAACCGGACGGCCTGTTTAAGGGTATACCGGACGACCACACGACTGCGCCACTGGGTCGGATGTCCAGTGGTGCGGCGGTGCATCGACGTGCTTGCGGACGGATTGACGAGTGTGTCGGGAGTGGCTTCCGAGGTCGTTAACGTTGCACGGCGGAGTCGAGGAGTGGAACCACCTGTCCCAGTGCCCAATCGAGGCTGGGCGGTGAGGGGAAGGCGATCGACTGCGCCAGCGTCGGTGCCAGCGGCACGTATGCGCCGCGCTCGACAGCGCCGAGCGACTGGAATGCCGGCTGCTGTTCCACACTCTCCAACGCGCCATTGGAACTCGTCGCCAGGATGAGATCGGCATCGGTGTCGGCGAGCAGTTCATTGCTGATCTGGGCTCGCCCGGGGATATTGCTGACAGGTTGCGCCGTGGCGAACGGGGTCAGCGTCAAACCCAATTGGTCCAGGAATTTCGCTCCGGCGTCGTCGGTCGAATTGACGACGTACGTCGAGTCGGGCTGCGGTCCCACGAAGAAGGTGTAGGTCTTGCCGTCGAGGGCGGGGTGGGCGGCGGCGGCGTCGTCGATAGCCGATTCGGTCTGCGCCACCACGTCGTCTCCCTGCGAGGAGATACCGAGCGCGGCGGCGATCGTCTGCGTCGCGTCTTGCCAGGTCTCGGCCGAGGGGGTGTCGGCATAGTGCACGACGGGAGCCAGTTCCGAGAGTTGGCTGTACTGAGTGTCGAGCCCGAATGACTTGGTGGCGACGATGAGATCAGGAGCCTGTGCGGCGACTTCTTCGACCGAGACATTGGTGTTGACACCCTGGAGAATGGCCGGGTGGGCGTCCCCGAGACTATCCGCCGTCCACGGCTGCACGCCCGACTCGTTCGGCGCCTTCCCGATTGCGACCGGAGTCACGCCGAGCGACAGCAGAATGTCGGCGTCGGTCCAGCTCAACGCGACGACGCGGTCCGGGCGCTCGTCGATCGTCGCCGACCCCAGCGCGCCCGTCGTGGTCACGGGGAAGGCATCACTGCTCGCGGAGGTCGCGGGTGAGTCCGTCTCGGATGACGCGCACCCGGCGACCACCGTTCCGACCAAGAGAACCGCCGCCATGATCCCTGCAACCCGCATCCGTCACTCCTCACCTCGCCACGACGTTGTAAGGGCAGGCTAACCGCTCCGGGGAATGGCGCAAGCCGGATTCCGCGATGCAGGTCATGGACGGGCCGCGACGACGAGCGATGCCATCGCCCTCAGTCCTTCGTGCGTGGGGTGCAGGGGCATCGTGAACGATCGGGGGACGAGGCCTTCGAACCACCGTAGATCGGATCCAGCGCACGCGTCGTGCCCCACCGCGGCGGCGGCCACGTCGACGAAGTACGCGCCGTTACTCCGTGCCGCGCCGGCGAGAACGCTGTTCATACTCACGAAGAACTGCACCACGAAGGCGGCGTCAGCATCGCTCGTGGGGATATAGGGCCAGCAACCGCGGTCGCCGAAGATGCCGCCGTGCCCCACCAGCAGCACGGTCGCAGCGGGGGCCTTCTCGGTGATCGCAGCCAGGGTGGCGGACACCTTCGGGCCGAGCACGGTGAGAGCGTCGTTCATGCGCCGTGCCGTGGTGGCGTCGGAGCGACAGGTCGCGTCGAGCCCCGGGGCGAGCGTGTAGCAGGGCTCCACCAACGATGACCACGCGATGTCGTTTCCCCCGATGCTGACGGTGACGAGCGTCGTGTCCGGCCGGAGTGCCCCGATCTGCGGTGGTTGCGGTCCGGTGATGGTGAATTGTGGTGTTTCCGTGATGTTTTCGGTCTTTGCTGCCGCGCACGCCCTGCTGACGTACGATTCCGCGTGCAGGGTGTCGGCGACGATCTGCGGGTACGCGTCGGATGTGCGGAAACAGCCGTCTCGAATCGACAGCGGGTCGTGAGGCGACCCGGTGGCCCGCGAATCACCCAACGCGACGTACCGGATGGCGGAGTCCGGCGCGGCGTCGGCAATGGCGACGTGCGACCACGGGAGTGCGAGCGCCACCACGCACCCGGCGAGGACCGCCGACAGCGCCGACTTCACGGGAACGCTTCGAGGACGACCGGATGGTGTGGGACCGGCGGGTTTTTCGTCATCACTCATCTTATTTCCGCGCACCGGATATCGCCTGACTTCGACGGACTCGGCTCCATGCGAGTCTGCGAAAGTCGCGGACTTCGCGTCACGCTGAGTCCAATCGGTGACATCCATCGCCGCGTTGTTGAAGGCTGAACTAAGACTTCCGACGATCAAGGAGCCACACCATGTCTCGTGAACTGCACCTCGCCGGCTTCCTCATCGCCTCGCACGTCACCCACTCCCACGCCGCGTGGCGGCACCCGGCGTCGGAGACCGACTACCTCGGACCCGATTACTACCGGCGCGTGGCGCAGACACTCGAACGCGGAAAGTTCGACTTCCTGTTCTTCGCCGATCTCCTCGCCACACCCGTTCGATACGGCAACGACATCCGTGTCCCGCTGAGCAGTGGAACGCAGGCGTCGGCAACCATCGACCCCTCGCTGGTGGCGGCGGGCCTGGCCAACGTAACCGAGAAGATCGGTCTGGCGATCACCAAGTCCACCACCTACTTCCACCCGTTCGAGGTGGCGCGGATCTTCGCCACCCTCGACCACCTGTCCCGGGGCCGGGCGGGCTGGAACGTCGTCACCTCGCTCAATCAGGCGGAGGCCCAGAACTTCGGCATCGAGAACCACCTCGGTCACGACGAGCGGTACGACCGCGCCCAGGAATTCCTGGAGGTCGCATTCAAGCTCTGGGGGAGCTGGGATCGTGACGCCCTGGTGCAGGACAAGGCGTCGGGTGTGTTCGCCGATCCCGACAAGGTGCGCACCGTCGACCACGAGGGCGAGTGGTTCAAGACGCGCGGACCGTTGACGGTGCCGCACTCACCGCAGAGCCGTCCCGTGATCATCCAGGCCGGGTCCTCCTCGGTCGGTAAGGACTTCGCTGCCCGCTGGGCGGAGGCGATCTTCGAGATCGACCCGACGAGTGAGGGCCGCAAGGCCTACTACGACGACGTGAAGTCGCGTGCATCGAACTTCGGGCGCAACCCCGACGACATCAAGATCTTCCCGTCGTTCGTGCCGTTCGTCGGGGAGACCGAGTCGATCGCACGGGAGAAGCAGGCGTTCCACAACGAACTCGCCGACCCCACCTCCGGCCTGATCACGTTGTCGGTGCACACCGATCACGACTTCTCGCAGTACGACCTCGACGCCCCGATCGAGGATGTCGTCGTGCCGGGCACCCAGGGGTTGTTCGACGTCGCGCGCCGGCTCAGCGTCGAGGACGACCTCACGTTGCGCGACATCGGCAAGCTGTATGCCCAGGGTGTGCTGCTGCCGCAGTTCGTCGGGACGGCGTCGCAGATCGCCGATCAGATCGAGGAAGGATTCCTCGGCGGGGAGGCGGACGGGTACATCCTGTCCGCGGCCCAGGCGCCGGGGTCGTTCGACGACTTCGTCGACCTCGTCGTTCCCGAGTTGCAGCGGCGTGGACTCTTCCGCACCGACTACACCGGAAGCACCCTGCGCGACCACCTCGGTCTGGGCGGCGCGAGTCTCACTCCCGCACCGCGCGGAGTGGCCGTCGGCGCCTGACGTCGGCGGCTACCTCGCCGGGTGGGATCTGAGCGCTATGCCATCAGCGGTGCCAGCCGCTCCGCGTGCTCCCGCAGCGACGGGACGTGGCGCAGCATGAGGTGTTCGTGATCGACGTGTCCCGACAGGGCCAGGCTGCCGACGAGCGACCCCGTTCCGGACCGGACGGGGACGGCCACGCAGGCCGACGCGTCCCGGAGCTCGGCGAGTTGGGTGGCGAAGCCCTGGCTTCGGATCAGGTCCAAATTCGCGAGGAGTTCGCTCCGCGCGACGATCGTGCGGGCCGTCAGCGCCCGCGGCTCCCAACGCGGAATCACGGATTCGAGTTCCGACTTCTCCGCGAGAAGGAGTTTGCCGACTGCGCACGCGTAGAGGTGCTGGTTGAGAAACGATTCGTCCTCCGGCGGCGGGTATTCGGGGTCGGCGTCGGCCGTGCGGACGGCGACGTTGGTGTAGTAGAACAGGTGGACCCCGAAGCGCACCGACAGTCGCAGTTCGGCGAGAACCTCACGCGCCGCCGCACACACGGTGGGCACGACGGCGGCGTCGACGAGGATCCCGATCTTCTGGCCCAGCGCGAACCCGGACAGATCGGGGAGCCGCACCACATAGCCTTCGCCGACGAGAATGTTGAGCAGTCGATACGTGGTCGCCGACGGCATCGACAGGCGGGCCGCGATGTCTTTCGCGGTCACACCCGAGCCGGCGCGGGCCACTTCCTCGAGCACCCGCAGCGCGCTGGTGACGGCCTTCGGCTGCCGCCCCGACAGGGCCCTGTCGTCGGGGCTCACCGGCGGACCTCCCACGGGCGGTACCGGCCCAGCAGGTCGTCGGCCACGGCCTCGTCGTACACACCCATCCGTTCTCCGATTCCGGGGGATCTCCTGGCGCGGATCGCGAAGACCGCGGCGCCGACAAGCATCAGAAGCACGTAGACGGCGGTCGCCGCGCCCGCGACATATGTGCGCGAGAACGCCGCCCACCCGACGAGGGCGACCATCGCCGTCGCCGTCAGCACGCCGACGATCAGGGGAAGCCGAGTCAGTTCGCCGATCCGCCGGAGGAACGCCGGCGTCGCGACGCACAGCAGGACGTACGCGAGGACGTAACCGTGGGCGGACACGGCGAGGAGTCCGATCAGGACGTCGCGGCTCGAACCGCTGACGAACAGGTAGAGGACGGGCACCGCGACCACGACCGGCATCGCCGCCGTCAATGCCACGTGCGGAGTGTGGAACCGGTGGTGCGTCCGGCCGAACACGCTCGGAACCACCCCTTCGCGGCCCATCGCGAACAGGGTGCGCGACAGCGCCGTCGTCGAACCGAGGACGCACGCGAACCAGGAGGCGGTGATGCCGAGTTCCATGACGATCGACAGCGCCGACGAACCTGCGCCGGACGTGTCGGGCAGCGTGAGGACGATCGGCAGCGAGTCGACTCCCTGCCGCACCGGCTCCGGCAACTGCAGGGCGGCCGCGAACACGTACAGAACGCCCAGCGCGATGGGGGTCCACCGGATGGCGCGCGGGACGGCGACGAACGGGTTGCGGGCTTCCCGCGCCACCGTGCCCGCACTCTCGAATCCGACGAACGACGTGATCGCGAGCAGCACGGCGAACCCGACCGCGGATCCTGACTTCGCGCCGCCCGCGGACGGGGTCGCGCCCTCGCGGACCGATTGCACGAACGCGACCACCAGCGCGGCGGAGGCGGCCACGATTGCGAAGACCTCGATGGCGAGCATGATCCGCGCCGACAATTGCACGCCCCGGACCATGAGGAGAAGGGCGAGCAGTCCGACGATCGCCGCGAGGACCGCGATGAGGGGCGACCCCGCCGGAAGCCCGACTCGGCCGAGCAGCGCGGCGAGGTAACTCGCGGCACCGAGTGTGCTCGCCATGGCCGCGGCCGCGTAGCCGACGAGCAGCGACCAGCCCCCGCCGAAACCGGGCACCGCCCCAAGTCCCTTCACGATGTAGCTGTAGAGACCGCTGACGGCCACCATCCGGGTGGCGAACTGTCCGATGCAGTAGCCGACCGCCGTCATCAGAATCGCCGCCGCGACGAACACCGCAATGGTCGCCCGGCCCGCGTCGGGTATGACGAGAGCAGGCAGCGTGACCATCACGGCCGACGGTGCGACCGCGGAAACGGACTGCCCGAGCACTTGGACGAAACTCAGACGCGCCCGCTCGAGACCGGCGACCGGTGATCTACTTCTGATTCTCGGTGTACCGGACACCACGCACCTGCTCTCCACACTTTCCGGCCGGCCCCGCGCGAGTGATCAACCCGGGGCTGCATGAGTTGCACGCTAGCGCAGGAGACGAGCGCGATGCGCCGATCGGAATTAATTTTCGATCACCTCGAATGAGAATGGCCGGAGAATTCGTTCCCGATTCCGGAGCCTGCGCCGGCGCACACGGCGGATCAGCTGCACCAACCCGAAAAGCCGGAATGAGAATCGGCGCCGCCGTGGCCGGAAAAGTCGAATGAGAATGACGCAGTCGCTGATTCCCATCCGGATTTAGTAGTGACCGGCGACACATTCGGGGTTTATCGTGGGTTCAGGCCGCAGCACGACGAGGCGAAAACTTCCGCCAAAAGTGTTCTGCAGAAGCCGGATTCATTCACAGATTCGTTCACTCCATCGAAGAGGACATGATGACTGCAGTCGTTCACACCCCAGCCGGACTCGACCCCCGGGTCGTCGACTTCGTTTCGTCGCCGAAGCGCATGTTCGTCGACGGCCGATGGGTTGACTCCGCGTCGGGCAGGACGTTCGAGACGGTCGATCCCGCCACCGGACAGGTGATCACGACAGTGCCGCACGCCGGAATCGAAGACGTGGACCGGGCGGTAGCGGCGGCCCGGCGGGCTTTCGAGTCCGGGCCGTGGCGCTCGCTCACCCCCGCGGCACGTCAGCGGATCCTCTGGAAGATCGGCGAGGGGATTCTGGCCCGGGCCGATCAGTTCGCACAGCTCGAGTCGATCGACAACGGCAAGTCCGTAGCGGTGGCAAAGGCCGTCGACGTGACGTGGGCGGCGGAGATCTTCTTCTACTACGCCGGCTGGGCCACCAAGATCGAAGGCCGCACCATCCCCGTGTCGGTGCCGTGGGCGCCCGGAGCACGCTTCCACGCCTTCACCACCCGTGAACCGGTCGGTGTGTGCGCACAGATCATCCCGTGGAACTTCCCGCTGGTGATGGCCGCGTTCAAGGTGGCACCCGCGCTGACCTGCGCGAACACCATGATTCTCAAGCCTGCCGAGCAGACACCGCTCACCGCGCTGCTCCTCGCCGAGGTGATCGCCGAGGCCGGCGTCCCCGACGGCGTGTTCAACGTGCTCACCGGTTTCGGCGACATCGGCGCGGCGCTGTCGAGCCACGACGACGTCGACAAGGTCGCGTTCACCGGTTCGACCGAGGTCGGAAAGAAGATCGTCACTGCCGCATCGGGGAACCTGAAGAAGGTGTCCCTCGAACTCGGTGGCAAGAGCCCGCAGGTGATCTTCTCCGACGCCGACCTCGAGGCCGCGATCCCGGGCGTGGCCGGCGGTTTCCTGTTCAACCACGGCCAGGCCTGCACGGCCGGAACGCGCCTGCTCGTCGAAGACCGGATCTTCGACGAATTCACTTCCGGTGTAGCCGATTTCGCGAAGTCCCAGAAGATCGGACCCGGACTCGACCCCACCAACGACATCGGCCCGCTGATCTCCGAGGAGCAGTTGGGCAAGGTCACCGGATACATCGACGCCGGACTCGCCGACGGTGCTCGCGCGCTCTCCGGCGGGCAGCGGCACGGCGACACCGGCTTCTACGTGGAGCCCACCCTGCTGGTCGACGTGAACCGTGACTTCAGCGTGTACCAGGAGGAGATCTTCGGACCGGTCGCGGTGGCGGTGCCGTTCAACCGGGAAGAAGGCGTCCGCGCGGCCGCCAACGACACCCCCTACGGCCTCGCCGCCAGCGTGTGGACCCGGGACGTGTCCCGCGCCCACGAGGTGGCCGCCGAGATCAAGGCGGGCACTGTGTGGGTGAACTGCCACAATGCCTTCGACACGGCGCTTCCGTTCGGCGGCTACAAGCAGTCCGGGTGGGGACGCGAACTCGGTGAAGGCGCCATCGCCGAATACACCCAGAGCAAGTCCGTCAACATCGCCCTCTAGATTCCTCGACCGGACCCGAATGAGAATCGTCCTGCGTGCGTTCTCATTTGCTGTCGACGAACTGTGACGCTTCGGCAACTGCGCCGACAACCCGCAGTCGCATGCTCGTCCCAGAGCTCACCGCGGAGCCTCCACGCAGGCCCTCTCCTCGTGAAAGTCGAAGGAAACCATGACAACCAACGCCCCCACGCACTCGAGTGCGGTCAGCGACGGCGCCCCTCGCAGACTGGCAGGCACCCTCGGTCCGGGTGCCATCGTGTTCATGGTCGTCGCAGCGGCGGCCCCGTTGACCGTGATCGCCGGAACCGTCCCTCTGGGCATCGCAGCGGGCAACGGCGCCGCCTACCCCGCGTCGTACATCGTCTGCACGGTGGTACTGCTGTTCTTCGCCGTCGGATTCACGGCGATGGCCAAGCACCTCCCCGGCGCCGGCGCGTTCTACACATACATCACGCAGGGCCTGGGCCGGCATGCCGGTCTCGGCTCCGCGTTCCTCGCGCTCGTGTCCTACACGGCCGTCCAGGGCGCGGTGTACGGATACATCGGAGCCGCCGTCAACGATTTCGTCACCGCTCACGGCGGCCCCGAACTTCCCTGGTACGTGTGGGCCCTGGCCGTGACGGCCGTGGTCGCGATCCTCGGATACCGGCACATCGACCTGTCCGGCAAGGTGCTCGGCGTACTACTCGTCTGCGAGGTCGGAATCGTCCTCGTCATCGACGCCGCCGTCATCGTCCGCGGCGGCGGCGGCGGCGACGAAGGATTCTCGACGGCGGCGTTCCACCCCGCCGAGTTCTTCTCCGGAGCACCCGGCATCGCACTGATCTTCGCCATCGCCGGGTACATCGGATTCGAGGCCACCGCCGTCTTCCGTGACGAGGCCCGGGACCCGGGCCGCACCATCCCCCGGGCCACCTACCTGGCGTTGCTGGTCATCGGCGGCTTCTACGCACTGTCGAGCTGGGCGATGGTCAGTGCGTGGGGCGACGAGGGTGCCGTGGCCATCGCGACCGAGAATCCGGAAGGGATGATCACCGAGACCGCCACCCGCTACGTGGGCGCGATCGCCGGCGACCTGGTCCAGATCTTCCTGATCACGAGCCTGTTCGCGGCCCTGCTGTCCTTCCACAACGTGCTGTCCCGGTACATCTTCTCCCTCGGGAACAGTGCGGCCCTGCCCGCGGGATGCGGCCGCTCGCACGTCAAGCACGCGTCGCCGTACATCGCGTCCGTCGTGCAGACGGCATCGGCTCTCGTCCTGATCGTCGCGTCCGCCGTTGCCGGACTCGACCCGGTGACCGAGGTGTTCGCGTGGTTCGCCGGTGTGTCCTCGGTCGGCATCGTCGCACTGATGACCCTGACCTCCGTGGCCGTCCTCGTCTACTTCGGCCGGACCCGGGTGGACCGGCGGGTGTGGAACACCGTGATCGCACCCCTGCTCGGCCTCGTCGGCCTGGCCGGGCTTCTCATCATGACCGTCGCCAACCTTCCCCTTCTCGTCGGCGGGTCGAGCACTCTCGCCGCCGTCATCGGGATCCTGCTCGTCGGAACCTTCGCCGGCGGAGCAGCCGTCGCCGTGCTCCGACCCCACGCCGCACGCCACGACACCGCTCTACCGCAGCACGACACGAACGACACCATCATCGACAAGGAGATCGCACGATGAGCACCGCCACCACCGAGACCCCGGCCACCGTCGGTTCCGCCGCCCCGGATCATCCGCTCACCCCGTTGTCTGCGGACGAGATCCGTTCGGCGAAGGCACTCCTCACCGACGAGGGACTGATCGGCGAGAACGTGCGCTTCGTCTTCGTCGCGCTCGCCGAGCCGCACAAGTCGACGGTCCTCGCGTTCACACCGGGCGACCCGATCGAGCGACGCGCCCGGATCCTGCTGCTCGACCGATCCACCGGCATCGGCACCGACCTCGTCGTGTCGGTGACGGAGAACCGCGTGATCAGCAGGGCCATCGTCGATTCCGCCACCGACGGCCACGTGCCGATCCTCGACGAGGAGTTCGAGGACATCGAGGCGTTCCTGCTCGGCAGCTCCGACTGGCTCGCGGCGATGGCCAAGCGCGGCATCGAGCCGTCGAAGGTCCGGGCGGTTCCCCTGTCGGCGGGCGTGTTCGGTCACGAGGACGAGGTCGGGCACCGCATCGTCCGCGTCCTCGCCTTCCACCAGAAGGACAAGGCGGACCTGCCGTGGGCTCACCCCATCGACGGGGTCGTAGCCTACGTCGACCTCACCGAGCGTCGCGTCGTGAAGGTGGTCGACGAGATCGAGCTACCCGTCCCCGCCGAGCGCGGCGAATGGAACGCCGAACCGCATGCCACACCCACGCGGACCGACCTCAAGCCGATCGAGATCACTCAACCCGAAGGTGCCAGCTTCTCCGTCGACGGCAACGAGATCACCTGGGCCGACTGGAAGTTCCGCTTCGGTTTCGACGTGCGCGAGGGTCTGACGCTGCACCAGCTCTCGTTCGACGACGGGGGAGTGGAACGTCCCGTGATCTATCGTGCCTCGATCGCCGAGATGGTGGTTCCCTACGCCGATCCGTCCCCGGTCCGGTACTGGCAGAACTACTTCGACCAGGGCGAGTACCTGTTCGGCCGGTACACCAACTCGCTCGAACTCGGCTGCGACTGCCTCGGCGAGATCCAGTACTTCGACGTCACGATCGCCGACGAGTCCGGTGACCCGCGCGTCATGAAGAACGCGATCTGCCTCCACGAGGAGGATTACGGCGTCCTGTGGAAGCACACGGACATGTTCAACGGCATGACCGAGACCCGCCGCTCGCGCCGCCTCGTCATCTCGTTCTTCCTCACCATCGGCAACTACGACTACGGCTTCTACTGGTACCTCTACCTCGACGGCACCATCGAACTCGAGGCGAAGGCCACCGGAATCGTCTTCACCTCCGCCTACCGCGGTGCCGACGGATTCTCCACCCAGATGGCGCCCGGGCTCGGCGCCCCGTTCCACCAGCACCTCTTCTCCGCCCGGCTCGACATGGCCGTCGACGGCAATGTGAACACCGTCGAGGAAGTGGATGCCGTGCCCGTCCCGATGGGTCCGGAGAACCCGTGGGGCAATGCCTTCCGCTGCCAGAAGACCAAGCTGACCACCGAATCCGAGGGGCAACGCACCGCCGACAACCTCAAGGCCCGGGTCTGGCACATCACCAATCCCACCAAGCAGAACCGGCTGGGGCAGGACGTCGGGTACGCGCTGCACCCCGAAGGTCAGCCGGTGCTCCTGGCGGATCCGTCCAGTTCGATCGCCTCCCGTGCCGCGTTCGCGACCAAGCACCTGTGGGTCACGCAATACGACGAGTCCGAGCGTTATCCCGCAGGCGACTTCGTCAACCAGCACCCGGGCCAGGCGGGTCTGCCGACGTTCGTGGCGGGCAACCGGGACATCGAGGGCGAAGACCTGGTGCTGTGGCACACGTTCGGGCTGACGCACTTCCCCCGGCCCGAGGACTGGCCGGTCATGCCGGTCGACTATGCCGGGTTCACGCTGAAGCCGGTCGGATTCTTCGACCGCAACCCCGCGCTCGACGTGCCGGCGAGCACCGCGACGCACTGCTGCGAAGGCTAGAAGTCGTGTCCGCCGTCTTCTCTCCGATCGCCCGCCGCGCCAGTCATTGGTTGCGGCGGGCGGCCGCGGCCCTCGCGGTTGCCGCGGCAGCGCTCCACGCCGCGTCGCTCGGTGAGCATGCGACGTCGTCGCCGATGGTCGGCATGGTGACCGCCGCGATGATCTTCGGATGCCTGTACTGCGCCCGGCACCTGTGGATGCGTGGTTCACACCGGGATTGGGGTCTCGTCGCGCTGATGAACGTCGGCATGATCGCGTTGCACGTCACCGTGATGAGTCCCGGGTCCGGTGGCGGTCACCACGGGCACGCGATGCACGCAGCGGCGTCGGCTCCGATGGGTCATTCGATGTCGACTCCGATGGCGGCGGCACTCGCGACGGCCGCACTCGAAGCGATCGTCGCCGTGACGGTGCTGTTCTATCAGACTCGGTTCGACGCCCGAGAAATCCCGGCCTGACCTAGAGGGTCAGTTTTGCACTGGCGCAAGATCGTTCGATACCAGTGCGAGAATGTCGTTCGCGTGACTGACGGCAATGAAATGACCACCACCGCTGATCGGGTGCCAGACGGCGCCCGGGGTCTTGTCCGCTACCGTCTTGTTGATGATCTCAGGCACCAGGGTGTCGGCGCTGCCCTGCCAGAAGTGCACGGGGCGCGTCACTTTCGTCATGTCGAACGGCCAGGCCTTGTAGAGCATCGTGGCGTCGACGACGAGTCCGTCCGCGCCATGCCGAAAGCACTCGCGCCCTGCCCTCAGGAACGCGTCGAGGACCTTCTCGTCAGCGAGCACCTCCCGGTCCGCGGTGCACGCCGACTGCGTGATCGCCTTAGCGTAGCGATCCGCGAAGTGGGTGGCACTGATACCGAGCACGTCGTACATCAGTGTGAAACCGGGGTGGAAGTGAAGTGCCAGGCGGCCGCCCAGCGCGTCGACGCTGCTGAGATACTTCGCGGCCCAGTTCGATCCGAACGTTCCGTAATTGCCACCGGCGATGCACACGACATCGGCCAGGCGCGCGGGGTCCAGATACGCGGCGGCCGCCAGTGCCCACGGTCCACCCTCGGACCAGCCGGTCACCGCGAATCGTTGTGCGCCGAAGGAGTCGGCCAGCAGCAGGAGGTCATCGGTCCAGCCTTCGAAGGTGCGGCCCGGTTGAGGATCGGACCCGCCCATGCCCGGCCTGTCCGCGCACACGAATCTCAGTCCATTGGCCTTCGCATGCGAATCGAACAGTTCGGCCTCCAGCCGGCTCGAGGGTCCGCCGTGGTTGTGCAGCACGAGCGGTCCGCCCGGGTCACCGGCTTCGAGATACGTGATGGTCCGGTCGCCGACCCGGATACTGCCCTCTCGCGTCACGTAGACTCCTCACAGTGTGGGCCGGACGCCGAAAGTGGATTGGCGGCGTCGAAACTGCAGGTACTCCGATCTCCCTCATACTAGGTGTCACCGGCGTACAGGCGGTACACCCGTCGTGCGGTTTCGCCGAAGAAGCGCGCTTGTTCTGACGGTGACAAGTCGCCGAGTGCTGCCTGGACGGTGGACACCATGGTTTCGGTATCCCACAGCAGATGGTCGATCGGGTAATGCGAGGCGAACATGCATCGCCCGGCGCCGAAGATGCTGAGGGCCGTCCGGACCCACCGACCGATCGCCTCCAGGGATGTTCCGAAAATGAGGGCGATTCCCTGCAACTTGAGGACGACGTTCGGAAACTGACTCACCGCCGTGAGGCGTTCTTCCCACCGGGTGAAGCCCTCGGCAGTGAGATCGACCGGCCAACCGGCCGCCTCCAGCACGAACGTGGTGTCGGGAAACGCGGCGATGAGTTCGTGCGTGGCGGGTAACTGCTCGTCGAAGACGAGCAGATCCCACACCAGCCCCGCATCGGCGACCTGCTCGAATCCATGCAACCAGGCCGGGTCTGACAGGTAGTCGCCGCGCGCACCCAGGCGCTTGGTCGGTTCGGCCGCCCAGTACAGCGGCTGACGCACAGCCCGGACCACCGGGAGATCCCGGTATTGCGCGAGAACGCCTGTCAGATCGCCTGAATCGAGCTGCACGGCCGCGATGAAGGCGTTCGGAACACCGACGCGGTCGGCGCAATGCTGAACCCAGATGGCCTCCGCGACTCCGTCTGCAGCACCGAACTCGCACGCGACCGAGGCCGTGACGGGCGTCCCCTCGAGCTGTGCCCGATAGTCGTGCGGCAGGTACCGGTGCGCAGCGTCGTAGTAGTTCGGCAGCAAGGCGGTGAGCGCGGGTGGGCGATTGTCGATCCACGGGTACGCGAGATCGGGCAGGTTGATGAAATGATGATGAGCATCGACAATGTCCACCTCACGCAGCATATTTCAGTCGTCGACGGGGGATCGGGCAATTGGTCGAGCGCGGCTCCTGTGGTCGCGTGGATCGTTAAGGTGTCGACATGGAACGCCGGATCGACGAAGCCCTGGTCCATTACGTCGAGCACGGCACCGGCGTGCCGCTCGTGGCTCTGCACGGCGCCGGCGTCGATCATCGTGAGATCGAGGCGGCAATCGAGGCCGTCGTTCCCGGCACGGGATACCGACGGATCTACCCGGACCTGCCGGGGATGGGCCTGTCGACAGCCGACGGCCTGACCTGCAACGACGATGTGGTGACGCTGCTCGGCGACTTCATCCACAGCCTGGGCGCGGGCCCGGTGATGCTGGTCGGCCATTCCTACGGCGCCTACCTGGCACGCGGGGTGGCCGCACAGCGACCGGACACGGTGCTCGGCCTGGCGTTGTTGTGCCCGGTCAGCGAGCGGTCACGACACGTGCCCGACCACGCCGTGGTTCGCCAGGACGCCGATGCCTACGACGAACTCGAACGTGCACAGTGGGCGGGGTTCGACGAGTACTTCGTCGTGCGCACGCCGGCCACTGCGCGCCGCTACCGCGACCATGTTCTGCCGGGTACGACGCTCGTCGACGAGGACGCTCTCGGGCGCATCTTCGCCGGGTGGACGGTCGACGTCGGATCGAATGCGTTCCCGGGGCCGACGTTGATCGTGGCGGGCCGCCGCGATTCGGTCGTCGGGTACACCGACGCGGCCGAATTGCTCGAGCGCTACCCGCACGCCACCCTGGCCGTCGTCGAGGACGTCGGTCATGCACTCATGCACGAGCGGCCCGAACTACTTGCCGCTCTGTTCGGCGACTGGTTGGATCGGCTGACGCGCTCGGCCGATGGTTCTACCGGGACGCTTCCGTCCAGGTGACCGGCAGGTCGTGGACGCCGTAGATGTTCATGTCGGTCCTGAGTTTCACGTCGCCGGCGGGGATGGCGAGCCCCAGGGTCGGGAAGCGGCGCAGCAGTCCCTCGAATCCGGCGCGCATCTCGAGGCGGGCCAGTTGCTGGCCCAGGCACAGATGGACGCCGTGGCCCAGGGACAGGTGACCGCGGGCCTTGCGGCGGATGTCGAGGGTGTCGGGGTTGTCGAAGCGCTGGGGGTCGCGGTTGGCGGCCAGCAACGAGACGACGACCGTCGATCCCTCGCCGATTGTTTCGCCGCCGAGTTCGATGTCCTCGGTGGCGTAGCGATAGAAGATGTCGGCGACGGACAGGTAGCGCAGGAGTTCCTCGACGGCATCGGGGAGCAGGTCGGGGTCGGCGCGCAGTTCCGCCAGCTGCTCGGGGTTCTCCAGCAGCGCGAAGGTGCCCAGCGCCAGCATGTTGGCGGTGGTCTCGTGGCCGGCCAGCAGCAGCAGGAAGGCGGCGCCGGTCAGCTCCTCGATGGTGAGGTCGTCATCGCGGGCCAGATCGGACAGTATGTCGTCTCCGGGGGCGGCGCGCTTGTGCGTAACCAGTTCGGCCAGGTACGTGCTCAGTGCGCCGTACGCGGCCATCTTCTCGTCGAGCGGCTGGTCCTTGATCAGGAACTTGGCGGAGTTGACCTGGAAGGTGTCCCGGTCCGCGTAGGGGACACCGAGCAGTTCGCAGATCACCAGCGAGGGCACCGGCAGCGCGAACTCTTTGACCAGGTCGACCGGCGGGGTCAGGCGCGCCATCTCGTCCAGTTGCCGCTCGGCGACGTCGATGATGTGGTCTTCGAGCTGCTTCATGCGTTTGACGGTGAAGGCGCCGGTGAGTGTGCGCCGCATTCGGGTGTGGTCCGGCGGGTCCATGGCGATGAACACGCCCGGCATCTGCGGGGACGGCTCGGTGGCGGTGGGCATGCCGGGGGTCTCGTACGGCACGTGGAGAATGCCGATGTCCTGGCGGGAGCTGAACCGGGTGTCGGCCATGAGCCGGCGGACCGCGTCGTAGCCGGTGACGAGCCAGCCCTCGTGACCGTCGGGGAAGACCATGGGACTGACGGGACGAGTCTCGCGCAGTCGGGTGATCTGCCGGGGCGGGTCGAAGGGGCCCGCATCGCGTTCCATGGGGAGGCCGTACGGGACGGCGACCGTGTTACTCATCGGATGTCCTTTCGTGGCAGTGTCGGTTGCGGGGCCGTGCCGCTACCGCGAGTACTCGCGGTTGAAAAGCCTTTTCGACCAGAGGTATCCGCCGAGGGCGATGACGGCGCACCAGCCGAGCGCGATCCATGCGTTGTTCCCGATCGGGGTACCCATCAGCAGGCCGCGCAGGGTTTCGATGATCGGGGTGAACGGCTGGTACTCCGCGAACCAGCGCAATCCGGCAGGCATGGAGTCGGTGGGGACGAACCCACTGCCGAGGAAGGGCAGCAGAACCAGCGGCATACCCACATTGCTCGCGGCCTCGACGGTCTTGCTCACCTGGCCGAGCGCGACGGAGAGCCAGACGAGCGCGAACGTCACCACCACCAGGAAGCCGACGGTGGCCAGCCACGCGCCCACCCCCGCGGTGGGCCGGAAGCCGACCAGCAGTGCCACGCCGATCACGATCGCGACGCTGAGCATCGCCTGGATCACGCTGCCCAGCACGTGTCCGGTCAGCACCGAGACGCGTGCGATGTGCATGGTGCGGAACCGGGCGATGATGCCCTCGGTCATGTCCATCGCGACCGAGATCGCTGTCCCTTGCACCGCGGCCGTCACGGTCATCAGGATGATCGCGGGCACAACGTAGTTGACGTACTCGGCGCGCCCGCCGGACACCCCGCCCAGCCCTGCGCCCAACGTCCCGCCGAACACGTAGACGAACAGCAGCAGGAAGACGACCGGCATTCCGACGAGAGTCACGGTCATCGACGGGTACCGCAGCATGTGATTGAGGTTGCGGCGCAGCATCGTTGCCGAGTCGCGCAGCGGGTGGAACCGGAGGTCCGCCGGGGCCGGCCCGGCGAGAGTGGGGGCGGGGGCGCTCATGAGGTCACCTTCTCGTTGTTGGGGTTGCCGGTGAGGGCGAGGAAGACGTCGTCGAGATCGGGGGTGTGCACGGACAGCTCGTCGACCTCGATGGCCTCGTCGTCGAGCCGGTCGATCAGGGTCTTGAGCGAGCGGAGGCCGCCGTCGCTGGGCACGCGGAGGGCAAGTGCGTCGGGGTCGCGCGAGACCTGGTCGAGGACGCGCTCGGCCGCTTCGAGGCCGCGTGGGTCGGCGAACTGCAGGCGGACGTGGCTCCCAGGGATGCGGCGCTTGAGCTCGTCCGCGGTTCCCTCGGCGACCAGGCGGCCGTGGTCGAGGACCGCGATCCGGTCGGACAGTTCGTCGGCTTCCTCCAGGTACTGGGTGGTCAGGAAGATGGTGACGCCGGTGGCCACCAGGTCCCGGACGATCTGCCACATTGCCCGGCGGCTGCGTGGGTCCAGGCCGGTGGTCGGCTCGTCGAGGAAGATCACGCGCGGGCTGCCGACCAGGGTCATCGCGAGGTCGAGCCGCCGCCGCATGCCTCCGGAGTAGGTCGAGACCGGCTTCGAGGCCGCGTCGACCAGGTCGAACCGTTCGAGCAGCTGGGCGGCGCGCCGCCGGCCGTCGCTGCGGGCGAGGTGGTGCAGATCCGCCATCAGCAGCAGGTTCTCCTTACCGGTGAGCAGGTTGTCCACCGCCGAGAACTGGCCGGTGACACCGATTGCGGCGCGCACCGCGTCGGATTCGCGGGTGAGGTCGTGGCCGGCGACTCGGGCGTCACCGGCATCGGCGCTGATCAAGGTGGACAGGATGTTGACCGTGGTGGTCTTCCCGGCGCCGTTCGCGCCGAGCAGGGAGAAGACCGTTCCCTGCGGGACGGTCAGATCGATGCCGTCGAGCACGACGTGGTCGCCGAACGACTTGTGTAACCCGGTCACCGCGATGGCCGGCTGAGATTGCCTGGTGGTCATGGCTTCCCTTTCTCGAGGTCCAGAAGTGGATCAGGAACGACGGATCGTGATGCCGCCGAACGAGGTGTGCGCGCGGACCTCGACGGTCTCGTCGGACGCCTCGGGCCGGGTGGTGTTGTCCAGCAGATTGCGTACCTGCCCGAACTTGGTGTTCACCTCGAGCCAGGCGGCGGTGCCCTCGGCGATGCCGATCTCCAGGTCGCCCATCGCGGTCCCGAGCTCGACCGAACCGCGGGCCACCTCGCCGAGGCGAATGCTGCCGTTGGACGTCTTCGACTCGACACTCGCGCCGGCCCGGTCGACGGAGATGTCGCCGTTCGCCGAGCGCACGTGGACGTCGCCGGTGACCGCGGCGATCGCGGTGTCACCGTTGGAGTTCTTGACGATTGCGGAGCCTTCGATCTCGCCGATGCGGACCTTCCCGGAGCCGGTGCGGATCTCGGCGTTGCCCGCGACGCCGTCCGCGGTGACGTGACCGGCCGCGGTGTCCACACGCAACGGACCGGTCTGCTCGAGCCGGACGTTCCCGGTGGAGGTCTTGAACCGGCACTGCCCGAGCCGGCCCGTGCCGCTGAGGTCTCCCACCTGCACCTCGCCGGAAACCTGCGAACCGCTGGGCAGGTCGATGGACACCTCCACCGACCTGGACTTGCGGGAGAAGTCGAGTACGCGCGCTTTCGGTCCCATGACCTGGAGCACGCCGTTCGCGTAGTCGACGCGGACCCGCTGGGCGGCCTGCACGTCGGACTCATCGGATGCGTCGCTCGGGCGCACGTCGACGGTGGTGTCGGTGCGGTCGCTCGCGGTGATCCGCACATTGCCGACGCCGAGTTCGAGCGTGACGGAAATCGGTTCGGGTGTATCGAAATTGGGCATAGCTGTCCCCTCGGGATGAGTTGGTGAAACATCCCCGCAGGTCGGGGACGTGGTGTGAGGTGAGGCGGTGCGGCTAGCGCACCCAGCCGGTGAGGCTCTGCTTGGTCTGTTTGCCGCGCTGCTGGGCGTGCTGGGCGCGGTCCGGTTGCTGCAGCGCGGACGAAGCCGCGCGGACCAGCCAGGCGTTGACCGAGCGCCCCTCCTTGGCTGCGGCCTCCTCGACCGCGGCCTTGAGCTGTTCGGGGAGGCGCACGTTGATCCGCGCGGTCGGGCCGTCCTCGGCGATAGGTGTGCCGCCGTCCGCCGGTGCGGCATCGTCCTCGGTCGCGTCTTCGATCGGCTCGGCGGGCCGTGCGGTCACGACGAAGTTCGGGTCGCGTCCGCGCAGGCGCAGCTCCACCGATCCCGGGGCCAGATCTTGGGTGATCTCGTCCGTGGCGGCGGACAGTGCGTCCAGCAACGTCATCCGGATCGCAGACTCGAGCGACCCGGTCAGGCGCTCGACCAACGCACGGGATTCGTCACCGCCGGCTTCGGCGAGGGTGGCGAATTCGCGTCCGAGGTTGCTCACATACGGTGTCAAATCCATGGTGCCATCGTGGCACAGCAATGGCACCATCGCAAGGGTTTAGTGGCTCAAATGTGGTGCCATATGGCACCACCTGGCCGTTCTCGGATGAAAAGTGCTGGTTGTTGCCGCTCGACCAGCCGATCGGATAACGGCCGGAACCTCCCTGGGCAACGACGGTCTGCGCCTAGAATCCCAGTGAGCAGCGACTCCCACTCGACCTCTGCGTACGAAGGGATCGACCCCATGAGCTTGTCGACTCGTAGCCGGCTGCGTCGAACGGCCACCGCGCTCAGCATCGTTCTTGCCCTCGCCACCGTTTCGTGCGGATCGGACGGTCGCAGCGGCGAACAGCAATCAGCGGAAAACGGTCCCGACGTCGCGCGCACCGATGATCCCAACGCCGACAAGATCGTCGCTATCGTTCGCGACAAGCTGACGGAGCTCGATCTCAGCGGCGCCGTATTCGGTGTGTGGCGCGGCGACGAGGAGATCGCCGCCGGGGCGGTGGGGGAGTCTCCGCTCGGCGTTCCCGCGACGCGTGACATGCAATTGCGAGTCGGCCAGCCGATGGAACCGATGCTGTCGACAATTCTGTTGCAGCTGGGCGAGGCCGGAACGCTGAGCCTGGACGAGCCGATCGCCAAGTGGGTGCCCGACTTTCCGCGAGCCGACAAGATCACCCCGCGGATGCTCGCCAACAGCACCACCGGCATTTCGGACTACGTGACCAACCCCGATTTCCTGAAGATCTTCTACGCAAATCCGATCAAAGGCTTTACGTCTCAAGAGATCTTCGACTTGGCGAACGCCCGCCCGCCGCTGTTCGAACCGGGGACCAGTTTTGCCTACGCGCACAGCGACCTGTGCCTGCTCGGTGTGGTACTCGAGAAGGCGGCGGGAAAGCCGTTGGGCGACCTTCTGAAGGAGCGGATCTTCACGCCGCTGGGGATGGACGCGAGCAGCGTGGTGCTGACACCCCAGATGAGTGAACCGATCCTGCACGGCTATACCAACGAACGCGGCGTCTTCGAGGACTCCACGTTCTGGAATCCCACGGCGTTCCTCAACAGCGGCAACATGAACTCGACGGTGGCCGAAGTCGCGCGGTGGGTTCGTGCGCTCGGCACCGGCGAACTCCTGTCCGACACGGCGTTCACGGAGATGATGGCGGACAAGACCGCCGGGCTGGGCCCGCTGACTGCGGACAAGTACTTCGCATTCGGAACCGTTCACCTGGGCAGTTGGCTGCTCATGAACCCGGCATTCGGGGGCTACAACGGCATCGCCCTCTACGAAACGGAGTCGAAGACCACGATCGTCGTCTACGCCACGCTCGGACCGACGGCCAATGCCAACGCCAATAACACGGTGCCGATCGGCAAGGAGATCGGCGCCCTCCTCTTCCCCGACAACCCGCCGAAGGTGCCCTGACGCTCACCGTGGAGGTGGGCGGATTGCACCCGGCGGGTCCGCGAAAACCGTTGTCGCTACGGGCTAACCGGCATCCTCTTGGGCGGCGAGCTGCACCCTGATCCGCGACGTCGCGTTGATCAACGACTCATTGTTGACGGCGGCCGCAGCGTCGGCGTCGCCCTTGCGGGCGGCCTCGACGAGACGTTCCTGGTACCTCCACAACGAGTCGTCCCCCGGCGTGTCGAGGGTGCCCTGCGCACCGACGATCTTGTAGGCACGGCAGTGCTGCCACAGGGTACGGATGGAATCGACCAGCACGGGGTTCGCTGATGCTTCGTAGAGAATCGTCAACAGCGCCTCGTCGTGATCGAGAAGCGCCACCACCCGGCGTTCGGCGATGGCGGTCTGCATGAGTTCGTACTCGGCGTGCATCCGGTCGACGTTCGCGGGGCTGATCTGCTGGGCGCCCAATCGTGCGGCTTCCACTTCGAGCAACCGTCGCACGTCGTAGACGTGGACCAGTTCGGCCAAGGTCAAGCCCTTCACGACCGCGCCCTTGTGGGGGACGCGCTCGGCCAGACCGGCTTCCTCGAGCCGCCGGATCGCCTCGCGCACAAGCATCACGCTCGTCCCGACCTGCGCGGCGATGTCGCGAATGCGCAGGCGGGAGCCGGCAGGCAGATCGCCGTTCATGATCGCCTCGTGCATCGTCTCGTAGACCTGGTCGGTCAACAGGGACGTTTCGGCGCGCTTGGTCATTACCACAGCTCAAATATAAACCGCACGAGGGGCGCAGCCGTGCGCCAGACGACCTGCGCGAGTCTGCGCGCCGCGCCGCACACCGGTGCCGCGACACACCGGCAGCCTGAGTTGGTCGTGCGTCCAGAGCGTTTACGCTCGTCGGAGGTGCTCGGGGCGGAGTGACGGACGGCGGGTGGGCTGTGAAACACAGGGCGCGTAGATCAACTCTGGCGGTGGTGACGGCGGCGGCCGCGGTACTGACACCGATCGCGGCGTCGGCCCCGGTGACAGCCGATCCGCTCGGGTTCACGAAGACCACGCTCCATTTCCAGGTTCTCGTCGGACCGAACCGGGACGAGCCGTGCGACGTGATCGGCGACGTGTACAAGCCCGACTCGGCGTCGGCGTCGAACCGGGTGCCCGCCGTGCTCACCACCAACGGCTTCGGCGGTTCCAAGAACGATCAGACCGGCATCGCGTCGTTCCTCGCGTCCCGCGGCTACGCGGTGCTCGCGTATTCCGGGCTGGGCTTCGGCGGTTCCGGTTGCAAGATTCACATGGACAACCCCGACTACGACGGGCGCGCCGCGAGTGAACTGGTGAGCTTCCTCGGCGGACGCGACGGCATGGCGTTCGTCGATCCCGCGCACACCGTCCCCGTCCCCGGTCTCGACTACGTGGTGCAGGACCCGACCGCTCACCACGGCGTCGCCGAGGCGCACGATCCGCGGGTCGGCATGGTCGGCGGCTCCTACGGCGGGGCCGTGCAGTTCGCCGCGGCCTCGGTGGACCCCCGGATCGACACGATCATCCCGATGATCACGTGGAACGACCTCAGTTACTCCCTCGCGCCCAACGGCACCGACCAGATCACCGGGGTCAGCACGTCGGTTCCCGGTGCGTCGAAGGTGGTGTGGTCGCTCATGTTCGGGGCCATCGGCGTGACCAACCCCCGGGCCGAGGGCTACGCGCAGGACCCTGTGCGGGCGTTGGGTTGCCCCAATTTCGCCGACCCCGCGTGCCCGGCGCTGACGCAGGCAGCGGTGCAGGGCTACCCGGACCCCGGGTCCGTCGACTTCCTGCGCCAGTCGTCCGTGGTGTCGTACGCGGACCGGGTGAAGGTTCCGGCGTTGATCATGCAGGGTCAGCAGGACACCCTCTTCGACCTCAACGAAGCGACGGCCACATTCGAGACCCTGCAGGCGCAGGGCAACGACGTGAAGATGATCTGGCACAGCTGGGGGCATTCCGATCTCACTCCCGCCGAGGGCGAGATCAGCATGAAGGATCCGAACCCCGACACCCAATACGAGACGGGCCGGATGGTCGACTGGTTCGACCACTACCTTAAGGATCGCGCGGTCGACACCGGGCCGGTGTTCAGCTACTTCCGCAACTGGGTCGACTACACCGGCAACGCCGCACCCGCGTACGCCGAATCCTCGGATATCGCGGTAGGCCAGGACTATTCGCTCTACCTCTCCGGCGACGGCGCACTGACCGACCGACTCGACGGCATCGTTCCCGGCGCGCAGACGCTGAACACGCTGCCCGGCGGCCTTCCCACCGACCGGGAGGCACCGGACACCCGGCCGGGGAATCAGGTCCCGCAGGGCATGATCCCCGGCACCCAGGCCGAATGGTCGTCCGGCATCCTCGACGCCCCGCTGGACGTGGTCGGCGCCCCGACGCTCGACGTCCGCGTCACCGCCGCACCCGCGGTCACCGGTGTCGAGGACTCGGTCGTGGTCTTTGCGAAGCTGTACGACGTGGCTCCCGACGGCACCGAAACGCTGATCAACGGACAGGTCGCACCGGTGCGCATCGTGGCACCCGGTGAGCCCGTCCGGGTCACGATTCCGGCCATCGTCCACCGCTTCGACGAGGGGCACCGCGTTCGCCTCGTGGTGTCCGGGGGAGACCCGAGCTTCCGCGGAAGTCTGGTGCCGCACCAGGTCACCATCGCCGCGGGCGACCCGGGGCAGGCGCTGGTGCTGCCCGTGACCGGCTGAGGTCGGGCCTCGTGCAGATGGGTCGCCACGAAACGAGTGATTGACATCACATGAGGGTCGGGATCACACTGGAACCCTCAAATTGAATCCGATGTCAAGATCAATTGCGTCGGCTGGTGGAGAGGAACCACAGGTGACCAAGCTCGGAGGAGTGTGCGACAAGCGCTTCACGGCGTTGCGGGAGGCACTGAAGGACAATCTCGACTCCGGTGAGGAACTCGGCGCGTCGATCGTCGTGACCCTCGACGGAGAGGCGGTGGTCGACATGTGGGGCGGATGGTCCGACACCGATCACGCCACCGAATGGGAGCGCGACACCATCACCAACGTGTGGTCGTGCACCAAGACGGTCACCGCGCTCGCCGCACTGATGCTCGTCGACCGTGGACTGCTGGACGTCTACGCGCCCGTCGCGAAGTACTGGCCGGAATTCGCGGCGGCAGGCAAGGACCGCGTCGAGGTTCGCCATCTCCTGTCGCACACGTCGGGTGTGTCGGGGTGGGATCAGCCGATCACGGTCGAGGACACGTTCGACCTCGCCGAGTCGACGAAACGGCTCGCCGCCCAGGCGCCGTGGTGGGAGCCGGGCACGGCGTCCGGATATCACGCGCTGAACTACGGCCATCTGATCGGTGAGGTCGTCCGCCGAATCGACGGGCGCACGCTCGGCCGTTTCGTCGCGGAGGAGATCGCCGGGCCACTGGGGGCCGACTTCCACATCGGATTGGACCCGTCGGAGTTCGGCCGGGTGTCGAACGTGGTCCCGCCGCCGCCGTTGCCGATCGATCTGGCCTCCCTCGACCCCGCCAGTGTCATCGTCAGGACGTTCACCGGCCCCGGACCGGACGCGTCCGCGTCCTGGTCCGACGAGTGGCGCCAGGCGGAGAACGGTGCGGCCGGTGGTCAGGGCAACGCCCGGTCGCTCGCCCGGATCCAGTCCGTCGTGGCCTGCGGGGGAGAACTCGACGGCGTCCGCCTGCTGTCGCCGGACACCATTTCCCTGATCTTCGAGGAGCAGTCGAACGGCGTGGATCTGGCTCTGGGGCAACCGATTCGATTCGGCATCGGGTACGGTCTGCCGACGCCCGTGTCCGTGCCGTTCGTGCCCGAGGGACGCATCTGCTTCTGGGGTGGCTGGGGCGGCTCGCAGGTCGTCGTCGACACCGAACGCCGGATGACCATGACGTACGTGATGAACAAGATGGGGCCGGGACTTCTCGGCTCCGACCGGACCGCCCAATATGCGACGGCGACGTTCGATGCGCTGAGGTGACGCGCCCGCCCGGGGCGTGATCAGGACGCCAGCCCCTTGTCCTGCAGCCATTCCCGGGCGATGTCGCCCATGTCCTCGAGGTCGGCCACCCGCTGGTTCATGTCGATGAGATCCTCGGTCGTCAGTGCTGCCGACACGTCGGCCAGGACGCCGCGGACATCGTCGCCTGCCTTGTTCTCGTTGATGATCGGGGTGATGTTCTCCGCCAGGAACAGGTGTTTGGTGTCCTCGAGTGCCACGAGGTTCTCCGACCGCATCGCCGGGTCGGTGCTGAACACGTCCGCCACTTTGATCTGACCGCTGAGCAGGGCGTTGAGCGTCAGGGGGCCGCCGGCGTCGAGTGCCAGGAACTCCTTGAACGTCAGTCCGTATTTGTCCCGCAGGCCGGCGACGCCGTTCTCCCGGGTCTTCCATTCGGGCGGGCCGCCGAGGGTGAGCTCGTCGGCGTGGGGCACGAGGTCCTCGATCGTCTGGAGCGAGTATTCGTCCGCGGTCTCCTGTCGCACCGCGAGCACGTCCTTGTCCTCGGCGGGGGACGGTTCCAGTGCGATGAGCCCGGCGGGCAGCTTGGCCTTGATCTCCTCGGTCACCTCGTCCGACGCAGTAGCGGTGGTGGCGCTGTCGAGGTATTGGAGTAACGCACCCGAGTACTCGGGCAGCAGGTCGATGGAGCCGTCCCGGATGGCCGGGACGTACACCTCCCGGCTTCCGATGTTGAGCTTCTCGGTGACGTCGATGCCGTTCGCGCGCAGCGCCTCCGCGTAGATCGTCGCGATCAGCTGGCTTTCAGGGAAGTCCGCGGAGCCGACGACGATGGCACCGTCGCTGCTTCCGCCGTCGTCGGACGCCAACGGGTCCTTGCCGATCCCGCATGCAGTCAACGACATCAGGGTGGCGCCGGTCAGCGCGACGATCAATGCCTTCTTCATGATGATGTCCTTCAGATCAGCGAGGGCTCGGGAGCGGACGCGGTTCGGGCTGCGACGGCGGTGTCTTCGGAATCGGATCGCTTGTTCGCGCCGCTCCGCTCGCGTCGCGTCAGACCGGGTGAGACGACCCGAACCGTGAGGAATCCGATCGCCAGGTCGAATGCGAGCGCGAGGAGAGACACGAGGACCGCTCCGGCGGCCATCTGCGCGTAGTCGCTCTGCGCCTTGCCGTCGATGAGGAGACGTCCCAGCCCGCCCAGCGAGATGTAGGCGGCGACGGTCGCGGTCGAGACGATCTGCAGCACGGCGCTGCGCACACCCGACAGCATCAGCGGCAGCGCGCAGGGCATCTCGACCTCGGTGAGGATGCGCATCGACCGGAACCCCATGCCCCGCGCAGCGTCCACGGCGGCCGGGTCGACCGAGCGAATGCCTGCGTACGTGTTGGTGAGAATCGGCGGGATGGCCAACAGCACCAGCACGATCAGGCTCGGAATGAGATAGGCCAGCTTGGTCGAGAACGACGGCGCGATGACGAGCACCAGCAGGATCAGCAAGCCGATGGTGGGAAGGGCGCGCAGCGAGTTGGCCAGGCCCGCGACGACGACCGCTCCGCGACCGGTGTGCCCGATGTACAAACCGAGCGGAACCGCGATCAGCGCCGCCGCGAACAGGGCGAGGAATGTGTACAGCAGGTGCTGGAGGAGGAGAGCAGGAATGCCCTCGGGCCCGGTCCAATGAGCACCGTCGAGCAGAAAGTCGATCATGATGAGACCACCTTCGGGGTCCACGGTGTGAGTAACCGATTGGCGAGCACGATGAGCAGGTCGAGAACCAGCGCCAGCAGCAGGCACAGCGCGATACCGGTGATGATCGGTGTGTAGAAACGCAACTGGAAGCCCTGGGTGAACAGGGAACCGATCTGCGGGATCCCGAGCAGCGCGGCGAGAGAGACCAGACTGACGTTCGACACGACCGCGACGCGCAGTCCGGCGCAGATGACGGGAACACCCACCGGCAGCTGAACTTTCAGCAGAGTCTGGTACGGCCGGTAGCCCATCGCCGTGGCGGCGAGCACCGTCTCCTGCGGCACCGAATCCAGGGCGTCGGCGATGACGCGCACGAGCAGGGCGACGGTGTAGATCGTCAGCGCGACGACGATGTTCATCGGATCGAGAATCTTCGTTCCGAGGATCGGCGGGAGCAGGACGAACAGCGCCAGCGACGGGATCGTGTAGAGCAGGCCGGCCGTGCCCACCACATAGGGGTTGATCCGGCGACTGCGATGCGCCAGCCAGCCGATCGGCAACGCGACGATCACACCGACGACGAGCGGCACGAGCGCGAGGAGGATGTGCCAGCCGACCAGTTCGGCGATGCGATCGGACTGGCGGCCGAGCCATTCGATGTTCATCGGGCCATCGCCTCCGTGGCTACGAGATCCGCAGACTCGATCGCCGCGACCGCCGCGTGTGCCGTCACGGTTCCCACGAGCACACCGTCGCCGTCGACGACGACACCGCGTTTGCTGGGTGCGGACAGGGCGGCGTCGAGCAGGGCCCGCATCGTTCCGTGCGCATCGGCGACCGTCCCGCTGAGATTCACGTCGTCCGGGCGGATGCGGTCGACGACCTTCGCCGGTTGCACCCAGCCGATCGGCTTGTTCGCCGGGTCGACGACGAGCAACCAGTCGTCCGTGGTCCGGGTGCGGGCATCGGACGCCGAATCACCCAGACGAGCAACGGGTTCGGCGACCGTCTCCACGCGGCCGCCGAGGTTCGAGAAACCCAGCGAACGGTAGCCGCGGTCGCGTCCGACGAAGTCGGCGACGAACTCGTCGGCGGGTTCGGTCAGCAACTCCAGCGGCGTCGCCGCCTGCGCCAGGATCCCGCCGGTCCGCAACACGACGACCTGATCGCCGAGCTTGAGTGCCTCGTCGATGTCGTGCGTGACGATGATGATCGTCTTGCCGATGTCCTTCTGCAGTCTCAGAAACTCGTCCTGGAGCTGGCTCCGGACCACCGGGTCGACAGCGCTGAACGGTTCGTCCATCAGCATGAAGGCCGGATCCGCGGCGAGGGCGCGCGCGACCCCCACTCGCTGCTGCTGGCCACCCGAGAGCTGCCACGGATACCGGTCCGCGAAGTTCGCCGCGAGACCGACCGTCTCGAGCAGCTCCATCGCCCGGGTTCGCGACTCCTTCTTCGTCTTTCCCAGCAATCTGGGCATGGTCGCGACGTTGTCCACGATGGTGCGGTGCGGGAACAGTCCGGCATGCTGGATGACGTACCCGATCCGCCTGCGCAGCAGCGCCGGATCCATGTCCGCCGTGGATTCGCCGTCGAGGGAGATGGTTCCGGACGTCGGTTCGATCAATCTGTTGATCATGCGAAGCGACGTGGTCTTGCCGCATCCCGACGGCCCGACGAGTGCTGTGATCTTCCCGCTCGGGCACTCGAGGTCCAGTTCGTTCACCGCTGTCGTGCCGTCCGGATATGCCTTGGTGACTTTGTCGAATGTGATCATCCGCGTGCTACTTTCGTGTAATCCGAGTGGAGACACACTCGGAAGTTCGGTGTCGTGGGACTGCTTTACCGAGTTGTGTCCTTCTCCGGATTCGGCATCTGTTCCAGAAACTTCACCGCTGCTTTCAGGTCGTCGCTCAGAGGACGGTCGGTCGTCCGGGGGTCCAGGCATGCGCGTGCCCGGTCCAGGTACGCGCCGAGTTCGGTGGTCGTGTCGAGTTCGTGGTTCTGCTGGCCGAGCGCGCGCACCGCCGAGATCAGTTCGCACGCGAGCACGATGCGAGACTGGGCGAGGATGTCGGTGAGCTGGGTGGCGGCCTGCGACGCGAAGCTCGCATGGTCCTCGGTTCCGCGGGAGATCACGGTGTGTCCGAGAGAGCCCGGCGCCGCGGCCATCCGGATCTCGGCGATGGCCGCGGACGTCGTGTACTCCAGCAGCATGGTGCCGCTGCTGCCCGCCGGACCGTCGGCCAGGAACGGCCGGAGACCGGTGACCACCGGATCGGAGAGATTGGCAAGCCTGCACTGCGACAACAGCGCCGCGCTCGACAGCGCGAGTTTCGCCTCGTCCACGGCGAGGGCGATCGGCATTCCGTGGAAGTTCCCGTTGTGGAACACGGCGTCGTCCTCGACGGAGATGAGGGGGTTCTCGGAGGACGAGTTCATCTCGATCGCGAGCGTGCCCCGCAACCGCTGCAGCGCCTGCCACGTCGCCCCGAGGATCTGCGGCAGGGCGCGGAACCCGTAGGAATCCTGCACGCGGGCAGCCTGTACGCGGTGGCCCGCGAGGAGCTCCCGCACCCGGCCGGCCACCTCCTCCTGGCCGAGGTGCCTGCGGGCAGCCTGCACCCGTGCCGCGAACGGTTCGACGGAACTGCGCGTCGCCAGCAGCGACAGCACACCGACGATCAGCGAGTGCTCCAGCCAGTTCGCGACGCTGTCGGTGGCCGACGCCGCGAGCGCGACCGTCATCGCGTTGGTCGAGATCAGCGGGAGTGCGTCACCCTGGTGTGCGGTCCACCGGGTGACGAATCGACCGTCCCGCAGCGGTGCCTCGCCCATCAACCCGAGCGCGATCTCGGAGAACGCGCTGAGGTCGCCGGTGCCTATCGCCCCGCGAGCGTGCACGGTGGGCTGTTCGTCCGCCGCGACGGCATCGATCAGCGCGGTCACGATGTCGGGGTGCAGACCGGATCCGCCGTTGAGAATCTGGTTGACGCGAATGATCATGGCGGCGCGGACGACGTGATCCGGCAGCGCGGGGCCCGAACCGGTGGCGTGGCTGCGGAGAAGTCGAAGGTCCTGGTCGACGCCGTCGGAGACGGAGGTGTCCCGATTGCCCCCGACACCCGTGGTGCGTCCGTAGATGGGCTGCCGTTCGGCGATGCGCACGGCTGTCTCCCACGAACGGCGTGCGTGGTCGAGCGCTGCGGGGTCGGGCTCGATCACGACGGGTTCCCGGGCCAGCGCCGTGAGTTGGTCGACGGTGAGCTGGGCGCCGTCGAGCACCACAGGAAGGGGCGGGTGCGGTTCCTCGGTCGAGCTGGAATCTCTCCGGGTCATCAGAACTCCGTGATCGCTGTGGTGTGCCTCACTCTTCGAGATGTATAGTCCTGTATATACCGCGGTGTGTCAACCGTCAGTTTCCGGCCATGACCTCTATCGCAAGACCGCGGTGAGCGGCTGGCATTCCGGCTAGGTCAACCTCTCACTTCGATCAGTCCCTCCGTGAACTTCCGGAACGTAAGGTCTCGGGAGAGGTGCATATATGGCCATGCATCGATCCCGCTATGACTGATCGACCGAAGGAATGAGTCCAATGCCGCAGCAGGTACGAGGCGTCATCGCCCGCTCCAAGGGTGCCCCCGTCGAGATCGCGACCGTCAACATTCCGGACCCCGGTCCCGGAGAGGTGGTAGTCGACATCGCGGCATGCGGTGTGTGCCACACGGACCTCACCTACCGCGACGGCGGGATCAACGACGAGTTCCCATTCCTGCTGGGCCACGAGGCTTCGGGCATCGTCGAGAGTGTCGGTGAAGGCGTCACGTCCGTGGCGGTCGGCGACTTCGTCGTCCTGAACTGGCGCGCCGTCTGCGGTCAGTGCCGGGCCTGTAAGCGCGGCCGCCCGCAGTACTGCTTCGACACGCACAACGCCGCGCAGAAGATGACGCTCGAGGACGGCACCGAACTGACTCCCGCCCTGGGGATCGGCGCGTTCGCCGACAAGACGCTCGTCCACGCCGGACAGTGCACCAAGGTGGATCCCTCCGCCGACCCGGCAGTCGTCGGACTGCTCGGCTGCGGCGTGATGGCCGGCCTCGGTGCCGCCGTGAACACCGGCAACGTCTCCCGCGGTGACACCGTCGCCGTCATCGGCTGCGGTGGTGTCGGCGATGCCGCGATCATGGGCGCCCGCCTGGCAGGCGCCGTGAAGATCATCGCGATCGACCGGGACGACAAGAAGCTCGAATGGGCGAAGGACCTGGGCGCGACGCACACGATCAACGGCGGCCAGGTGGACGCCGTCTCGGCCGTCCAGGAACTCACCGGCGGTTTCGGCGCCGACGTCGTGATCGATGCGGTCGGCCGCCCCGAGACGTGGAAGCAGGCGTTCTACGCCCGCGACCTCGCCGGCACCGTCGTGCTGGTCGGTGTCCCGACCCCCGACATGACCCTCGAGATGCCGCTGATCGACTTCTTCTCCCGCGGCGGATCCCTGAAGTCCTCGTGGTACGGCGACTGCCTGCCCGAGCGTGACTTCCCGATGCTCGTCGACCTGTACCAGCAGGGCCGGCTGCCGCTGGACAAGTTCGTCACCGAGCGCATCAAGATCGACGAGGTGGAAGCGGCGTTCCACAGCATGCACGCCGGTGAGGTGCTGCGTTCGGTGGTCGTTCTGTGAGCGGGCAGTTGCGGATCGAGCGGGTCGTCACCGAGGGAACGTTCGCCCTCGACGGCGGAGAGTGGAACGTCGACAACAACATCTGGCTGATCGGTGACGACACCGACGTCGTGATCGTCGACGCCGCCCACACCGCGCAGCCGATCATCGACGCGGTCGGAGGCCGGCACGTGAATGCCGTGATCTGCACGCACGGTCACAACGACCACGTCACCGTCGCCCCCGAATTGGCCGAGCGTTTGCATGCCCCGGTGCTGCTGCACCCCGGCGACGACGTGCTGTGGAAGATGAGCCACCCCGACGCCAAGTACTGGCATCTCGAGGACGAACAGCGGATCGCCATCGCGGGCACCGAGATCCAGGTGATCCACTCGCCCGGTCACTCGCCGGGGTCGGTGTGCCTGTACCTGCCCGAGGCCGGGGCACTGTTCTCCGGCGACACCCTGTTCTCGGGTGGCCCCGGCGCCACCGGCCGGTCGTACTCGGATTTCCCGACCATCATCGGGTCGATCCGCGACCGGCTGTTCGCTCTTCCCGAAGAAACGCTCGTCCACACCGGTCACGGTGACGGAACCACGATCGGCACCGAGGCCCCGCACCTCGCCGAATGGATTGTACGAGGAAACTGACTCCATGACCGACACCACCGACAGGTACACCTTCGACGAAGATGATGTCGTCGTCACGCACGAGAAATCCTATGCGGCAGGTGTTCCTGCGGTGTTGGTGTCGTTGCGTCGTGGGCTCGAGCAGATGGGTCCGGTGCGCACGGCCCGGACGTTGATGAAGTTGAATCAGCGGGAGGGGTTCGACTGTCCGGGGTGTGCGTGGCCGGAGACTCCGGGGCACCGCAAGCATGCGGAGTTCTGTGAGAACGGGGCGAAGGCGGTCGCGGAGGAGGCGACCACCCGCAAGGTCGGGCCGGAGTTCTTCGCGGCGCATTCGGTGTCGGACCTGCTGGGTCGGACCGAGTTCTGGTTGGGGCAGCAGGGCCGGTTGACGCATCCGATGGTGTTGTTGCCGGGAGCCTCGCATTACGAGCCGATCGGCTGGGACGCGGCGTTCGCGATGATCGCCGGCGAGCTGCGGGCGTTGGCATCGCCGCATGAGGCGGTGTTCTACACGTCCGGGCGCACCAGCAATGAGGCGGCGTTCGTGTACCAGTTGATGATCCGGGCGTTCGGGACGAACAACCTGCCGGACTGCTCGAACATGTGCCACGAGTCGTCGGGCAGTGCGTTGGTGGAGACGATCGGGATCGGGAAGGGGTCGGTGTCGGTTCCCGACCTCGAGAACGCGGACCTGATCCTGATCGCCGGGCAGAACCCGGGCACCAACCACCCGCGGATGCTCTCGACCCTGGAGAAGGCGAAAGCCAACGGGGCAAGGGTGATCGCGATCAACCCGCTGCCCGAGGCCGGGTTGATGCGGTTCAAGGACCCGCAGAAGGTGCACGGGGTGGTCGGCGACGGTGTGCAGATCGCCGACGAGTACCTGCAGATCCGGATCGGCGGCGACCAGGCCCTGTTCCAGGGATTGGGCCGGTTGCTGCTCGAGGCGGAGGACCGCAATCCCGGGACGGTGCTGGACCGGGAGTTCATCGACCGGCACACCGCGAGCTTCGAGGAGTGCGCGGCGCATCTGCGGCAGGTCGATCTGGGCACGGTGGCGGCGGCGACCGGGCTCACCCTCGCCCAGATCCAGCAGACGGCGGAGGCGTTGATCTCCTCGAAGAAGACCATCATCTGCTGGGCGATGGGGTTGACTCAGCAGACGCACGGGGTCGCGACCATCCAGGACGCGGTGAACCTGCTGCTGTTGCAGGGGATGATCGGCAAACCCGGGGCCGGGGTGTGCCCGGTGCGCGGCCACTCGAACGTCCAGGGTGACCGGACGATGGGGATCTGGGAGAAGATGCCCGAATCGTTCCTGGCCGCGCTCGACGCCGAATTCGGTATCCGCTCGCCGCGGGAGCACGGGTTGGACGCGGTCGACTCGATTCGGGCGATGCGGGACGGGAAGGCGTCGGTGTTCGTCGGGATGGGCGGCAACTTCGTCTCGGCGACCCCGGACACCGAGACCACCGAGGCCGCGTTGCGGGGCTGTGCGCTGACGGTGCAGGTGTCGACGAAACTGAACCGCTCGCACCTGGTGACCGGGCAGACCGCGCTGATCCTGCCCTCGCTGGGGCGCACCGACAAGGACGTGCAGTCCGGGAAGAAGCAGCAGGTCACGGTCGAGGACTCGATGTCGATGGTGCACCTGTCCCGCGGCAGCCTCACACCCGCGAGTGACCAGTTGCGCAGCGAGGTCGCCATCGTCTGCGGGATAGCGCAGGCCCTGTTCGGTCCCGACCATTCGGTGCCGTGGGCGGAGTTCGCCGCCGACTACGACCGGATCCGCGATTCCATCGCCCGGGTCATTCCCGGGTTCGAGGACTTCAATGCCAGGGTCCGACGGCCGGACGGGTTCGGGTTGCCGCACCCACCGCGGGACGAGCGCCGGTTCGTGACGGACACGGGGAAGGCGAATTTCACGGTCAACGAGCTGTCCTGGCTGCCGGTCCCGCAGGGGAAGCTCATCTTGCAGACGATGCGCTCACACGATCAGTACAACACCACCATCTACGGTCTCGACGACCGCTACCGCGGCGTGAAGGGCGGTCGGCGGGTGCTGTTCATCGCTGCCGAGGACATCGCCGCCCTCGGGTACGCCGACGGGGACCGGGTGGACCTGATCTCCGAGTGGGAGGCCCCGGACGGGACGGTGCAGGAGCGCCGGGCGGATGATTTCCGGTTGGTGCCGTACCCGACGCCGCGGGGGAACGTCGCCGCCTACTACCCGGAGACGAATCCGCTGATCCCGCTCGATCACGTGGCCCGCAAGTCGAACACCCCGGTGTCGAAGGCGATCACCATCCGTCTCGAACGGCGACCCTGATGGGGCGTGTGACCACCCGGACCCCGGTCACCCGGATCACCGACACCCGGCAGTCCACCCGACCGGACACCGTGGTGGTGGAGGAGCCGCTCGAGATCCGGGTGAACGGGACACCGCTGGCGGTCACCATGCGCACCCCCGGTTCCGATGTCGAACTGGCGCAGGGGTTTCTGCTGACCGAGGGCATCATCGGCGACCGCGCGGACATCGCGTCGATCCGCTACTGCAACAGCGTCGACGACAACGGTGTCAACACCTACAACGTCCTCGACGTCGATCTCGCGCCCGGGGTGTTCCTGCCCGACACCGGTATCGAACGCAACTTCTACACCACCTCCTCGTGTGGGGTGTGCGGGAAGGCGTCGCTGGATGCGATCCGGCAACGCACGAAGCACTCACCGGCCACCGACACGGTGCGGGTGCCGGCCGCGACGATCGCGGAGCTGCCCGACCGGTTGCGGGCCGCGCAGAAGGTGTTCGAGACCACCGGGGGCCTGCACGCGGCCGGATTGTTCACCCGGACCGGGGAACTGCTCGCGATCAAGGAGGACGTGGGGCGGCACAACGCCGTCGACAAGCTGATCGGCTGGGCCACCGAACAGAACCGGGTCCCGCTGCGGGGAAGCATCCTGCTCGTGTCCGGCCGGGCGTCGTTCGAGCTGGCGCAGAAGGCGGTGATGGCCGGCATCCCGATCCTCGCCGCCGTGTCCGCACCGTCGTCGCTGGCGATCGACCTCGCCCACGACACCGGGCTCACCCTCATCGGGTTCCTCCGCGGCACCACCATGAACATCTACACCCACCCGGACCGCATCACCTGACGTGAGTGGCAAAGCGTGCGCCCGCACACTTTGCCACTCACGTGCGGGGGGTCAGTGCCCGATCGGCAGCGTCGCGACGCTCATGCGTGCCTACTGGTGGTGTCGGCGCGGATGCCCGCCTCCAGGGCGATCGCGCCCGCCTCACCTCGGGACGCCACACCGAGCTTCTTCAGCACACCCGCGACATGGAATTTGACCGTGCTCTCGCTGATGCCGAGGCTGTCGGCGATCGCCTTGTTCCGCTTGCCGGTCGCGAGGTGACCCAGGACCTCGAGTTCGCGGGGGTTGAGATCGCCCAGTTGCTGTTCGTCCGGTCGCGCCACCGGTACGTCGAGGGGGATCGCGACGGCTACCCGGGACCCCCACCCGTCGACCGACTCCACGTCGATCCGGCCACCGAGCGTATGCACCCGGCCGGAGAGTTGCCGCACCAGCGCATCGGTGTCGAGACCGCCGTCGCCGTCGTCTCGAACCTCGACCAGGAGGTTCGCGCCGTCACAGTCCCAGGCGATGCGGATTCGCTCGAGGGCGGCCTGCGCCGCGAATGCCAGGACGGCGCTCCGGACGACGGCCCGGGCGGCACTGGCCACCTCGCCGGGCAGCGCGCGGCCGTCCACCGGCGGATCGACGTAGTCGACCCGCACGGGCCGGTGCTGGAGCAGCGGCCGCAGTTCGCCCTGCAGCCGGGCGAACGCGGTGGTGACGGCTTCCTCCGCGAGGTTGCGGTCGGATTCGCCCGCGGAGCGCAGGGTCACCAGCGCCGAGGACGCCGTCTCGCTCGCCGTGATCCGCGACCGACGGTCGTCGAGGTCCTTGGATCGGAGCGTCGACAGGATCGATTCGAGCGTTGCCGCGTGCAGGTCCGTCAGCTCCACGATGGTCCTGGCCCGTTCGCTCGACGCCGCCCGCGACTCCGCCAGGTATGCCGGGCTCGCTTGCGCCACCTGGTGGCGGATCGACACGGCGACGACGCCGAACGCGCCCGCCACCAGCGGGACCTCACGAATGCGCTGCCGCGGCTTGGGCAGAACGAGGAGGAGGGTCCCCGTCGCGTCCAGCAGCGCCCACACCTTCCGTTTCGCTCCGGCAATCACGGTGTGGTCGTCGAACGGGTTGCCTTCCGTCATGCGGGTGCGCAACGCGTCCAGTTCGGCGATGGTGACGCGCTCGACCACCGACGGATCTCCGCTGACCTTGCGGGGACGTCCCGTGCATTCCCGGGTGAAGATCACCAGCGCGGTGTGCGGCCAGATGTCGGCGAGGAACTTGGAGAAGCGGACGGCGATGTCGGGCAGCGGACCGTCGATGACGTCCCGCATGGAGCCGAGAACATCTGCAGGGGACACAGAAGTCGAGCTGGGAAGAACCACGTGTCGAGCCTATCCGCGCAGGCGGCGAGCACCGGGCCTGGGCCGTCCGCTCACGGTGCCGGCTCGGCGCGGGCGGCGTCGACGACGTCGGACCGGACGAGTCCCAGTGATTCCAGTGCCCGCGCCGCGGTGCCGTGCGTGATGGTGGCGACGGCTGCAACGAGGTCGGCTCCGACGATCGGTCTTCGTTCCGACTTCGCGAGCGCCACCGCATTGCGGAACGCGGCCTGGGCAGGTTCGGTCAATCGCAGCGGCCCGGTGCGGGGGCGGCTCAGTGCGCTGGTGGCGACGCCCGCGTCCGTCATGCCTGCCGCCGCGAGGGCTTCCCCGTGCACGCGAATGACCGCCTCGCGCAGTGCGTCCCGGTTCGATCCGAGACGCTCGAACACTCGGGCTGCCGTACCGTCCGGCAGTACGAACGAGGCGAGCAGCAGATGCTCGAGGCCCGGTTCCCGGTCACCCAGGCGGTCGGCCTCGGCCTCCGTTTCGGAGAACAGCGTCTTCATCGTCCGCATGTCGCGCCATGCCCGGGTGAATGTCATCGTGTGCCCCTCGTCTTCTTGTCGGAGGATCGTCCGGGACCGAGGCGTTTGTGCGCCGCCTGACCCGAGACGCCGAGAGCGTGACCGATGTCCGCCCAGGTCCAGCCCGCGGACAGTGCGTGTGCGACGGCGTCACGCTCGAGCTGATCGGCCTGACGCCGCAGCGCGACGACGGCAGCGAAAGCGGTCGCCGGGTTCGGATCGTCACTCACGGTATCAACTTAAGTTGATGAGGCGGATCCGTCAACCTTTGTTGATGGGTCGACTGGAATCAGAGCGCGGCGTTCTTGTCGAACTCGGTGCCGAGTTCCTTCGCCACGCGCTTGAGCAGCGGCACGATGTGGTCCGCCGACTCGAGGGTGACGCGGGCCGCGGGCCCGGAGACGGAGATGGCGGTGGGGGTCGGAGCGTTCGGCACCGGCACCGAGAAGCAGCGGACGCCGATCTCCTGCTCGCCCTCGTCGATCGCGAACCCGCGGTTTCGGCTCAATTCGAGATCGGCGATCAGCATGTCGGGGTCGGTCAAAGAGTTCTCGGTGTACGTCGTCATTCCGGTCCGGCCGACCAGTGAGCGCACGGCGTCATTCGAGAGTTGCATGAGGATGGCCTTGCCGACGCCGGTGCAGTGCGGGTAGACGCGTCGGCCGACCTCGGTGAACATGCGCATCGCGTGTTCGGACGGCACCTGTGCGACGTAGACGGCCATGGTGCCGTCGAGGACGGCCATGTTCGCGGTCTCGCCGGTGCCTCGTACCAGTTCGGACAGGTGCGGTCGCGACCAGGCGCCGATCAGCTGGGTGGCGCTCTCGCCGAGGCGAATGAGCTTGGGCCCGAGTGCGTACCGCCGGGTGGGTAGCTGCCGCACGTATCCGCGGTTCATCAGGGTGCGGATGAGCCGGTGAATGGTCGGGAGGGGGAGTCCGGCCAGGTCGGCGAGTTCGCTGACCCCGATGGACCCGCCGGCACTCGCCATGATCTCGAGTATGTCGAATGCGCGCTCGACCGACTGCACGCCGCCGGCCGGACTCTGACCGTTCGTCATGTCTGTCTCCATCCTCTGACTGCCCGAGAGCCCCCACATTCTTTCCGTCAGGCGGAAAGGGCGCTCCGTATGACGATAGCGCGGGATTGGGGGATCGCGACGATTCCTGCGCTACATCGGTTGACAAACGTCGGTGTGACGGCGTTCACTATATCGAGATACGAAATACAACTTCCATAATATGGAAAACACCAAGCCCCGAGGGAGGGCCCCGTGTCTGAAGTCGAAATCGCTGCGAAACCCACAAAGCAGCGTTGGTACAGATCACTTTTCGTCCAGGTCCTGATCGGAATCGCCCTGGGCATCGCCACCGGAATCCTGTTTCCGGAGTTTTCCCATCACCTGGCGCCACTGGGTGAGGGCTTCATCAAGCTGATCAAGATGGTCGTGTCGCCGCTGATCTTCCTGGTGATCGTCACCGGCATCGCCAAGGTCGGCAGCATGAAGGCGCTCGGCAAGATCGGCGGCAAGGCGCTGCTCTGGTTCACGGCCGCGACGACCTTCGCGCTCGGGCTCGGCCTGCTCGTCGGAAACCTCGTCAAGCCGGGTAGCGGGCTCAACATCGACCCGGCCACGCTGGACACCAGCGCCCTGGACGAGAAGACACAGGGCGGCCACCTGCCGGGTGGCGTCGAGTTCGTCATGCACATCATCCCGACCAGCGTGTTCGATGCGTTCGCACAGAACAACCTGCTGCAGGTGCTGCTGTTCGCGATCCTGTTCGGTGTCGCGCTGGCGTCCTTCAGTGAATCGGCTCCGCCGATCCTGATGGATGTGATCGACCAGACGCTGCACGTCATCTTCCGCATCGTCGGCTACATCATGTACCTGGCACCTATCGGTGCGTTCGGCGCGATGGCATTCACTGTCGGCAACTACGGCGCCGGCTCCCTCAAATCCTTCGGAATACTCATCCTGGCGTGCTACGGAGCGGCGCTCGTCTTCATCATCGTGCTGTCGATCGTCGTCAAGCTGATCACCGGAGTGAACGCGTGGAAGTTCATCAAGTACTGCCGCGAAGAATTCATGCTCGCCCTGGGCACCGGATCGTCCGAGGCGGTCATGCCCCGCATCATCAAGAAGTTGGACAACGCGGGATGCGACCGCGCCGTCGTCGGTCTGGTGATCCCTACCGGCTACTCGTTCAACCTCGACGGCGCCGCGATCTACCTGTCGCTGGCGATGATGTTCCTGGCGCAGGCGGTCGGGGTGGACCTCGGCTTCGGCGAGCAGCTCGCGATCATGGGCATCCTGATCCTCAGTTCCAAGGGAATGGCGGGTGTGCCGGGTTCGGCCTTCGTCGCCCTGTCCGCGACCGCTGCCGCGATCGGCGCGTTCCCCGTGGCCGCCGTCGCGTTGCTGCTCGGCGCCGACCGGCTCATGGACTCCATGCGCGTATTCACGAACCTGCTCGGCAACTGCCTCGCCACGTTCGTGGTCGCGAACTGGGAGGGCATGCTCGACAAGGACAAGATGCGAGCGGTGCTCGACGGGAAGGTCACGCCCGACGACCCGGACGACGTCACCATCCACCCGCACCCGGGGCACGAACACCTCCAGGACGCCCCGGCACGGCCGGCGATCGAGAGGCGCGAAGCGCTGACCACGAACGGGGCCTCGGAAGGACCGGTGAACCACCATGCCTGACACCCAGCCCACCGTCGCAGTGCTCGGCACCTGGGGTTACTACGGACTCCTCGACGACGCCGAGCAGGTTCGGGTCGACACCCCGTACGGGCCGACGTCGGACAGCATCGTTCTCGGGTCGTCCGGGGGCCGCCGGCTCGCGTACCTGACCCGCACCGGGCGGCACCGCGACATCCCGCCCCACCGCATCAATGCCCGCGCGAACATCTGGGCTCTGCACAGCCTGGGTGTGCGCACGATCCTCGCGCCGACCCCGTCGGGCTCGCTACGACCGGCGATCGGCGTCGGCTCGGTTGTCGTGCCCGACCAGCTGGTCGACCGCACGGGCCGCACCGACGACACCTTCCACGACGACGACGTCCACGTGTCCTTCGCGGATCCGTTCTGCGTCCGCGGACGCCAGGCGGTGGTCTCGACGCTCCGCAGGAGCGGATGGGTGGTCAACGACGGCGGCGTGATGGTGGCGATCCGCGGTCCCCGATTCTCGACCCGCGCCGAATCACGCTGGTACGCGGCCCAGGGATGGGACCTGATCAGCATGACCCCGTACCCCGAGGCGGCGCTGGCCCGGGAACTGGGCATGTCCTACACCTGCATCGCCCTGGTCACCGATCACGACGTCATCAGCGACACCCCGTGGCCGGTCACCCAGGACCTGGTGCGCGAAGGACTCGACGCGAACACCAAACGACTACGCGAAGCGCTGCTTCAGGTAGCGATCGAACTGGCGGGCAAGCCCGAAGCGGCGACACCTGCCCACGGAAGAAGGAGCTGACAAGATGGCCGAATTGTTCTGCAACGGTGGAGCGATGCGTGGCGGAAACCTGCATCACAACGTGTCTGCACACACGTTCCTCGGCACGGTCCGGACCGCCCCGAAGTACCGATTCTTCTCCGTACGTGACGAATTCCCCGCACTGCTGCTGACGGAGACCGGGGGAGCCTCGATCGAGGGTGAACTCTACGACGTACCGATCGGAGACATTCGCACCGACTTCCTCCCCGAGGAGCCCGAGGAACTCGAGCTCACCGTGATCGAACTGTCCGACGGCCGTTCGGTTCTGGCGGTAGGCCTGCGACCGGGCCTCCTCGAGAGCCGAGCCGGCGAGCTCACCGAGATCACCGATCACGGCGGCTGGCGACGCTACCGAGGCCTGCCCGAGCCCGACAACACCACAGTCTCCTGAACACCCGGAAAGTGAAAGAACAACCGATGGATACCTTGGCCTACACCCTGAACTGCTCGATCCTGCTCACCGACGTGCCGCTCCTGCAGCGCCCACAGGCTGCTCGGGATGCCGGATTCGACGCCGTCGAATTCTGGTGGCCCTTCGACACCGCCGTACCGCGGGACAGCGACGTCGACGCGTTCGTGGCCGCGATCGAGAACGCCGGAGTGCAGCTGACCGGGTTGAACTTCGCGGCGGGCAACATGCCGGCGGGGGACCGCGGACTGCTGTCCGACCCGGCGCAGGTCTCGGCGTTCCGCGACAACATCGACATCACCGTCGGAATCGGAGAACGATTGGGCACCAAAGCTTTCAACGCCCTGTATGGTAATCGTATCGACGGCACGGATCCGAAGATTCAGGACGACACGGCCACCGAGAACCTCGCCCAGGCGGGCAAGGCGGCGGATCGTATCGGTGCGGTCGTGCTCGTCGAACCGGTCAGCGGCACGCCGGCGTACCCGCTGAAGAGCGCGGCCGAGGCGATCGCCGTGATCGACCGGGTGAAGGCCGAACACGGTGTCGACTCGCTCCGGCTCCTCGCGGACCTCTACCACCTCGAGGTCAACGGCGACGACGTCGGCGCCGCGATCGACACCTACGCGGACCGCATCGGGCACGTACAAATCGCGGATGCTCCCGGCCGCGGAGAACCCGGCACCGGAACACTCGACATCGACGGCTACCTGAAGAGGCTCGCCGGACACGGCTACCGCGGATACGTCGGGCTCGAGTACAAGTCCACCCGGCCGGACACCTTCGACTGGTTGCCCCGCGAACAGCGCGCGTCCCGCGCCGGCCACTGACCCACCACCACTTTCGACGGAATCGAGGACACTCGTGAGCACTATCGCATTCATCGGACTCGGAATCATGGGCAGCCCCATGGCCGTTCATCTCGCCAAGGCCGGCCACCAGGTGGTCGGATACAACCGCTCGCCCGAGCGCACCGCGGCACTCGTCGAGGCCGGCGGCACCGCAGCGGACTCCATCGCCAAGGCCGTCGCCGGCGCCGACGTCGTGGCCGTGATGGTCCCCGACTCGCCCGACGTACAGGCCGTACTCGCCGGTGAGGACGGAGTCTTCGAGCACGCCCCGGCAGGCGCGCTGATCATCGACTTCTCCAGCATCCGGCCCGACGTCACCACCGCACTCGCCGCGCAGGCGGCCGAGCGTGGATTCCGGCTGATCGACGCCCCGGTGTCGGGTGGCGAGGCCGGGGCGGTCAACGCCGCACTGTCGATCATGGTCGGCGGCGCCCCGGAAGACTTCGAGTCGGCCCGCCCGATCCTCGACGTCGTCGGGAAGACCGTGGTCCACGTGGGCCCGAACGGCTCCGGACAGACGGTGAAGGCAGCGAACCAGCTGATCGTGGCCGGTAACATCCAGCTCCTCGCGGAGGCGATCATCTTCCTCGAGGCCTACGGTGTCGACACCGCGGCCGCCGTGGAGGTACTCGGCGGCGGGCTCGCCGGATCGGCCGTCCTGAACCAGAAGGCGCAGAAGATGCTGGACCGGTCGTTCGAACCCGGATTCCGCATCGACCTGCACCACAAGGACCTCGGCATCGTGACCAGCGCTGCCCGTGAGGCCGGCGTCGTGACACCCCTCGGCGCGGTCCTCGCCCAGCTGATGGCCTCCGCCCGCGCGAACGGTGATGGTGGCCTGGATCATTCGGGCCTGCTGCGCGGAGTGGAGCGGCTGTCCGGCCGCCCCTCCCAGTGACCCGCTTCAACTCGTAATCCTCGATGGAGAACTGATATGCCTCGTATGCGCGCCGCTGACGCAGCGGTCAAGATTCTGGAACTCGAAGGTGCCACCCAGGCCTTCGGCCTCCCCGGTGCGGCGATCAACCCGTTCTACGCAGCAATGCGTGACCACGGCGGGATCAAGCACGTCCTCGCCCGCCACGTCGAGGGCGCATCCCACATGGCCGAGGGGTACACCCGCGCCAAGGCCGGAAACATCGGTATCTGCATCGGGACGTCCGGGCCGGCCGGGACCGACATGATCACCGGCCTGTACTCGGCGATGGCGGACTCGATCCCGATCCTCGCGATCACCGGGCAGGCCCCGGTCGCGCGCCTGCACAAGGAAGACTTCCAGGCCGTCGACATCGCCGCGATCGCGGGTCCGGTCACCAAGATGGCGATGACGGTGCTCGAGCCCGCCCAGGTTCCGGGTGCGTTCGCGCAGGCATTTCACCTGATGCGGTCCGGCAGGCCCGGACCGGTTCTCATCGACCTGCCGATCGACGTGCAACTGGCGGAGATCGAGTTCGACCCGGACACCTACCAGCCGCTGCCCGTGTACAAACCGGCGGCGACCCGGGCGCAGGCGGAGAAGGCCCTCGACATGCTGGGGGCCGCCGACCGCCCGCTGATCGTCGCCGGCGGCGGCATCGTCAACGCCGACGCCGCGGATCTGCTCGTGGAACTGGCGGAACTGCTGGACGTTCCGGTGGTGCCGACGCTGATGGGCTGGGGCACCATCCCGGACGACCACCGCCTCGCCGCGGGCATGGTCGGTCTGCAGACCGC
>NZ_JBLWIT010000147.1:0-3642 GCF_048381435.1 Rhodococcus mengyinensis | reverse complement strand
CCGGACTTCCGCAGTTCGTAGGCATTTTCGTGCCTGCCGCGGAATGAAGGCGCAGGTCAGAGCGGTGCAGGGTGTCTGGAACGCGAAAATCTGTAGGCACACGACTTGCGGCGTGTCGGCTGGTGAAGCCGCATGCGATGTGGTGTTGTGTAGGTATGTACCTGCGGGAGACGCGGCGGAAGAACAAGGACGGCTCGGTGGTGTCGTATCTGCAGCTCGCGCACAACGAGCGGCACCCGGACACCGGCTCGCCGACCGCGAAGGTGATCCACAACTTCGGCCGCGCCGAGACCGTGGACCGGGACGGGTTGGCCCGGCTGGTGTCGTCGATCTCGCGGTTCCTCGCCCCCGACCAGTCCGCCGCGGCGTCGACCGCGGGCGGGGAGGTGGAGATCCTCGACTGCCGGCGCCTCGGCGGGGCGTGGACGCTGGACCGGCTCTGGGACCGGCTGGGGATCTCGGCGGCGATCCGCCGCGCCGCCGAGGGGCGGCGGCTCGCCGCCGACGCGGTGGAGCGGGTGATCTTCACCCTCGTCGCCCAGCGCGCGCTCGAACCCGGCTCGAAGCTCGCGGCGACCGGCTGGGTGACCGAACGCGTCGCCATCGAGCACATGACCGCGTTGTCCGACGATCAGGCCTACCGGGGCATGGACTTCCTCCTCGACGCCCTCGAGGAGATCGCCGCCGATGTGTTCAATTCCGTTGCGCACCTGTTAAACCTGGATTTGGACATCGTTTTCGTCGATACGACGAGCACCTACTTCGAGACCGAGGGCCCGGAGCGGGCCGATCCGCCCAGCGACGACGGGGCCGGTAACCCGGCCGAGTCCGGGGCGCGGGAGTTCGGCCACTCCAAGGACTTCCGCACCGACCTGCCGCAGGTGGTGATCGCGATGGCCGTCACCCGCGACGGGATCCCGGTGCGCTGCTGGACCTTCCCCGGCAACACCGCCGACACCGCGATCATCCGCACCGTCAAAGACGACCTGGACGGGTGGAACCTGCGCCGGTTGGTCTGGGTCGCCGACCGTGGTTTCGCCTCCGCCGCGAACCGAGCGTATTTGACCCGCGGCGGCGGGCATTACATCCACGCCGAGAAGCTGCGCCACACCAACACCGAGGCCGCCGCCGCGCTCGCCAGGCCGGGCCGCTACCACACCGTGGCCGGCAACCTGCGGGTCAAGGAGGTGCACGTCGCGCCCGGCGGTGACGGGGACGGCGACGGCGGCGCCCGGACCAGGCGATTCGTCGTCTGCCACAACCCGGACCAGGCGGACCGCGACGCGGCCGTACGGGAGAACCTCGTCGCGCACCTCGAAGAGCTGATCGACGGTTCCGACACCTGGACATCGCGCCGCCGCGACGAGCTGGTCGGCTCGCTCAAATCCAAGCCGGGACTGCGACGGTATCTGCGGCGCACCAACACCGGGCTGCTGCGCATCGACCACACGGCGATCAAGACCGAGGCCGGCCTGGACGGCAAGTGGCTGCTACGCACGTCCGACACCACCCTCACCCCGGAGGACCTGGCCGCCGCCTACAAGCAGCTGCTCGCCGTCGAAGCCGGGTGGCGCGACATGAAGGGCTCGCTCGGGCTGCGGCCGGTCTTCCACCACCGCGAGGACCGCATCCGCGCCCACGTCCAGTTGTGCTGGCTGGCGCTGCTGCTGATCCGGGTCGCCGAGACCGCCACCGGTGACACCTGGCGCAGCATCCGTCACGAGCTCGACCGGATGCACCTGGTCACCCTCGCCACCGACCACGGCCAGGTGGCGCAACGCTCCGCCGTCACCGCCGGGCAGCGAAAGATCCTTACCGCGCTCGAGCTGCCCGAACCGCCCCGGTTCTTCGACTTCGCCCCCACCGACGCGTAAGCGAGATCCCGCCAAAGCAAGGCCTGTAGTAACACGACCCCAACGCGGCCGCGCGGCGTCCCCGCACGTCAACACGCCTTTTCGCGGAATCGTGTGCCCATCAGCTGCGGAAGTCCGGCTCGAGGGCCACCGTCGAGCGGCCGGCACCGTACGGATCGTGTACCAGCTGAAGGGCTGCATCACCGGTGAAATGCCATTCGGCGAGACCGGGCAAGGCGAAGGCGGCAGATCGGCGGACGAACGTCGTGTACCCGAAGTCGACGCGGTGGTCGCCGAACTTGCCGAGTCACCGGCGGTAACCGATCAGGCCAAGGGCTCACTGGTGCTGGTCTACGGGATTCCCGCCGACCGCGCCTTCGACGTTCTCACCTGGTGCTCCCAGCAGACCAACACCCGAGTCCGCACGATCGCCGAACAACTCGTCGCCGGATTCGCCGAGTGCGAACCCGCTCCGGACCTACGGACCCGGTTCGACCACCTTCTGCTCACCGCCCACCAGCGAACCCGGCAACAGGGCTGAGGAATTGACCGAGTAAGTGACAGTCCCGCGGGGCGCCGGAGAAAAACAAACCTGGACCGGGCGGCCCACCGGTCGAGGACGCAATCTGGCACCCGTGCATCTAGGGACATCTGCGATGAATCACCAGGGCTGCGTCGCGCACGCTTCGCCGACCACGATCATCCCGCCTCGTTCGACGGTTGTCGCGTCTCCTCGAGACGTTGCCGCTGCCGGACCCCGTACGCCGCCTCCTTGACGGCGGCGTCGTCCTCGAGACCCGACCCGAGGGCCCCACCGATGGTGGCGATGGACGCCAGCAACCAGGTGAGCGTCAGGTAATCGAAGAAGTTCACCCCGTGCCCGAGAATGCGGGACAGCAGTTCCGGGGGAAGAGTGAGACACGCGGTGAACAGCAGCAGGCAGAACAGCGCCACGTGCAGCACGACGACGCCGATGACCAGGGTGACCACGGTCGCGGTGTTGTACAGCACCGAACGATCACGCTCCTCCGGCGACTTCGGCCGCTCCCACAGTTCGTGATCGAGGATCAGCCACAGAATCATCGCCACGATCGACAGGACCGTCGCCGCACTCATACGCCATGGGCCCATCGTGTCCGCGAACAACCAGATCGTCTCGGTGGCCAGGGCGATCGCACCCGTGGCGAACGCGCCGACGAGCACCTTCGACAGTCCGGTGACCAGTCGCCACGGCCGGTTGACCCGCACCATCCCCGACAGCAGTCGCAGTCGCCGCAGTCCCGCGGGCGCGAAGTACCGGATACCGTCCTCAATCTGCACAGACGGGAACCGCCGCGCCGCGCCGGGGGGCTTGAGTTCCGGTTCCCCGAGGATGCGGGCGATCGCGAGTTCGGTGACGGTGCGGACGCGGCGCTCGATGTTGACGCCGCCCACTCCGGCGACGGAGATGAGCGCGAATTTGTGGTCGGCGCTGACTTCGGCCACCACGGGTAGGGTGTCCTCGCGTCGCGGCAGATCGGTGAGGTACACGACGATGTCTTCCTCTTCGGAGGACGGATCGACTGTGTCGATGACATCAGCGAAGTCTGCTTGCTCGTCGGGCAGGTACGGTTTGCGGCGTACGCACGTCGTCCACCGGCGCCCGACCCGGTCAGAGCTGCGCAGGCGTTCCGGCAGGTACTCCGCAATGCGTTCGGCAACAGCCGCAGGTTTGCCCGGATCCGCGATGAACAGCACCGAGGCCTGCTCACCCGCGGCACCGGAGCGCCCTTCCTGCAAATGCTCGTTC